>JAEZFF010000014.1 GCA_023417635.1 Bacillota bacterium | reverse complement strand
GCATTCTTACGATTGACCGCGAAAAAGCCTTAAATGCTTTGAATGATGAAGTCCTCGCAGACCTCGAAGCCGCAGTCAATGAAATTGATGCGGACAAAACCCGTTGTGTTGTTATTACCGGCGCAGGGCAGAAAGCCTTCGTCGCCGGAGCCGACATCGGCGCCATGAGTAACATGACGCCGGATGAAGGCCGTGCTTTCAGTGCGCATGGCAACGCGGTTTTCCGCAAGATTGAAAAACTTCCGATGCCGGTCATAGCTGCGGTTAACGGCTATGCACTTGGCGGCGGCTGCGAACTTTCGCTTAGCTGCGACATCCGCCTGGCTTCCGAAAATGCTGTCTTTGGGCAGCCGGAAGCGGGCCTTGGCATTACGCCGGGCTTTGGTGGAACACAGCGTCTTGCGCGTACAATCGGCGTAGGAAAAGCGAAGGAAATGATTTATGCTGCTCGAAACATCAAGGCAGACGAGGCTTACCGTGTTGGTCTGGTAAATGCCGTTTACCCGGCAGATCAGCTGATGGATGAAGCCATGAAGCTGGCACAGCGCATTTCCAATAATGCTCCGATTGCTGTTCGTCAATGTAAAAAGGCCGTCAATATGGGTCTGCAGATGGATATTGACTCTGCAACAGCCCTGGAGCCGGAACTCTTTGCTGCCTGCTGCGGTACGCAGGATCAGAAGAACGCCATGGGCGCGTTCTGCGAAAAACGGAAACACGATCCTTTTATCAATAAATAAATAATAAGCAGGAGGTTTTTTTCATGATCGTTGGTGTTATTGGCGCCGGAACCATGGGCTCCGGTATTGCACAGGCCTTCGCTCAGACAGAAGGCTATACAGTTCGCCTCTGCGACGTTAAGCCGGAATGGGCGGAAGGCGGCAAGGGCAAAATCAAGAAAAGCCTTGATCGCCTTGTAAGCAAGGGCAAAATTGAGCAGTCCAAAGAGGACGCTATCCTTGCAAAAATCACAACGGGCACAAATGAGATTGCTGCAGACTGCGATCTTGTTGTAGAAGCTGCTCTTGAGAAAATGGACATCAAGCAGGGTATCTTTAAGCAGCTGGATGGCCTTTGCAAACCCGAGTGCGTTTTTGCTTCCAACACTTCTTCTCTGTCCATCACAGAGATTGCTCACGGCATCAAGCATCCGGTTGTTGGCATGCATTTCTTTAACCCGGCTCCTGTCATGAAACTGGTTGAAGTAATTGCAGGCATTAATACGCCGCAGGAAACTGTCGACAAAATCAAACAGATTTCTACGGAAATCGGCAAAACCCCAGTTCAGGTCAAAGAAGCTCCGGGCTTTGTTGTAAACCGTATCCTTGTTCCGATGATCAACGAAGCGGTTGTTGTTCTCTCCGAGGGCACGGCTTCTGCAGAAGACATCGACGTTGCCATGAAGCTTGGCGCAAACCATCCGATGGGACCTCTTGCACTTTCCGACCTTATCGGCAACGATATTGTCCTGGATGTCATGGAAGTTCTTTATAATGAAACCGGCGATTCGAAATACCGCCCGGCTCCGCTTCTCCGCAAGATGGTGCGTGGCGGCCTGCTTGGCCGTAAGAGCGGAAAAGGCTTCTACGATTATTCAAAATGATTGCCCGTAACTGACAGATTTGGAGGAATGAGTATGGACTTCACACTCAGTAAAGAACAAACAATGGCCCGCACTCTCTTCAGAGAGTTTGCGGAAAAGGAAGTTAAACCTTACGCCCAGGAAATTGATGAGGAAGAACGTTTCCCTTCCGAAGCACTCGAAAAATTACGTAAATACAAATTCATGGGTATTCCGTATTCCAAGGAATACGGCGGTGCTGGCTGCGACACTTTGACCTATGAAATGTGCATTGAGGAAATCAGCAAGGTATGTGCTACAACATCCACCATGCTTTCCGCACATACTTCCCTTGGCACATGGCCGATTATGAAGTATGGCACACCAGAGCAGAAGGCAAAATACCTGCCGAAGCTCTGCACTGGCGAATATCTTGGCGCTTTTGCCCTGACTGAGCCAAATGCCGGCACAGATTCTTCTGCGCAGCAGACAAAGGCTGTGTTGGACGGTGACCATTATGTTTTGAATGGCAATAAGATTTTCATCACAAACGGTGGCTATGCAGATACATACATCGTTTTTGCCATGACGGACAAGAGTCTTGGCAACCACGGGATTACTGCTTTCATCGTTGAGAAGACCTTCCCGGGCTTCTCCGTTGGTAAAAAAGAAAAGAAGATGGGCATTCGCGGTTCTTCTACCTGCGAACTGGTCTTCAATAACTGCATTGTTCCAAAGGAAAACCTGCTTGGGCAGGAAGGCAAGGGCTTTGTCATTGCTATGTCTACCCTCGACAATGGCCGTGTAGGCATTGCAGCACAGGCTTTGGGAATTGCGGAAGGTGCCCTCGAAGAAACCATCAAGTATGTTAAAGAAAGAAAGCAGTTCGGCCGCCCGCTTGCAAAGTTCCAGAACACTCAGTTCGAAATTGCAGATATGGCAACGAAGGTTAAGTGCTCTCAGATCCTTATGTACCGTGCAGCAGTTGCTGAAGATACAAAGTCAAGGTATTCGGAAGAAGCAGCTATGGCTAAACTGTACTGTGCCTCCACGGCAATGGATGTTACCACCCGCTGCCTGCAGCTTCACGGCGGATACGGCTTCACAAGAGAGTATCCGATTGAGCGCATGATGCGCGATGCCAAGATTACCGAGATTTATGAAGGCACCAGCGAAGTTCAGAAGATGGTAATTTCCAAATATGCCTTGAAATAAGGCAGAAACTCTAAGGAGGGAAATTCGTTGAATATTGTCGTTTGTATCAAGCAGGTTCCAAATACTAATGAAGTAAAACTTGACCCGAAAACCGGCACGTTAATTCGTGAAGGTGTTCCGAGTATTATTAACCCAGATGATAAAGCAGGACTGGAAGCAGCTCTTCGCCTAAAAGACGCACAGGGCGCTCACGTTACAGTCCTTTCCATGGGCCCGCCGCAGGCGGATGCCGCACTGCGCGAAGCTCTTGCTATGGGTGCCGATGATGCTGTTTTGGTTACAGACCGTGCATTCGGCGGTGCTGACACATGGGCTACGGCTCATACCCTTGCGGCTGCTCTGAAGAAGGTTCCTTTTGACCTTATTATCACCGGCCGTCAGGCAATCGATGGTGATACGGCTCAGGTTGGCCCGCAGATTGCTGAAAACCTGAACATTTCGAACATCAGCTATGCGGAAGAGATTAAAGTCGAAGGCGAATACGTTACGGTAAAGCGCCAGTTCGAAGACCGTTACCACATTGTTAAGGCTAAAATGCCTTGCCTGATTACCGCGCTCAGCGAGCTGAATGAGCCGCGCTACATGACTCCGGGCGGAATCTTTGACGCTTACCGCGAAAAAGAAGTTCGCATCATCACCCGTAAGGACCTTGACGTCAAGGACGAGGACATTGGCCTGAAAGGCTCTCCAACCCGCGTTGTCAAGACCTTCACAAAGAGCCCGAAGGCTGCCGGCACTCTTGTTGACAACCTGAATTCGCAGGAAGCTGCTGAAGCG
Source organism: Bacillota bacterium (assembly GCA_023417635.1). GTDB lineage: Bacteria > Bacillota > Clostridia > Oscillospirales > Acutalibacteraceae > Thermocaproicibacter. The sequence goes on along the minus strand of JAEZFF010000014.1, from coordinate 84,357 downwards.
ATCCTCGGAAAGCTCAAAGAGAAATTCATTATATAGTTGAAAGTGGTGAGCAAGATGGATATTCAGGAATATAAAGGCGTTTACATATTTATTCAGCAGGTTGACAATAAAGTTGCCGGGGTATCTCATGAGCTGCTCGGCAAGGCAAAGGAACTTGCCAAGAAGATGGACACCGAAGTTACGGCTGTTCTGCTTGGTTACAAAGTTTCCGGTCTTTGCAAAGACCTTGCAAGCTATGGCGCGGATAAGATTATCATGGTCGACAACAAAGACCTTGAACTGTATTCTACAAAGCCGTATGCCTATGCTGTCTGTAAGGTCATTGAAAAGTATAAGCCTGCCGCTATGCTCTATGGTGCTACAGCGATTGGCCGCGACCTTGCTCCACGCGTTGCCGCAAGGATTCGCACTGGCTTGACAGCAGACTGCACAAAACTGGATGTTGCTGATGACGGTTCGAAGAATCTTCAAATGACGCGTCCGGCATTTGGCGGCAACATTATGGCGACTATTATCTGCTCGGACTACCGTCCGCAGATGGCTACTGTACGCCCAGGCGTTATGCAGAAGATTAAGCCGATTGAAAACGCAGAAGTTCCGGTTGACAATTTCAATGTTGCTATTCCGGCATCTGAAACGGATGTCCAGATTCTTGACGTTGTCAAAAAGGAATCTCACAAGATGAATATTCAGGATGCAAAAGTCCTGGTTTCCGGCGGCCGCGGCATGGGTGGTCCGGAAAACTTCAAGATGCTGCAGAATTGTGCAAGTGCTCTTGGCGGCACAGTCAGCTCTTCCAGAGCGTGTGTAGACGCGGGCTGGGTCGAGAAGGATATTCAGGTTGGCCAGACCGGTAAGACGGTTCGCCCGGATCTTTACCTTGCATGCGGCATTTCCGGTGCCATTCAGCACCTTGCAGGCATGGAAGAGTCCGGTTTGATTGTTGCCATCAACAAAGACGCAACTGCTCCGATTTTCGAAGTTGCGGATTATGGTGTCGTTGGCGATGCAACAAAGATTATTCCGCTTCTTACGGATGAAATCAACAAAACAGTGGCAGAGCGCAAGTAATTGAGCTTTCCAACATAGTTGAAAGCCGGCCCGTGGTTATAATATCGCGGGCTGGCTTTTTTCTGTTCGTTTCAGCTTTCGCCTTTACGGTTTCTCACAACGAGAAGCAGAGAGGCAGGTAGACATTTATTAATAAAAGTGCTATTATTTTATCATTATAAGTTGTACCTATTTTCCTTTTTACAGCTTTAGAACTGCAAATTTATGGAATGGGCAGAGGGGAAATACACGGGATGGAGTTTGAAAATGGTCATAAAATAAAAGTAAAAGATTCCAATGAGTTTCTGACCGTTTTGGGAAAACTGGGTGAAGGCGGTCAGGGCATAGTTTACCGCGCAGAATATAAGGGTCAGGAATATGCTTTAAAGTGGTTTTTTGTTGCGGCTTTGAAGAGACCGCAGGAGTTTCTGAAAAATTTGTGCCGTAATATTTTGGATGGCCCCCCAACGCGAAATTTTCTGTGGCCTATCCTTGTTACAGAACAAACGGAAGGAAGTTTTGGCTACCTGATGAAGCTTCGGCCGCCGCAATATCGCAGCTTTACAGATATTCTGAACGCAAAAGTCCGTATTGTAAAACACTCGGCACGTATTAATGCTGCGCTTACAATCGTTGAAAGTTTCATTGCTTTGCATCGGGAGGGAAAGTCTTACCAGGATTTAAATGATGGTAACTTCTTTATTGACCCTTCGAACGGAGACGTTATGATTTGCGACAATGACAATGTAGCGCCTTATGGAGTAAACCTTGGAATAGCAGGGAAATGCCGTTACATGGCGCCTGAAGTGGTTATGGGTGAAAAGCCTGGGATGCAGTCGGATCATTTCTCGCTGGCAGTAATGCTCTTTTTACTCCTTTTTCTTTCTCATCCTTTGGAAGGTGAGAAAGTCATTAAAAGTGTTTGCTTAACGGACGAGCATGAAAAGAAACATTATGGAAGCAATCCTATTTTTATATTCGACCCAAAGAATCATACCAATAAACCGGTGCGCGGTGTTCATAACAATGCTATTATGCTTTGGCCGCTTTACCCGGAATTTATTCGAGAAGCATTTATCCGTTCCTTTACCGATGGAATCCGTGCAAAAGAAAAGCGTGTTTCAGATAATGAATGGCTGCGTCTGTTTATTCGACTGCGCGATGAGATTATTACCTGTGGCTGTGGATGTGAGAATTTTGCCGGTAGTGGTTCCAAAGAAGATTTACGGTGTCTTGGCTGTGGGTCAGAAATGATACGTCCGCTTAGGCTCAACTGCAACCGGTATAGCATTTCACTTTACCCGGGCAATAAGCTCTATGCCTGTCACACAGAAGAGCATAGCATGGACTTTCGTACGGTTACGGGTGAAGTTGTACGCAATAACAATCATCCGGATCTTTGGGGGATTCGAAACCTTACCGCTTCCACTTGGCAGGCTACGATGCCAGATGGCAGCATGAAGGACATAGCACCGCAGACGGTACTTCCTGTCTTTCGTAATATAAAAATTGCCTTTAGCATGGAAGTGAAGGCAGAAATTGTGTAAACTGCAGCATCTTGAAGAATCGGGAAAGGAAGATATAATATGTCAAATCCATTTGAAAACACGGAAGGAATTGCAAAACGAACCATGGTTCTGTTCTTTCTGGTTGATACCTCTGGAAGTATGTCTGGGAAAAAAATAGGTGCAGTAAATGATGCAATATTTAATGTCTTGCCAGAAATACGCACAATTTCGGAGGATAATGCCGATGCGGAGATCAAAGTTGCCGCGCTTACTTTTTCAAATGGCGCAAAGTGGGTTTATGACGAACCAAAACCGGCAGATGAGTTTGACTGGCCATTTGTAGACGGCGACGGTATGACCGACCTTGGCGAAGCTTATCGAATGCTGAATGAAAAGCTTTCACGCAATGCGTATATGAATGACGTAGAAGGTTCTTATGCACCTGCCGTTTTCCTGATGACGGACGGTGAACCGACGGATGACTATGAAAAAGAACTCGAAAAGCTGAAGCAAAACAAATGGTTTCACGTTGCAATAAAGGTTGCAGTGGCGATTGGCGAGGAAGAAGACGTTAACGATGAAGTCCTTACTGAATTTACGGGGACGCCGGAAGCTGTACTGCGGGCCCATACTCCGGAAGCACTCGCAAAAATGATACGCCTCGTTTCTGTTACCGCTTCCAAAATTGGCAGCCAGAGCAGTACAGTAGGGCAGGGAAGCCGTCAGGAAACATTTACGCAGGAATTGAACAAGCAGGAGCAAGAGTGGCAGCCTGTTAATTCTGTGGATGATACGGATGAAGGCTGGAACTGATTTGCACCGGACAGACGGGCAGGAAAAAGAGATTTTCCCATTTTATAATTTTCACATTACGGTGCGAGGTGCTGCGCATCTTCGCCGAAAAGCACCTTGCCAAGATTATTCTGGCTCAGCTGAATTGCAGGATGCAACAGTAGTTGCCGCCGCGGATGGCCATGGTGACATCCGCTATTTTCGCAGCAAACTCGGTGCGCGGTTTGCAGTGGAAGCTGCGCTGAAAGCGGTCAGCCAGTTCATTCGCGGCGAAGATACAGAGCGTTTTACAGAAAACACAGATGCTAAGCTGAATCAGCTAAAAAAGAATATTATTTTTAATTGGAACCGCCGGGTCGCCCGGCATTATAAGGCAAATCCATTTTTGGAAGAGGAACTTGCGCCCCTTTCGGAAAAGCGGCGTACTTGCCTGCAAAACGGGCAAATGGTAGAGTCTGCATATGGCACAACGCTGATTATATCAGCTGTGACTCGAAGCGGATGGTTTGGAATGCAGATTGGCGATGGTGACTGTTTTGCGCTGATGAATGATGGAACGGTTGAAGCTGTGCCAAGAGAGGAAAAGCTTGTTGGCAATGTGACGACTTCACTTTGTGAACCAGATGCTTTTTACAGCTTTCACCATATTTTTCAGCAGAAAGTTCCGCTTGCGGTGGTTTTGTCAACCGATGGAGTAAAGAATTCTTTTTCATCCAGTGAAAAATATCATAGCTTTATGGAAAAAGTAATTTCAGAGTTTTCCTGCGGCAATACGGTGCGGACAAAGAAAGACCTGAAAGACTTTCTTTCAGAGATGACGGAAAAAGGCAGCGGAGATGATGTTTCCATAGCAGGAATCATAACCTACAGAAAAGCCTGAACTTTAAGGGTGGGTTGGCATGGACAAAGGCATTGTAGAAATTTTAAAGAAAATTAAAGACTGCCGGGGCGAAGAAGTCTTTGAAAACAAAGAACTTCTTGGCTCTATTTTTGCCGACTGTGCCAAGGGGCATTACCGTGGGGAATTCCATTTAATGAGCCTTGCGTTCAGTGTGGGGCTTTACCGCACTTTGAAAAAGGAACCGGAAAATTACGAAGATATACGCAGGCGGTACCGTATCCGAATGAACAATGAGTACTGCTGGACGGCAGAGCAATCTGACTTTACTGTAATGTGCTGCCTTTCCATCCTTGGTGTGGAATACGCACAGGCCGGTGACAGTAAAATGGCCGCTTTGATAGAAGCTGCCAAACTTGGTGATGTCGAATCTCAGTACGGCCTTGGCCTTGCCTATGAGATGGCGGATGGTATTCCTCAGGATTATTCCAAAGCGGTGCACTGGTTTGCGAAGGCAGCGAACCAGAATCATGCAGATGCACAGAATAGGCTGGCGTTTTGCTATTACAGTGGACACGGAGTGAAACAAGATTATGACCGCGCAGAGTATTGGTCGCAAAAAGCAGCGCAGCAGGGCCATGTTGTAGCACAGTTTAACCTTGGAGTACGTTACTGCCACGGCCTTGGCACTACCCAAGACTATGTAAAGGCGGCACGTTGGTTTGCCCGTGCAGCGCAGCAAGGCCATGCAGATGCGCAAAATAATCTTGGAATTCTTTACCGTGATGGCAAGGGGATAGAACAGAACTACAGCAGGGCAGCATATTGGTTTGCAAAAGCAGCAAAGCAAGGGCATACTTCTGCACAGTTTAATCTTGGCCAATGCTATTTTGACGGAAATGGAGTACGGCAGGATTGCGGCAAGGCAGTGTACTGGTTTAAAAAGGCTGCAAAATGTGGGAATGCAGAGTCACAGTATCAGCTTGGTTGTTGCTTTGAGAACGGAATCGGTGAAGAAAAAGATATGGAAAATGCGCTTCACTGGTATATTAAGGCTGCAGGGCAGGGCAATGCTGCCGCACAGGACCGTCTTGGCGAATGCTGTTACTATGGTATAGGAATCCATTTGGACTATAATCAAGCTGGTTTATTTTGGGAAAAGGCTGCTTCCCATGGTTTGAGGCAGGCGAGAGAACATTTGCATTTGCTTCGAAAAGACAGCAGCGGCAACTATGTTGCCGCACAGGAAAACCAAAACCAAGTCCTTAATGTGAGCGGGAAAGAGGAAAATAATGGAATATTTAATTGAAAACAGTGACCTCTTGGTTAAAGCTCGTTCTTTTGGCGGGGAACTGACTTCCATCCAGGATACTGCTGGTAGAGAGTATCTCTGGCAAGGAAACCCGCAGTACTGGCATGGGCAAGCTCCTGTGCTTTTCCCTATTGTGGGCAGTCTGCGCGGCAAAAAAGCTGTAACAGCAAGCGGTAAAGTCTGTTTTATGGAGCGCCATGGCGTAGCAAGGAAAAAGGAGTTCCGCCTGACAAAGCAGGAAGAAACCTCTGTTACATTTGAGCTTGACTCAGACGATGAAACACGCGGACGTTATCCCTTCGATTTTACCTTTGAAACAAAGTATTCGGTCAGTGGGAAAACTATAACTGTGAGCCATACGGTAACGAATCCCAATCAGACGTCCCTGCCGTTTCAAATTGGCGGCCACCCGGCTTTTAACTGCCCTATTGCATCGGAAGAAAGTTTTGAAGATTATGAGGTGGAATTTGAGCAGCCGGAAACAGCCGATTGTCCTTTGTTGAATGCCGATGGTCTTCCCCAAATGAATCATCGGGTACCAGTTTTAAAAAATTCTAAAGTCCTGCCGATGAAGCACGAGCTGTTTTTGCAGGATGCCTTGATTTTTGATCACATTCGTTCCCGCAAAGTTACCCTTCGCAGCCGCAAATCGGGTAAAGGCATTTGTGTTGAATTCCCGGAATTAAACTATCTGCTTATTTGGTCAAGCGCCAACGGTGGACCGTTTGTTGCATTGGAGCCTTGGAGCGGCCTTGGTACCTGCAGTGATGAAAGCGATGAATTTGAAAAAAAACGCGGCATGATATTGCTTCCAGCAGGAGAAAAAAGGACAATTTCCTATCAGATTACGGTTATAAATTGATTAATAAAGCCCTTTGGGGTGAACGAGGTGATATTTATGTCGAGAGGGATGTACGTTGCCTGCCTGATTCTTGGCATCGTTACGGTTCTGTGCGGGGCTGGGATTATTGCCATGAGCGCAATAGGAATTCATAATGGGTACTAAAGGCAGATTTATCCTAAAAAGCGGCGCTGCATTTTTGAGGCGCCGCTTTTTTGCTGCGCATTAGCGAATTATTTGAAATTGGTATAATGCAAGTTGTTACTCCACATTTGGCTGAATTCGTCTTCAAATTTCTGTGCTGAGTTTTCATCATTCAGTACCACAAATACCTCGTCATTTTTTTCCTGGGCAGATTTTGTGTAATTGAAGCTGCCTGTCGTAACGGTTTTGCGGTCGGCAATGGTTACCTTCAGATGCATTAAACCGGCGTGTGAATTTATTTTTACGGGAATTCCCACTTTTACAAAGCTGCGCAGAAGCCCTTTTTGGTATTGACCGCCGGATTGCTCTTTGTCAGAGATAATTCGCACTGCAACGCCACGGCTGTGCGCTGCCGTAACAGCAGAGGCAACCGGTTTGTCTGTTAGACTGTAAATTGCCATATCCAGGCTTTTTTGAGTGGAATTAATAATCTTAATCAGCTGTGCCTGAGCATTTGCGCCAGCACGTGGAAAATAGAGTTCCGTTGTTCCGCTGCCGGAATTCGAATTCAGCGGAAGTGTAATTCCTTTTTCATAGGTGACGGAAGAACTGGAGCTTGGTATGGTTACAGAAGCAGTAATTTTTCCGCAGGATGTCAGAAAGGATGCAGAAATGGCTGCGGCTACGAAAACCGAAATTATTCTACTTTTAAGCGAATGAGAAATCATTGTTACCTCCAGACCAAATATGGCATTTTCTTTTATTATAGCAGTGCAAAGTGTTGCTTACAATCTTGACAAAACAGAACAGAAGGAATATAATGATAACAATTTAACAAGCTGTCTTCGGGGCGGGGTGTGATTCCCCACCGGTGGTAATGCGGCGTAAGCCGACAAGCCCACGAGCGGTTTTCCGCAGATTTGGTGTGATTCCAAGGCCGACGGTATAGTCCGGAATGAAGAAGAACGCGCAGTATACTTATTTAATTGCGTATTTTCGCCCCACAGGTTTATCCTGTGGGGCCTTTTTCGTAGGCAGCAGGAAAAGGAGTAGTTTTTTATGTTGGAAAATTCAGAAACCAAAAGCCTCAAAAATCAGTCTGCATCAGTCAGCAACATCCGCATTATTACACAGGTCGGCATCCTCTCTGCCATAGCATTTTGCCTGATGACGATTGAATTCCCGCTTTGGTTTGCGCCAGGCTTTTACCGCTTGGATTTCAGCGAACTTCCGGTACTTATCGGTGCTTTTGCCATGGGTCCGCTTGAAGGGGTAATGATTGAATTTATCAAGGTTTTGCTGTATTTCTTTATTCACGGAAGTTCTACGGCAGGCGTCGGTGACCTTGCAAACTTTATTTTTGGCTGCTGTATGGTGATACCAGCCGCATTGATTTACAAAAAGCAGAAAACGAAAAAAGATGCGCTTCTCGGCATGGTAGTCGGGACAGTTTTGATGTCTGCGGCGGCAGGTGTTGTAAACGCGTATGTGCTGCTGCCACTTTATGCGAGTGCTTTCCATATGCCGATGGCTGCACTGATTGCAGCTGGGGCAAAAATCAACCCTTCCATTAACAGCATTTCTACGTTCATTTTCTTTGCAGTCGTGCCATTTAACTTGTTCAAAGGTGCTGCTGTTTCCGCGCTTACGTTTCTGCTGTATAAACGGGTCAGCCCGATTTTGCATGGCAAACTTCGCTGAATGGAACGATTTTGACAAACTGGCTGCTTTGTATATTTACGAAATCGGTAAGCTATGATATAATTATGCTATACAAGTGAATATGCCCTTATCAAGAGTGACGGAGGGAACAGGCCCTATGATGTCCGGCAACCTGCTTTTGCAAGGTGCCAATTCCTGCGGGAGACCGAAAGATGAGGTTCGTTTTGAATGTGCTGTTCGGTTTTTCCGGGCGGCATATTTTTTTGGAAATTTGGCTGATTTCAGTTCGAATTCCACAATTCTAAACAGGAGGCTTTTATTCATGTCAAATCACTTTTTTACATCTGAGTCCGTAACAGAAGGACATCCGGACAAAATCTGTGACCAGATAGCAGATGCTATTCTGGATGCAATCCTCGCAAAAGACCCTTATGCACACGTTGCCTGCGAAGTAACAGCAACAACCGGTATTATCCATGTAATGGGTGAGATATCGACAAACTGCTATGTCGATATTGCTTCCATTGCACGTGATGTTGTAAAGGACATCGGCTATGATGACCCAGCCTGCGGCTTTGACGGCAACACCTGCGGTGTACTGACTTCCATTGACGTTCAGTCGCCGGATATTGCAATGGGTGTCGACCAGTCGTTTGAAGCGAAAAATGGTGCGAAAGATGAAGATGACCTTATCGGTGCAGGTGACCAGGGCATGATGTTTGGCTATGCATGCGACGAAACACCTGAACTTATGCCAATGGCAATTTCGCTTGCGCACAAACTTTCCAAGCGTCTGACTGAAGTCCGCAAGAACGGGACGCTTTCTTATCTGCGCCCGGACGGAAAAACGCAGGTTACAGTAGAATATGACGGCGACACGCCGGTTCGCGTAGATACTGTTGTTGTTTCCGCTCAGCACGACCCGGATGTTACTTTGGAACAGATTCGCAAAGACATAAAGGCACAGGTTATCCGGAAAATTATCCCGGCAAAGTGGCTGGATGAAAACACAAAGTATTTCATCAACCCGACCGGCAGATTTGTTATTGGCGGCCCTGTAGGTGACAGTGGCCTTACCGGCAGAAAAATTATTGTTGATACATACGGCGGTTACGGACGGCACGGCGGCGGCGCTTTCTCCGGAAAAGACCCGACAAAAGTTGACTGTTCCGCAAGCTATGCGGCCCGCTATGTTGCAAAGAACATTGTTGCGGCCGGCCTTGCTAAAAAGTGTGAAGTTCAGCTCGCCTATGCCATTGGGGTTGCCCGCCCGGTTTCTATTGCCGTTGACACATTCGGAACCTCAGAATACAGCAGTGAAGAGCTGGCGAAAGCTGTTGAAAAGGTGTTTGACCTTCGTCCGAACGCAATTATCCGGAAGCTTGACCTTCGCAGGCCAATTTACCGTGCAGTTTCCAACTATGGTCATATGGGCCGCGAAGACCTGAATGTTCCGTGGGAAAAGCGCGACAAGGTTGACGCTTTGAAAGCTGCTCTAAAAAAATAATCTGTCAAAATTCCACCCCGGCACATACAATGTACTGGGGTGATTTTTCTATGCCGGAAATGATTTTTAAGTGTGTGTTTGCCGTTTTTGCCATTATTGGGCTGGTGGAAGTAATCCGAACCATATTCCTGCACATTTTAAAAGCAGAGCACTCGGGCAGAATGATTCTGGTGCTTTCCTTATCCGGTCATGATGAACAGGCAGAGTATCGTCTGCGCACGGCATTGGAGCGTGCGGCGTGGTCGTACGGCAAAGTGCAGGTTGTCTGTATTGACCGTGGCATGGACGAAGAAACGCGCCGTATCTGTGAGATGATCTGTGCGGATAACCCAAGTACAATCCTTTGTACGCCGGAAGAATTTCAAAAATTCTGGCTTGTCTAATTTGCAAATACATTCTGTTTCGGGTATACTAAAAACAGATTAGAGGAGATCCGGGGGAGTTTGTTGAAGAACGAAAAACTGCTGGAAATGACCGGTTCTGTGGAGCAGGTCATTTATCGAAATGAAAAAAACGGTTATGCCGTGATAGAGCTGAACAGTGGGGAAGAGCTGACAACGGTTGTTGGTACGATGCCGTTTGTTGGCGTAGGGGAAGAGCTGCACGTTATTGGTAACTGGGTCAACAGTCAGAATTATGGCCCGCAGTTTAAGGCACAAGGGATAGAGCGCTCCGCTCCTGCTGATGCTGCGGCTATCCTGAAATATCTTTCATCCGGTGCCATTAAAGGTGTTGGCCCCGTTATAGCAGGGAAAATAGTAGACGCCTTTGGTTCTGAAACACTTCAGGTGTTAGAAAATGAGCCGGAACGTCTTGAAAGCGTTAAGGGCATTACACGCAGCAAAGCGGCACATATTTGCCAGGAATTTCAGCGCGTAGGCGGTATCCGTGAAACGATGCTGCGTCTTTCCACATATGGCCTTACGCCGGAAGAAGCAGTCCGCGTCTGGAAAGTATTTGGTCCGCAGGCAGAAGATGAGGTAAAGCAGAACCCGTACTGCCTTTGCAGTGAAGACCTGCAAATTGATTTTGCCCGCGCTGACCGGATTGCGGCGGCTATGGAACGCCCACAGGATGACCGATGCCGTTTACGGGCAGGAATTGTGTATGTCTTGAAACACAACGAAAATAATGGCCACACTTGTTTGCCAAAGGACAAGCTTATTAAGGCCTCTGCCCATATGTTAGGTGTAACCCCGGAAGAAGCGGCGGATGCCCTGAAAGAAATGAGGGAAGACTCGACTTTGGTTTGCCGGGAATTCCACAGCAGAGAGTTTGTGTTTATTCCGCGGCTTTACCGTTCAGAAGTTTACATAGCTGGGCGTGTGCGTATGATGCTGCAGTATCCTGCACAGTCGGTCATAGGCGTAGACGGGTACATTTCCACCATAGAAGCGGAAGAAAACATCCAATATGCACAGTTGCAGAAGGCTGCAGTGCGGGAAGCCCTGACCAGAGGAATGCTGATTCTTACAGGTGGCCCAGGAACCGGGAAAACAACTACACTGAACGCCATTATCCGAATTCTTCAGTTTAAGGGCGAGAAAGTGCTTCTTGCGGCTCCAACAGGGCGCGCGGCAAAGCGTATGTCGGAGTTGACAGAAAAAGAAGCCAAGACGATTCACCGCCTGCTGAAAGTGAAATGGGATGAAAACGACCGGCCTGAATTCGAGAAAAACGAGAAAGACCTGCTTGACTGTGATGCACTGATTATTGACGAGCTTTCCATGGTGGACACGGCGCTTTTTGAAGCGGTTCTCCGCGCTTTGCCACTTGGCTGCAGGTTGATTATGGTGGGGGACTGTGACCAGCTTCCGTCTGTGGGGCCGGGGAATATTCTTGGTGACTTAATTACCTCCGGCCTTGTTCCGGTGGTACAGCTGAAGGAAGTTTTTCGGCAGTCCATGCAAAGCCTGATTGTTGCAAACGCGCACAAAATTGTTGCTGGGCAGGAACCTGAACTTACGGTGCATACCTCAGATTTCTTTTTTTTGCCTTATCGTTCGGCGGAAGAAATCGGTTCTGTAATCGTTGACCTGTGCAGCCGGCGCCTCCCGAAAAGTTATGGCTATTCACCGTTTACTGACATTCAGGTGCTTTCCCCAGGCCGAAAGGGCGAACTTGGAACGATTGAACTGAACCGCAGGCTTCAGCAGGCGATTAACCCAAAATCGCCGGAAAAGGCTGAAATCAGTGTAAATGGCCTCCTTTTTCGCGAAGGCGACAAGGTCATGCAGATTAAAAATGACTACGATTTGCCGTGGGTACGTGACGACGGGAGCTATGGGGAAGGCGTGTATAACGGCGACCTTGGTGTACTGCTGAAAATAGACCGCCGTGCTTCCACACTCGCCGTCCGTATGGATGACCGAACGGTCACTTATGAAAAGGAAAGTGCAGCGGAACTGGAACCCGCATATGCTATGACGGTTCATAAAAGCCAGGGCAACGAATTTCCGGCTGTAGTCATTCCCATGTACCGCGGCGCACCGCAGCTGTATTACCGAAATCTGCTTTACACGGCAGTTACCCGTGCAAAGTCACTGCTTATCCTTGTTGGTCATGCGGAAACGGTTCGCTTGATGGTAGAAAACAACCGAAAAACGAGACGCTATACAGGACTGTATGATTTACTTACAGGGGGCGGCGAAAGTGGTGAAAGCAAGCCTTAAAGCTACTCTGCAGTTTCTTCTTGACCTTCTCTTTCCGCCGCGCTGCATTTTCTGCGGGAAAATTATTCCTCCGGGTAAACAGCTTTGCCATGTATGTGCGGCGAACCTGCCGGAAGAAAAAGAAATAAACCTTGTGCCTATTGCTAAAAATAAAAAGCAGAAAGCTTTTTGCACTTACCTTTATGCATATGAGGGCAAGGTGCGGGATTCCCTTTTACGGTATAAATTTGAGGGGCAGAAACAAAATGCTTCTTATTATGCGGAACATTTGGCGCGGCAGGTTTTGCTTGCTTTTCCGGAAACAAAGTTTGACCTTGTCACATCAGTTCCCCTTTCGCATCGAAGGCAGAAAGAGCGTGGCTACAACCAGTCGGAATTGATTGCTGCACACCTTGCGAAAAATCTGAACCTACCATATGTACAGTGCCTTCGCAAAGTGAAGCAGAACCGGACGCAGCATCTGCTCAGCCGAAAGGAACGTGTACGCAATGTTCACGGCGTTTATGAACCTTGTGAGAAGGCAGTGCTTGGGAAGCATATTTTACTGGTAGATGATATTGTCACGACTGGCTCTACACTCGCTGAATGTTCGGCACAGCTTTATAAAGGCGGTGCAGCGTTTGTTGCCTGCGCAGCCGTTGCCAGAGCAATACCGGAATAGTTGAAAAGTCGTAATCGATGTTATATAATATATAGAATCGGAAAAAATAACGGGAATACAGGGCGAAAGCCCTGAATATGTTCTTTCTGAATACACTGAAATGGATGTGATGAGGTGCTCGGCACGGATATTGCACTTGACTTGGGAACTTCTTCGGTAAAGATTTACCTAGATGGAAAAGGAATTGTATTAAATGAGCCTGCGGTTGTTGCTGTAAACCTGGAAACGGATGAGATTGTTGCGACCGGTAAGGAAGCCTATGCTATGGTAGGGCGCACTTCCGATAAGATTCAGGTGAGCCACCCGCTTTCCGGAGGCGTTATTTCAGATTTTGACTTGGCAAAAGTACTAATTGAAACATACCTGAAACGCGTAAGCGCAAATCAGGTCATTATGCCGCGTGTTGTTGTCAGCATACCATGCGCAATTACCGAAGTGGAAAAACGTGCTGTTGTGGATGCCATCAGTGCCGCAGGGGTGCGCAAGATTTGTCCAATCGAGGAACCGGTTGCTGCTGCGCTTGGCGCTGGGCTGAAAATCTCCGAGCCGCATGGTTCGCTTGTTGTTGACATTGGTGGCGGTACGACGGATATGGCAGTTATTTCCCTGAATGGCATTGCCATTTCCCGCTCCGTAAAAGTTGCGGGTGATACTTTTGACGAAGCCATCATCAAATATGTGCGGCGGAAGTATAACCTGATTATCGGCCGCCATATGGCGGAAGAATGCAAAATCATGATTGGCTGTGTTTTTCCGCGCAAAGAAATTCTTACTTTTCGTGTAAAGGGCCGAAATGCCATGACTGGTCTGCCGCAGTGGGCAGATGTTTCGAGCGACGAAGTGCTGGAAGCACTCATTGACGGAGCTATGCAAATCATTCGTATGGTGCAGGAAATGCTCGAAAACACTCCGCCTGAACTGATGGGTGACATCTATACAGATGGCATGATACTTACCGGCGGCTCAGCACAGATTTTCGGAATTGATGAACTGATTTCCAAAAAGACGAAAATGCCGGTGCGCATTGCGGAAAGCCCGCAGGATTGTGTTGCGTTGGGAGCAGGGAAGGCCACAAAATTTATAGATAGCGTCGAAGGTAACTCATACGGGATTCTGAACCCGCTGAGTGATGAATATTAAAATCAAATAGAAAGTTGGGGAGCACCAGCTTAGTAGCCGGCGCTCCCCAACTTCATTCCAAAAGTACGGAAACGGTTATTTTCTCATCATGTAGTTAATAAACATCAGCTCGTCTTCCGGGTTTTCTACGTTGAGTTCTGCAGAAATTTTTGCGTCCTTTGCTTTTTCCAAAAGAACCCTTATGCCATACATCTGGCATAGTTTGCTTTTCAAGTTTAGTTTATTGCCGTCGTCTGTAACCAGGTAAACATTTCCCTTTGCTTTGTCAAGTAAATTGATCAGCTTTTGTACATCAATGTCAAAAAGTTTCATAAAATCTCTCCTTACAATAGAAATATATGTGCAAATTATATCATAATAATTAGTGATGCACAAGCCCTTTTGGCTGTTTTGGCAATTATCGAATGACTTGTTCCTTTTCATGTGAAAAATTCATAGATTGTTAATTCAATCGAAGAATCGGGTATAGTACAATAGATGTGTTTCCATCAATTCTTAGTATTTTGAGGATGATTCATTTGTTTGGCTACATCAGGCCGCAAAAACCAGATTTGCTTGTTCGGGAATATGAAGAATACAGTGGTATTTACTGTACGCTTTGCCGTAGACTTGGAAAAGATTTTGGCCCGGCTGCCCGCCTGGTGCTGAATTATGACTGCACGTTTTATGCTATTCTGCTATTGGCAGTTACCAATGAGAATGAGCTCAAGTTTCGGAAAGGGCGATGTGTGGTCAATCCGCTGAAAAAATGCGTCTTCTGCCCGGAAGACAATGAGGCACTGGCTTCCGCTTCCGCCTTAACGGTCATTCTGGCATACTTTAAGCTAAGAGATAACATTGCAGATTCTGGCTTTTTTCGAAGCGTTCCCTATTGGATGATTTTTCCGAGCTTTTATTTCCGGAACCGAAGTGCTGCTAAAAAATTTCCTGACTTAGAGCAGACTGTTTCTTTTGCCATTGCGGAGCAGAACCGCTTGGAGACTGCCCAAAGCAGCGAGCTTGACGCTTGTGCGGAACCTACCGCGAATATGCTTGCACAAATTTTTGAGCGGAATTTTTCCGGTGCCGAGAAACGCGTGCTTCATGAACTTGGTTATTACCTGGGCCGCTGGACTTATTTGATTGATGCTGCTGACGACCTTGCAAAGGATGTATCCCGAAAAACTTTTAATCCGTTTGTCAAACGTTTTCATTTAAGCGGAGAGAGCACCGAGCAGAATTTTGCTGAAGTTCGCAGTTATGCCAATGAAGTACTGAATGGAACACTTGCAAAATTAGGTGCTGCGGCAAATCTCTTAGAATGTGGCCAATTGGGGCCTATTATACACAACATTGTTTTTCTTGGACTGCCCCATATGCAGAAGGAACGACTGTTTGCGAAGGAGAACGGCGATGTCTGACCCATACAATATTCTTGGCGTTTCTCCGACTGCGTCGGATGAAGAAGTAAAAACTGCGTACCGAAATCTTGCAAAGAAATATCATCCCGATAATTATGCCAACAGCCCGCTTGCAGACCTCGCAAGCGAAAAGATGAAAGAAATTAACGAAGCCTACGACCAGGTTATGAATGAACGCAGGCACGGTGGCCGAGCAGGTTCCTATTCATCTTCTGCTGGTACTGCCGGTGGTTATGGAGGCAGCAATGAGTATATGGATGTACGCAGCATGATTGTTGCCGGGCGCATAGCCGATGCAGAACAGATTCTTGACGGTGTTCCACCGGAGCGCCGCAGCGGAGAATGGTATTTTCTGAAAGGAACCATTTTGTACAAGCGGGGGTGGCTTGATGAAGCTTATGCGGATTTTGTACGGGCTACCCAGATGGACCCTGGCAATGCCGAATATCAGGCTGCGTTAAACCAGATTTCAAGCCAACGCAGCGGTATGTACGGCGGTTATAATCCAAATGTGCCGCAGGCAGGTGGCTGCACCGGGTGTGACCTCTGTACTTCGCTGTGCATTGCGGATGCTTGCTGTGACTGCTTTGGCGGCGGCTATGGAGGCTGCTGCTGAATCATATTGGAAGAAGGTCTGCGGAAAAATGAGCCATAGTCTGCGGCTTGCTTTCGGTGCCATGATTACTGCTATTTCTACCGTCATTATGGTGCTGAGCGGTATTATACCGATTGGAACCTATGCGATACCTGGGCTTGCCGGAGCTTTTCTTATCGGCGCTGTGATTGAGCTTGGCTCTGGGTGGGCATGGGCTGTATATGCTGCTGTGTCGTTGCTGGCAGTGCTGCTTGCGGGTGATAAGGAAGCTGTGCTGTGCTACATCCTGCTTTTTGGATGTTACCCAATCGTAAAAGCTGCAATAGAGCATAAAACCAAAAAGCCGGTTCAGCTCCTACTGAAATTCGTTTTTTTTAATGCGGCTGCCATCTTGGAATTTTATCTTGCCGTTTACCTTTTGCATGTTCCGCAGGAAAGTTTCGTCATTTTCGGTGTAAATATGCCATGGCTTCTTCTTTTGCTTGGAAATGCCATATTTATTATTTATGACTATACACTTTCTTTATTGGTAACAGCATATTTTCGCAAATTTCATTCGTCAGTCAGCCGATGGCTTCATATCCATTAAACAGCTGAACTTGAAAACACACTTAAGGAAAAACACTTGCTTTTTTATGGCATACACATTAAAATAAAACTGTGTTGGTATGGTCGGAATGCTGTTTCGGCCACGCCTTTTTGTGGGAAGAAGCGTATTTTAATGCATGGCCTGCCGCGCGGGACTGTGCAGCCCATCAGTTCCGCGCGGAGAAACGGTCGTTTTGAATGGATAATTTACTGGAAGCACGCATCCAAAATAAAATGGATGAGTTTTCCAAAGGCCAGAAGCGCATCGCAAAGTACATTGAAGAAAATTATGATAAAGTTGCCTTTATGACGGCTTCTAAATTAGGAGCTACAGTTGGAGTCAGCGAATCAACTGTTGTACGGTTTGCTACAGAAATTGGCTACGAAGGTTACCCGCAGTTGCAGCAGGCTATGCAGGAGATGATTCGCAACAAACTTACAACCGTTCAGCGCATGGATGTTACTTCCGGCAGAATCGGGGATTCTGATGTGCTGGACTTTGTGTTTAACCAGGACATAGACGTTATTCGCCGCACAATGGAAGAGACTTCCCATGAAGACTTTTACCGCGCTGTAGATGCCATTATTGCATCGCGTAAGATTTATATTCTGGCGGCTAGAAGTGCGCTTGCTCTTGGGACATTCCTTTCAAACTACTTTAATATGCTGTTTGAAAATGTCCTTCTGGTTCAGTCTACCAGTGAAGGCGAAATTTTTGAGCAAATGATCCATATTAACGAACAAGACACCGTTATTGGCATCAGCTTTCCGCGTTACTCCAGAAAAATTGCTCATGCCATGGATTTTGCCCATAACCGTGGGGCAAAGGTTATTGCAATTACCGATACTTCCATGTCGCCGATTGCGGAGAAGGCTGATTGTTTGCTGTTAGCCCGCAGCGATATTGCTTCCATTGTAGATTCACTCTGTGCGCCGCTGAGCTTGATTAATGCGCTGATTGTAATGATTACCATTAAAAAATCCAAAGAGGTCAAAAAGACTTTTCAGGGCCTGGAAGAAATATGGGATGAATATGGTGTTTATGAAAAGGTAGATGACTCTTCCAAGTGAAGTTTGACGCTTTAGTGATTGGCGGCGGTGCAGCCGGTATGATGGCAGCTGGTACAGCTGCCAGGAGGGGCCTTTCCGTATGCCTTCTGGAAAAAAATCATATTCTTGGTAAAAAAATTCGAATTACAGGAAAAGGCCGCTGCAATGTAACAAATAACTGCAGCGGGCGTGTCCTGATTGATTCAACACCGACAAATGGCAGGTTCCTTTACAGCGCCGTTTCGAATTTTGCACCTGCCGATACGATGCGCTTCTTTGAGGGCCTTGGTTTGCCGCTCAAAACGGAACGCGGTAATCGGGTCTTTCCGGTTTCTGACCATGCGGCGGATGTTGCGGAAAAGCTTGCGGAGTTTGACCACAATTCCGGTGTGCATATTTTGCACGGGGAAGTCCAACAGCTTATTTTGGAAAACAAATGTGTGCGTGGCGCGGTCCTGAAGGACGGTTCCACTATTACGGCAGAAAATGTTGCCATCTGCTGCGGCGGTGCTTCTTACCCGCTGACCGGTTCCACAGGCGACGGTTATCGTTTTGCAAAGCAGGCGGGCCATACCATCCAAAAACTTCGCCCGTCACTTGTGCCGCTTGTGGCATCCGAAGCGGATGCAAAAGATTGTCGCGACATGATGGGACTTTCACTGAAAAACATTTCAATCCGAGTGTTGGATGCAAAAACAGGAAAGATTGTTCACAATGATTTTGGTGAGATGCTGTTTACGCATTTTGGCCTTTCAGGCCCTGTCATTTTAAGCGCCAGCTCTCATATGCCAGACATGGTGCCAAACCGTTATCACGTTGTGATTGACCTGAAACCTGCATTATCCCCGGAAAAGCTGGATGCACGCCTTCTGCGAGATTTTGGTGAAAACCATAACCGTGATTTTGCGAATTCCCTCTCGGCGCTGCTTCCACATAAAATGATAACGGTTGCGGTGCGTCGCTCTGATATACCGCCTGAAATGAAGTGCAATGCCATAACCCGGGAAATGCGGCACTCTTTTGGCAGCCTGCTGAAAAATTTTGAAATCGCAGTATCTTCTTTTCGACCCGTTGAAGAAGCAATTGTCACTTCCGGCGGTGTGGCGGTGAATGAGGTAAACCCGAAGACGATGGAGTCAAAACTGGTGAAGGGGTTATACTTTGCAGGTGAAGTCCTTGATGTGGATGCTTATACGGGCGGGTTTAATCTTCAGATAGCCTTTTCAACGGGCCGCATGGCAGGCGAATCGATGCAAAAGGCGAAATCACAGGAACAAGAAAGGGGCGGCGTCGTATGACAGCTGTTGCAATTGATGGCCCGGCAGGTGCAGGGAAAAGCACAATCGCGCGGGCTGCGGCAAAGGAATTAGGCTATATATACGTAGATACCGGTGCTTTGTACAGAGCAGTGGCGCTTTATGTACTTCAAAAGGATGTCAGTCCGACAGATACGGTTAAAGTTTGTGCGTTGCTGAAAGAGATCTCGGTTTCTCTGGAATATGAAGATGGAGAGCAAAAAGTCATGCTCTGCGGAAAAGATGTTTCCGGGCTGATACGCTCTGCGGAGGTTTCCATGGCATCATCAAAAGTTTCTGCAATCCCGGAAGTTCGCAGCTTCCTTTTTTCAGTACAGCGCGATATTGCGCGCACCCACAATGTTATTATGGATGGCCGCGATATTGGCACAGTCGTTCTTCCAAATGCACAGGTAAAGATTTTCTTGACGGCTTCCGCTGAAGTCCGTGCCCGCCGCCGGTATAACGAGATGATTCAGAAAGGCATGAAAGCGGAGTACGGCGAAGTTTTGAAAGACCTGCAGCAGCGTGACTACAACGATGTTCACCGCAAAGTTTCGCCACTGAAAAAAGCGGAAGGCGCAGTTTCCGTGGATACCACTGGAGAAACGCTGGAACAGTCTGTCGCACGGCTGACTAAAATTATTAAAACTGGACTTCAGCAAAAATAATGTTTCGAAAAACGGTGACACTATGAAAAAGACTCCTCTTTATTTTTTTGCACAGTATTTTCTGTTTTGGCTTTTTAGCACTGTTATGCCAATCCACAAAGAACACAGTGAATATATGCCAAAAGAAGGCGGGATCATTCTTTGCTGTAACCACGCCAGCAACACGGACCCCGTGCGTCTTGCCTTTACACAGCGACGGCAGATTTTTTATATGGCCAAAATTGAACTTTTCAAAAACAAGTTTGTTGGTCATATATTACGTGCTCTTGGTGCTTTTCCGATTACCCGCGGCCGGAGCGATCTTGGCGCTATCAATCTTGCACAGAAGCATTTACAGGATGGAGATGTTCTGGGGCTCTTTATAGAGGGAACCCGTTCAAAAGATGGCAATCTCCTCAGGCCGAAGCCTGGTGCTGTCATGCTTGCAAATAAATGTAACGCACCTATTCTGCCTTGCTGTATTACGGCCAAAGGAGGCGGTGTGCCAAAGCTTTTCCACCGTTGCATTATTGCTTATGGTAAGTTGATTCAGCCAGAAGAACTTAATATTCAGCATGGTACTCCTCATGAACTCCGTGCCGCCAGCCAATTCGTTATGGATCGGATTGCGGAACTGAGGGAAGAAAGTCTGAAAGACTTTTAGAAGGCATTTATGAATCACAGCCGTATCTATTTTTTTTTAATTCGGTTGTTTACACCGATTGGCCGGCTGTTTTTTTGGGTACATTATTTAGGCAAAGAGAATATTCCTTCCCACGGGGGCTACATTGTCTGCAGTAACCATAAATCGGTATTTGACCCTTTTTTGCTTGCACTGCCGTTTCATCACCAAATACGCTATATGGCAAAAATGGAGCTATTTACAGACCATGGACCTGCAGCAAGAGCTTTTTTGCAAACGATGGGTGCTTTCCCCGTACATCGAAATATGGCAGACCGTAAATCGATACGTACAGCAGAGCAAATTTTGAAAGATGGCGGTGTAGTCGGTATTTTCCCACAGGGCGGATGTGTGTTTGACAATACGCCGTTTTACCCCAAACCTGGTGTTGCACTTCTTGCAGAGCGGAGCGGGGCTTCCGTGCTGCCTGTTGCAATCTGCTGCAATGGGCTTCTGCGGCCCTTTAAGCGTATAACAATTCGTTTTGGAAAACCAGTGCAGGGCAGGCAGCTTTCCCTGCATGGCACCTCAGCAGCCGGTATGCGTCAAGCTGCTGAAGAACTCGCAGAGCGTATTAATTTGATGCTGGAGGGAAAACCGTGAAAATAACCGTCGCTTCTTCGGCTGGTTTCTGCTTTGGTGTTAACCGCGCCATCAGTATAGTAAATCGGCTTCTGGCGGAAGAGAAAAAGGTCTGTACGCTTGGTCCGATTATTCATAACCCGCAGACTTTGGCCGAGCTTGCATCGCGCGGGGTAACCATTGCAGATAAAGTGGAGGAAGCTCCGCTGGACGCTACACTTGTAATTCGTTCTCATGGTGTTGGAAAACAGGTCTATGACGAAATAGCAAAGCGGCATATTGAATTTTGCGATGCTACTTGTCCATTCGTAGCAAAGATTCATTCCATCGTTGCAAAAGCCTCTGCGGAAGGAAAAATTGTCCTAATTGCAGGGGATGCTTCTCATCCGGAAGTACGAGGAATCGTTGGTCACTGCAGTGGGCCTTGCTTTGTTTTCCAAAATCATGAAGAACTAAATAAAATATTGAAAAATAATAAGGCATTATGGAATAAACCGGTCTGTGTGGCATCACAAACGACGTTTAGTGTCGCAGAATGGGAAAATTGTTTGGAAATCATGCGAAAAGTCTATACAAATGATGTTATTTTTGATACAATATGTAATGCAACTGCAATGCGGCAGTCGGAAGCACTGGAATTGTCACAAAACTGTGACGCAATGGTTGTAATCGGCGGCAGGCAGAGTTCCAATACCACAAAACTTTTTGAAGTTTGCGGCAAAAACTGTGTTACATATCTTGTGGAAACTGCGGACGAGCTTCCGATGAAGGCTTTGAAAAAAGCTGAGCGTATTGGCATTACTGCTGGTGCTTCCACACCGGCAAGCATTATAAAGGAGGTACTTGATACCATGTCAGAACTTAATGAGGGGTCGGCTCAGACCGAACAGGATAAAAAGGAGAACCCCGCCGAGGGATCTTTTGCAGAAATGCTCGAAGAGTCCCTGAAGACTTTAAATACAGATGAGAAGGTACACGGTGTAGTTGTCGGTGTTACTCCGACCGAAGTCCTTGTGGATGTCGGCAGAAAACAGGCCGGTTTCGTTCCTGCCGCAGAACTTTCTGCTGATCCGGGTGTAAAACCGGAGGATGTTGTTAAAGTCGGCGACGAAATGGATCTTCTGATCATGCGCACAAATGACCAGGAAGGCACAATTATGCTTTCCAAGAAACGTCTGGATGCTGCAAAAGGCTGGGAAAAGATTGTAGATGCTGAAGAAAGCCAGGCTGTACTTGACGGTACGGTTGTTGAAGTAGTAAAGGGCGGCGTAATAGCTGTTACCGAGGGTGCGCGCGTATTTATTCCTGCTTCGCAGGCTACTGCTTCCCGCAATGATTCATTGGAAGATTTGCTGAAAAAGCAGGTTAAATTCCGTATTATTGAAGTTAACCGCGGCCGGAAGCGTGCCGTTGGCTCCATTCGTTCCGTATTGCGTGACGAAAGAAAAGCCCAGGAAGAAAAATTCTGGGAAACTGCGGAAGTCGACAAGGTTTATACTGGTGTCGTTAAGTCCCTGACTTCTTATGGTGCCTTTGTTGACCTGGGCGGCATAGATGGTATGATTCATATTTCCGAACTTTCCTGGACACGCATTAAGCATCCGTCGGAAGTTGTTAATGTAGGTGATACCGTCACTGTTTACATTAAAGCGCTTGACCGCGAAAACGGTAAAATTTCTCTTGGCTATAAAAAGCAAGAAGACAATCCGTGGGTTATCCTTAAGGACAAGTACCCGGTTGGCAGTGTTGTAGAAGTTAAGATTGTCGGCATGACGGCTTTTGGTGCATTTGCGCAGGTTATTCCGGGCATCGATGGTCTGATTCATATTTCACAGATTGCAGACCACAGAATAGAGAAGCCACAGGATGTACTGAAGATTGGCGACGTTGTTAAAGTTAAGATCACAGATATTGATTTTGACCGCCACCGTGTAAGCCTTTCCATACGTGCACTTTTGGAAGATCAGGGTGAGCAGTCCGAAGAGCCGGAAAATAACTGATTTTCATTTTTATAAATTTTCCGCAAGGCACAAAGATTCCTCTGGTTTCTTTGTGCCTGCTTTTTATCGTATAGGCGTAAAAAGTTTTCACCAATTTATATTTCCGGAGTAGAATGGAGTATTCCCTTCGGGAGGTGAATTGGCTATGAGACATCGGTTTGGCACACGCAGACCATTAAAAGGGCGGCTTATTGTTTTTCTTTTGCTTGTGGTTGCACTGGTTGCCTTGTTTAATCATACGCTTTACCCGGTTATGCAGTCAGAAGCAGAAAACGAAGCAAAAGTGAAGGCAATCAGCGTCATCGACAATATTGTACTTCATGAAATCAGTTCCAATTCCGTTACATATGAAAGCCTTATCCATGTAGAACGTGACAGCGCTGGCAAAGTGCTCTCCATTACAACTGATATCGTTAAGATGAATTTGCTAAAAACGAAGATTATGGCAGAAGTGCAGAACGCTTTCAATAGCGATGCGGCTTCCGATGTAAAGGTTCCTTTAGGCACTTTGCTGGGCGGTTCGATTTTTTATGGCCGGGGGCCGAACGTGACATTGAATATTACGCTTTCCGGCAACGTGGATGCGGAGTTTAAAAGTTCGCTTACATCCGCAGGAATTAACCAGACGCGGCACCAGATTTACCTGAATGTTGGGACGAATGTGTATTCTTTTCTTCCGGGAATCAGTGCTGCAACAAAAGTAAATACCGATGTGCTTGTAGCAGAAACGGTAATTGTTGGCACTGTGCCCAACACAGTTTTAAATTTCGATAAATAGGTTCAAAATATTCTTACGCATGATTCAAAAGAAAAGGTATGGGGAGAAACAATGAATTTTCAGGAAGCAAAAAAACTGGCAGCCGATCTAACAGAGAAGATTCGCTACCATAACAAAAAATATTATGATGAAGATTCTCCTGAAATCGATGACTTTGAGTATGACGCTTTGTACCGCAAGCTGGAAAATCTGGAAGCGCAGTTTCCGGAACTTGTTACCAAGGACTCTCCCACACAGTCTGTAGGCGGCCACGCCACACTTACAAAGTTTGCTCCTGTAAGCCATACGGTTCCTATGGAAAGTTTGCACGACTCATTTTCTGAACAGGAACTGGTCGATTTTGACCGGAGAGTGAGAGCAACAGCTGGAGAACCCGTGTATATTGTAGAACCGAAATTTGACGGTCTGTCTGTTTCCGTCGAGTACCGCGATGGTGTCCTTGTACGAGGCTCTACGCGTGGTGATGGCCTTGTAGGGGAAGATATTACCGACAACATCAAAACCATCCGAACGGTTCCAAAACGTCTGAATAAGCCCTTACCATTTCTCGAGGTGCGTGGGGAAGTTTATATGTCACACAAAGTCTTTTTTGAGCTTTCTGCGCAACAGGAACTGAATGGGGAGAAGCCATTTAAAAATCCGCGAAATGCTGCAGCCGGTTCGCTTCGCCAGAAAGATGCAAAAATCACAGCAGCGCGGAAACTTGATATTTTTGTTTTTAATGTTCAGCAGGTAAATGGAGCAAAACTGCAGTATCATGACCAGGCATTACAGTTTCTAAAAGACCTGGGATTTACTGTCCCTCCGTTTTTTACCCCTTGCAAGACGATGGATGAAGTGGTT
Organism: Bacillota bacterium; assembly: GCA_023417635.1. Lineage (GTDB taxonomy): Bacteria > Bacillota > Clostridia > Oscillospirales > Acutalibacteraceae > Thermocaproicibacter. Next base: position 59,767 of record JAEZFF010000014.1, on the reverse strand, counting down.
GCAGAGGTTCACCGGATTGGAGATATGCGCGGTTCCCTAGACTATTCCATTGATGGTGCTGTTGTAAAGGTGAATTCCTTTGCACAGCGTCAGCTGCTTGGCAGCACCGCAAAATTTCCGCGTTGGGCCGAGGCATTTAAATATCCGACGGAAGAAAAGAAAACAAAAGTTCTCAGTATTGAAATCAATGTAGGCCGCACGGGAGTTTTAACACCAACAGGCGTTTTTGAGCCGGTTACTTTGGCTGGTACAACGGTAAGCCGCGCTACGCTGCATAACCAGGATTTTATTGCGGAAAAGGATATTCGTGTTGGTGACACGGTCATTCTGCGAAAAGCTGGAGAGATTATCCCTGAAGTCGTTTCTGTCGTTTCCCATATGGAAGGCTCTGTGCCGTTCCAGATGCCGGAAATCTGCCCATCATGCGGTGTTGCAGTCACAAGGGAAGATGGGGAGTCAGCTACACGCTGTACGAACCCAGAGTGTCCTGCACAGCTTCTGCGTCATTTGATACATTTTTGTTCGCGTGACGCAATGGACATCGATGGCCTTGGACCTGCGGTGCTGGAAAAACTTATTTCCGGCGGACTTGTGAAATCGCCGGCGGATCTTTATTCCTTAAAACTGGCACAGTTAGTGGGCTTGGAGCGCATGGGCCAAAAATCGTCGGAAAACCGCCTGAATGCGATTGAAAAGTCGAAGCAGAATGATCTTTACAGGCTTCTGTTTGCACTTGGTATTCCGCATATTGGCCTGAAAGCCGCAAAGATACTCGCAGCACGATTTCGGACGATTGATGACATCTTTCAGGCTTCGGAAGAAGGCATTGCTTCCATTAACGGCTTTGGCGGTATAATGGCAGAAAGTGTACACCGCTTTTTTAATCTGCCGAATACAGCGCACCTGATTGGCCGTCTGCGCGATGCGGGCGTCAATATGGCAGCACTTGCTTCAGAACCAGACGACAGCCGCTTTACGGGAAAAACATTTGTTTTAACGGGTACACTTTCCGGTATGACTCGCGCCGAGGCCTCAGAAATTATTGAAAAACATGGCGGCAAAGTCAGCGGCAGTGTTTCAAAAAAGACGGACTACGTTCTTGCTGGGGAAGATGCTGGAAGCAAATTGGCAAAGGCAAATCAGCTAGGTGTGAAAGTCATTTCAGAAGCTGATTTTGAAAATATGGTTTGACCGAAGAAAAGTGGAAATTCAATGGCAATAAAATGCGCTTTTCTCGTTGGCAGGAGAAAAGCCTAGGCTGGTGGCTCCGGGTGGTTAGAAGTTGGATGGAAAAAAGCCAGTGCCCTTTTACAGGACACTGGCTTTTATACAGCTGCACATTCAATCAAACAGCACGAGTAACTTTGCCGGAACGCAGGCAGCGGGTGCAGGCGTAAATTTTCTTTGGAGAACCGTTTACAATCGCCTTTACACGTTTGACGTTTGCTTTCCAAGTTCTGCTGGAACGTCTGTGAGAGTGAGAAACTTGTGCACCAAAGGCCAATTCCTTGCCGCAGATAGCACATTTTGCCATTTATCTGCACCTCCTTCAAAGGTCATTATTACATAGCAACATCTATATCGTATCAGATTTACCTTGCGAATGCAAGCTTTTTTTCTTGCTTTCTCCTTTTTACGGCAAATCGGAAAGGGGAAGAGCATCCTGTTATAATACCACGGCTTGTTTTTTTACGAACTGCGTATTATAATCTATTAATATAGCAAATTCGGCTTTTCTGCAGATTTTGAAGGCCGGCACAAGGAGAGTGTCTATGCTTTATACGATTATTCAAAAGATTGTAACAGGCCAGCCAATCGATTTTATCAGTGTGGTTGCCGAAATTCTTGCAACCCTTTTTATCATTTTCTGCATTTTGCCTGTCCATGAATGGGCACATGCATGGGCTGCGAACAAACTAGGCGATGGAACAGCAAGGCTTGAAGGGCGCATGAGCTTAAATCCGCTTGTCAGTTTTGACCCGGTAGGCTCTTTGTTCCTGCTGCTGTTTGGCTTCGGCTGGGCAAAACCGGTGCCGATTGACCCACGAAATTTCCGTAAGCCGAAACGAGACACAGCCCTCACCGCTCTTGCCGGGCCGCTTTCCAATTTTATTGTTGCATGGGTCGGCGCAATTATATATGTTGGAATTTTTGTTGCAGGCGGTTTTGTGCCAACTTTTCTTCGCGCCTTTCTTTTAGCCTATATTCAAATCAATGTTTCCCTTGCAGTGTTTAACTTGATTCCTTTGCCTCCGCTTGACGGCTCAAAAATTCTTGGTGCATTTCTTTCCAATCGTGCACTCTATAATTTTTACAAGTATCAGAACATTATTATACTGGTTGCATTTTTTGTTTTGTTCTCCAATGTGTTAAGTGCTCCAATCAGCTGGCTGAACGACATTTGCTACACTGGCGTTATGCAACTCGGTTTACTTCCGTATCATCTGTTTGGATTGATATAAATAAACAGCGAAAAAATGGAAAAACTATGTTATAAACTGGAAACATTTGAAGGCCCGTTAGACCTGCTTTTGTTTTTGGTAAGGAAGAACAAACTGAATATCTGCGACGTCTGCATTACAGAACTTGTCGACCAGTACATGGAACAGATTAATGCCATGCAGAAGCAGAACATGGAAGTCGCAAGTGAGTTCCTCGAGATGGCGGCGCGCCTTGTTTACATGAAAACCGTGTACCTCCTTCCAAAACCGGAAGAAGCGGAGCAGATGCAGCGTGAATTAACGGGCGAACTGCTGGAATATCAGGAATGCCGACGCTTGGCTAAAATTCTTGGTGAACACCTTACGTTTGATTCTTATACGCGTGAACCGCAGAAGATTCAGTTTGAAACAGCTTACCGCGGGCACAACACTCCAGAAGAGATTTACAGTGCATACCAAAGCGCCGCTGGGCGTGGGAAGCGTCTGCTGCCGCCTAAGCCGGAAGCCTTTTCCGGTATTGTGGCACATCCTATTGTAAGCGTCGGTTCCCGTATTATCCGCTTGCTGCGCGGATTGAGAAAAGCCGGCACGGCAAAATATACCGATTTGTACCGTGGCTGCCACGAGCATTCTGAACTTGTAGCAACATTTTTGGCAGTTCTTGAGCTTGTCAAGGGGAAGCGGATTCGCTTGGAGGGTGATTCAAACGGTACGGTGCGGCTGCTTGCGCGAAGGAAACGCAGAAAAGAGGCTTGACCATGAAAACAGAGATTAAAAGAATTCAGGGTGCAGCCGAGGCAATTCTGTTTGCAAGCGGCGAACCAGTAACTGCTGACCGAATTTCTGATGTTCTGGAGCTGGACAAACCAACAACGGAAAAAGTTATGAGAAACCTTGCAGACCAGTTTAATTCGGAAAACGATGGTATACAGATTATTCAGTTAGAAAATGGTTGGCAGATGTGTACTAGAAATGAGTATGCCGGCCAAGTCCGTGCAGCGCTCGACAGGCGCAGAAATATGCCGCTTTCGCAGGCTGCCCTTGAGGTGCTTGCCGTTGTTGCTTACAATCAGCCTATTACAAAGGCGTTTGTTGAGCAGGTTCGAGGTGTGGATTGCTCTGGTGTTTTAGGCAGCCTCACGGCAAAAGGACTGGTTGAGGAACGTGGGCGTCTGGAACTTCCTGGCCGCCCGCTGCTTTACGGTACTACTCCAGATTTTCTTCGTTGTCTAAACATTTCTTCACTGGACGAGCTTCCGCCTGTAGAGCATGGGAAGAACGATGGCGAGAATAGTGAGGAGCCGGAAGAGCGGGAAGTCCCCGCCGAGGATGCCGGATGAGCTTTTGGTATGTTTTCCTGACGATGCAGGTCATATTTGCCGTTTTGCTCGTTTGCCCGGTTGTTGTTGAAGCCAGTTTTCAAGATGAACTTTCAGCAAAAATCAGTTTCCTCTTTTTCCACTATACCGTTGTACCGAGGCCTCCGGAAAAAGAGAAAACAGAAAAGCAGAAGCAAAAGGAAGCAGAAAAAGCAAAGCAGCATGTTGAAAAACACCAACTGCGTGAGCTTTTTCAAAGAAAAGGCCTTTCAGGGTTTCTGGAAATCCTTAGCGAGGCTGCTAAATTGGCAGGAACAACGGCACAAAAAATTTTCCGCCATCTTGTTTTCAGGCGGTTTTGGCTTCGGATTGCTGTGGGCGGTGAAGATGCCGCGCAAACGGCTCTCGACTACGGCCGCGTCTGCGGGGTTGTTGGCACTGCAGCCGGAATGATATTTCAGTGCGCAAAATATCAAGAATATCATATTACAATCGTTCCCGACTTTCATTTACAGAAAAGCCTGGTAACATTTGAATTAAAGGCACAAATTAAATTGTTCTTTTTGCTGAATACGCTTTTGGGCGCGTTCTTTAAGTCTATGAAGCTGGTAAAAGAAGCAGCAGCAGACAGCTGAATTAATTTAAAAGAAAGCGGTGTATTTTTATGGCTGAGCATCCAATCGAAGGCATGATGGATACGACTCTTGAAAAAATCAAGCAGATGGTTGATGTAAATTCTGTAATTGGCGACCCTATTACAACTCCGGACGGGACGACAATCATCCCAATTTCAAAAGTAAATTATGGTTTTGCTTCAGGCGGCTCCGACTTGCCAACCAAAGTTCCGGAAAAGCAGTACTTTGGCGGAGGCACAGGCGCTGGTATCACGATTACCCCGGTTGCATTTCTTGTTGTTTCCAACGGTCAGGTTCGTCTTCTTCGTGTTGATGCAGGCAGCAATACCGCTGTTGACCGCTTAATTGACCAGGCTCCGGAAATCATTGATAAGGTAAACGGCATGATTCATAAAAGCCCTAAAACAAATACGAAAAACAACTCTTCTCGTGAACCGGAAAATAACCGTACCAAAGATTAAATCATGACTGCGTTCCCCACCTGCATATATATGAAACCGGCAGGTGGTTGGAATGAAGGGAAAATGGCTTATCTGTACGGCTGCCGTTTTAGCGGCTGCCCTTTTGCCGGCCAATGCGAAAGCAGCTGCGGCTCAGCCCGAAGTGTCGGCAAAATCAGCTGTTGTTGTCAATGCAGATGATGGCAGAGTGCTGTATGCAAAAAATGGGAACCAGAGACTTGCAATCGCCAGTACGACAAAGATTATGACTTCAATGCTTACGCTGCAGGCTGCAGAGGTGGAAAACCGTACGGTAACGATAACGCCGGAAATGATTCGCGTTGAGGGTTCTTCCATGGGTCTGCGTGCAGGGGACCGCCTCACTTTGCGTGACCTTGCTGCTGGGATGCTAATGGTTTCCGGCAACGATGCAGCAAATTCTGCCGCTTTTGCAGTTGGTGGGACAAAAGAGCATTTTGCTGATATGATGAATGCAGAAGCGGCGCGGCTCGGCATGAAAAATACACACTTTGTTACGCCGTCTGGCTTGGATGACGAGGAGCATTACTCAACAGCGTATGATATGTCACAGCTTACGTGTGCCGCAATGAAAAACAGCGATTTTTCCCGTATTGTGCGGCAATCATCCATGGAGATCCATTTTGTCAGCCCCGATGTGACACATTACTACGGCAATCACAATCGTCTTTTAAAACTGTACCGGTATTGCACCGGTGTAAAAACGGGGTTTACAAAAAAAGCGGGACGCTGTCTTGTTTCTGCAGCTGAGAAGGACGGTGTGCGTCTTGTGGCGGTTACGCTGAATGCTCCGGATGATTGGAACGACCATGTGAACCTTTTGAATTATGGCTTTACCAGGCTAAAATCATGTACGATTGACGATTCAATGTATCACCTTACAGAAGCCGCGGTTGGCGGCGTTAAAAACAGCGTGGCAGTTGTGGGGTCTTCTGGCGGAAATGTGGTTATCGATTCCAATGCAGCGCTGCAGCGTACCGTGGAAATGCCGCGCTTTGTTTATGCACCGGTGAAATCGGGGCAAGTTCTCGGCCGGGTGTGTTACCGCTGTGACGGCAAGCTTGTAGCCGTAACGGAACTGACTGCGGCAGAAAATATTTCGGCTCCCCACACAGAGAAAAATTGGTTTCAGAATTTTGCAGAGTGGTTCCGCAGCCTTTTTCAATAAATCGGATGTCCCAAAGAAAGGAAAAACAACAATATGGCTGACCTTGAAAGAGTACAGAAAATTATTGCCGAATGCGGCATTGCCTCTCGGCGCAAAGCGGAAGAATATATTCAGGCTGGAAGAGTAGCGGTAAATGGAAAACCAGTTCAGCTGGGTGACAAGGCTAACCCACAGAGTGATCGCATTACACTTGACGGCAAACCGGTTCACGGTCATTCTGAACCATTTTACATTATGCTGCACAAGCCGCGTGGGTACATAACCACCATGAGCGATGAAATGGACCGGAAATGTGTGGCGGAACTAATAAAGGAAATTCCACAGAGGATTTACCCGGTCGGAAGGCTCGACCGTGAATCGGAAGGCCTTTTATTGATGACGAATGATGGTGAGTTTGCAAACGATATGATGCACCCTTCCCGCCATGTGCAAAAAACTTACCGCGTTACTGTGCGCCCCGGTATTACTGACGCGCAAATTGGCCAAATGACAGAAGGCATCGTTATAGATGGAAAAAGAACGGCCCCGGCTGAAGTTACCGTGTTGGTGCGTGAACCTGGGCGTGTGGTGCTGCAGATTATTCTGCATGAAGGCAGAAACCGTGAAATTCGAAAAATGTGCGAGGCACTTGGCCTTGAAACCGCGCGCTTAAAGCGTACGGCTTTTGGCCCTCTGAAGCTTGGAATGCTGCCAGCAGGGAAATGGCGTGAACTTACCCCTATGGAAGTTGCCAGCTTGGAGGGAGCTGCAGGTGTGAAAAAGCAGGCTTCGCAGCAAAACCAGCAGCACAGTTGACAATAGGGCAGGAAAGCTGATAAAATAAGAAAATAAAGGTTCTACAGATTTCTAAAATTGAGATGATTTTTTAGTGGTGAGTAGTATGACCGGCTTTGGCCGGGCGGAAAAGGTTATAGATGGGCGCAGTATTACGGTGGAAATTAAATCGGTTAATCACCGCTTTTTTGATTTTAACTGCCGCGTTTCACATGAAGATGACTTCCTAGAAGAAAAGATACGGCCTTTTTTGCAGGAACGCATAGCGCGTGGTAAAGTTGACGTTAGTGTAGAGTTAGAGGCACCCCATCATGTGGATGCCGAAGTGCGTATAGATCATTCCCTTGCGGCAGGTTATCTTGCTGCATTTCGTGAAATACAGCAACAATACGGCTTGAAGGATGACATAACGGTTTCATCTTTGATACATTGCCCAGACATTTTTACTGTACACAGGGCACAGGAAGATGAAGAAAGGGTGTGGGGGGCTGTCAGGCAGGTGCTGGAAGAAGCACTTGTTCCCTTTTTTGCCATGCGCCGGGCAGAAGGCCAGAACATGAAGAAAGATGTTTTGCAAAAGGCATCTGCGGTGCTGGAGCTTGTCGGCAAAGTTGAAGAGCGCTCTCCTCAGACAGTTGAGGAGTACCGCACTAAGCTGAAAGGGCGGATTTCCGACTTGCTGGGCGGCACAGATGTGGACGAGCAGCGAGTTCTGACTGAAGCCGCCGTGTTTGCAGACAAAGTTTCGGTTGCTGAAGAAACGGTACGCCTGCGCAGCCATATAGACCAGCTTTCATCCATGTTGGAAGCAAATGAGCCAGTTGGCCGCCGCCTCGATTTTCTGGTGCAGGAAATGAACCGTGAGGCCAACACGATTGGTTCTAAGTGCGTGGATGCCCAGATTTCGCACTGGGTAGTCGATATGAAAGCGGAAATTGAAAAGATCCGTGAACAGATTCAGAATATTGAATAATACACTTCCAGGTAAAGGGGAAGATTTATGAAACTGATCAATATCGGCTTCGGCAACATGGTTTCCGCCAGCCGCCTGGTGGCAATAGTTAGCCCGGAGTCGGCACCTATCAAACGGATTATTCAGGATGCCAAAGAACGTGGTTCCCTGATTGATGCAACGTACGGACGCCGTACACGTGCCGTTATTATTACAGACAGTGACCATGTTATCCTTTCTGCGGTTCAGCCGGAAACGGTGGCAAATAGACTGAATGAGGACCGCAATGGTGCAGATGAGGAGGTTTCGGACGGAAATGATGAGTAAAGGCCTTCTGGTGGTTTTTTCCGGGCCTTCCGGTACCGGAAAGGGCACAGTCCTGAAAACTCTGCTGGCTCAAGACAAGAATATAGAGCTTTCAATTTCTGCCACAACGCGGATGCCGCGCCCCGGCGAAACAGATGGCAAGGATTATCACTTCATTTCACAGAACAAATTCAGCACACTTGTTGCGGAAGGCAAAATGCTGGAAAGCGCTGAATACTGCGGTAACTGGTATGGAACTCCTGCTGAGCCGATTGAAGAGTGGACTTCACAGGGAAAAGATGTTATTCTTGAGATAGAGGTTCAAGGTGGGGCTCAGGTAAAGAGAAAGCGGCCTGATGCCGTGGGGGTTTTTATTCTTCCACCTTCCCTGCAGGAATTGGAACATCGGCTTCGAAGCCGCGGAACCGAAACAGATGAGAAGGTTCGGAAACGCCTTGAAGTTGCTCGGCGTGAACTTGGCGCGGCCGAACATTATGATTATTCTGTAGTAAATGATACAGTAGAAGCCGCCGCGGAACGAATCCGCTGGATTCTTCAAGCCGAAAAGTGCAGAACCTGCCGGAATAGGCAGCAGATTGAAAGGATGCTTAAAAATGATTAAACCGATTGCTGATTTAATTTTAACGCCGGATCAGAGCCGTTATTCGCTCGTAATAGCCATAGCCAAGCGTGCGAGGCAGATTTCTGAGGAAGCGGAAGCCAACAAGGTTATCCTTGATGACAAGCCGGTGCAGATGGCCGTTGACGAATATATGAACCATAAGATTCGGATGATTGAAAAAGTCAGCCAGAACGATGATGATTTTGAGTAATTTCCAGCTTAAGGAGTGATAGGGATGGCCGCTGTTGCGAAAATCGCAGTGGAAAATTCCGTCTACCACTTTGACCGCGTTTTTGACTATCTTATTCCGGAGCCTTTGCTTCATTCTGCTGCGGTTGGCTGCAGGGTCATTGTTCCCTTTGGTACAGCCAACGGGAAGCGGCTTGGCATTATTTTGGGGCTTGAGCAGAGAACCGGTGCAAAAACTGAAAAATTGAAAAGCGTTTTTTCCGTTGAAGATCGGGCCCCGCTTCTTTCCGAAGAAGCTGTGGGCCTTGTTTTCTGGATTAAAGAACATACATTCTGTACTCTGTTTGAAGCGGCAAAACTTTTTTTCCCAGCTGGGATTCAGCTGAAACTGCGCACCGAGTATTCATTGAAAAAGCAGCTTTCAGAACCGGAAAGCAGTAAGTTAGATGAGCAGGAACGGCAGGCTGTTGTGTATCTTTCACATAACAGAAAATTTATTCAACGCGAAAAAATTTTGAAAGACCTTGGCCTTTCAAATGAAAGCACAGTGCTAGAAAGGCTTTTAAAAAAGGGAATACTGCTTAAAAACAGCGATGCTGTTCGGCAGATTACGGATGCAACGCAGAAAATGGTTCGGCTTGCGGAAGATATTCCGCCGAAAAAACTTACTCCGAAACAAAAAAGCGTCTTTAAAGTCCTTCAGGATGCAGGCTGTGCCTCCCTGAAAGAGCTTTGTTATTTTACGGGTGTTACGCCTGCCGTGGTAAACGCTCTTGTGAAAAAGGGTGCCGCGCAGTACTATGATGTTGAGGTTTACCGCAATCCGTACAGTTCTGTGCCGATTGAAAAGCCACAAGATTTTACGTTGTCGCCGGAACAGCAAAAAGCATTCAGCCGTATATATGAGCAATACAAGTTTGGAAAAGGTGGCGTAGCGTTGCTTTACGGCGTTACCGGAAGCGGAAAAACTTCCGTCTTTCTGCGCCTGATTGACCATGTGCGCGAGGATGGCCGGGGCGTCATTGTCATGGTACCAGAGATCTCACTGACTCCGCAGACAATTTCTATTTTTCGGGCGCGCTATGGTACGGGAGTCGCTGTTTTTCACAGTGGCCTTACATTGGCGGAACGGCTGGATGAGTGGAAGCGTGTTCGCAGCGAAAAAGCTTCCATTGTTATTGGTACCCGGTCGGCAGTATTTGCTCCGCTTTCAAATATTGGCCTCATCGTAATGGATGAAGAGCAGGAAGGCACTTATAAGTCGGAGTCGTCACCTCGTTATCATGCCCGCGATGTTGCAAAATACCGCTGTGCTTACCACAAGGCGCTGCTTGTGCTTTCTTCGGCAACACCGTCCATTGAAAGTTACTACTATGCGCAGAATGGCCGCTATACGCTGAATGTTTTGCCCGCGCGCTATGGAAAAGCAGAACTTCCTCAGGTAGACATTGTCGATATGAATCTTGAGGCTGAGCATGGCAACCGAAGCATTTTCAGCACAGCGCTTACGGAAGGCTTGAAGCAGAATCTGGAGGACGGCAGGCAGTCGATTCTTCTTCTGAACCGGCGGGGCTATAATACATTTGCTTCCTGCCGTGCCTGCGGCCACGTCATGACTTGCCCAAACTGCAGCATTACGTTGACTTACCATGCTGCTAACAAACGGCTAATGTGCCATTACTGTGGGTATTCTGTCCCGCTTACTACAGAGTGCCCTGTTTGTCATGAAGAACAGATTCATTATTCCGGGTTTGGGACACAGCGCGCAGAGCAGCAACTGGAAGAGCTTCTTCCACAGGCGCGTATTCTTCGGCTTGATGCCGACTCAACCATGACACGTTTTTCTTACGATAAGAAGCTCAAGCAGTTTTCGGATGGGGAGTACGATATCATCGTTGGCACACAAATGGTTGCAAAGGGGCTGGATTTTGAAAATGTGACACTCGTCGGAGTCCTTTCGGCAGACCAGGCACTTTACGGCGAAGATTTTAGAAGCTATGAGCGTGCTTTTGATCTCTTGACTCAGGTAGTCGGCCGTTCGGGTCGCGGCAGGTACCACGGGCGTGCAATCATTCAGACCTATACTCCGGAAAACAAAATTATTCGTTTGGCTGCCGAGCAGAATTACCCCGAGTTTTATCATGGCGAGATTGCTCTTCGCCGTGAGATGCTTTACCCACCGTTTGCCGATTTGTGCGTCATTGGTTTTGTGGGTTTGAATGAAGAAAAAGTACGTTCTTCCAGTATGGATTTTACACAAAAACTGAGGGAAACAGCGCAGCGGGAATATTCCGAACTGCCGATGCGTGCGTTGAAGCCTTCTCCGGCATTAATTGGGAAAGTGAGCAATAAATATAGATATAAACTGCTGATAAAATGCCGCAGCAGCAAGCGTTTTCGCGAGCTGATTGCCCGTCTGCTGGTCTGGTTCCCTACACAGCGCGAACACGCGGGTGTTACGGCTTTTTCCGATATGAATCCCGACTCAATTTTATGAAACAGGGGGAATTATTTTGGCTATTCGAAATATTGTAACGAATGATAAGGAAGGCGCATTTTTAGCAAAAAAATGCCGCCCGGTAGAAAAATTTGACCAGCGCCTTGCAGCATTCCTGGATGATATGGCAGAAACGCTTCACGCGGCAGACGGCGTAGGCCTTGCTGCCATACAGGTCGGTATACTGCGCCGTGTGGTTGTTATTGACATAGGTGATGGGAAAGGTGTGCGGGAACTTGTCAACCCGGTGATTGTAGAGAAGAGCGGTGAGCAGGAGAGTATGGAAGGCTGCCTTTCTATTCCGGGGCAGTGGGGCATTGTAAAGCGCCCCGCGCATGTTAAAGTGCGTGCACAGGACCGTCATGGGAAAACCTTTGAGTATGAAGGCGAAGGCCTCCTTGCAACGTCTTCCTGCCATGAAATTGACCACTTGGATGGCATTTTGTTTATAAGCCGGGCTACCCATATGCTTACACAAGAAGAGTTGAATGAAATGAGCTCCCGGGAGGAAAAGTAAATATGCGCGTTATTTTTATGGGAACGCCCCAGTTTGCAGTGCCGTCGCTTCAGGCATTGGCTGATGCCAGGTATGAAATTGCTGCGGTTTATACGCAGCCGGATAAGCCCCAAGGCAGAAAAATGCTGCTTACCGCTCCGCCTGTTAAAGAACTTGCGTTGCGGCTTGGACTTTCGGTTCAGCAGCCGCAGTCGCTGAAAAATCCGGAAGAAGCAAAAAAAATTGCCTCTTTTGCGCCGGATGCCATTATAGTTGCCGCATATGGAAAAATGCTCCCGAAAGCGATATTGAATATTCCAAAACTGGGCTGCATGAATGTACACGCTTCACTGCTGCCGAAATACCGTGGTGCCGCTCCGGTTCAGGCATCGATTCTGAACGGTGATGCCGAAACAGGCGTTACAACGATGATGATGGCTGAAGCTTGCGACACAGGTGACATCCTTCTGGAAGAATCCGCACCGATCGGGCCGGATGAAACGACTCCGGAATTGACAGAACGCCTTGCAAAACTCGGCGCGCAGCTCCTTTTGCGCACATTAAAAGGTGTGCAGGATGGTTCAGTCCAACCGAAAAAACAAAATGACGCGGAATCCAGCCACGTTTCGCTGATTACAAAGAAGATGTCGCCGGTTAGCTGGGACCATACTGCGCAGGAGATTCACAACCAGGTGCGAGGGCTTTTCCCATGGCCTGCCGCCAGTGCGGAACTGGGAGGCCACAGGCTAAAAATTTACCGTACCTGCCTTGCTGGCGAGGAATACGGTGAGCCGGGCCTAATCCTGCCTGGCACGGAAAAGTTCGTCGTCTGCTGCGGGAACGGCACGGCGCTGGAACTGCTGGAGGTTCAGGCTGAAGGCGGTAAAAAGATGAGTGGAAGCGACTATCTCCGCGGCCATCCGGCACAGGGAAAGAAACTGAGCTGAAACAGACTGAGGTGTAAACCGGAAATGTCTACGTTTTATTATTTCGACTATTCATACTTTCTTTTTATGCTCCCAGCTATTTTGTTAGCGGCGTGGGCGCAGATTTATGTAAAATCTTCTTTCAATAAATATTCCAAGATTCCAACAGTACGCAGAATTACCGGTGCGCAGGCAGCAGAAGCGGTTGCACATTATGGCGGCGCCTCTGTACGGATTCAGCGTATTGCCGGCAGCCTGACGGATAATTTTGACCCGAGAAACCATATTATCAGCCTTTCACAGGATGTCTATGGATCGGTTTCGGTTGCGGCTGTAGGTGTGGCTGCGCACGAAGCGGGGCATTCTGTGCAGGACGCAGTGGGATATACGCCAAATAAGATTCGTGCTGCGCTTGTGCCTGTTACTAACCTTGGTTCGCAGCTTTCAATTCCGCTTGTTATTATTGGGCTTATTCTTCCTACACGGTTTGACTTTTTAGTATATGCCGGTATTATCCTTTATTCGCTTGTTGTTCTGTTCGAATTGGCAACGCTTCCGGTGGAATTCAACGCAAGCCACCGTGCAATAAAAACCCTTGACGAAAGCGGAATCCTTACCTCAGAAGAATTGAACGGTGCTAAAACTGTTTTGAAAGCTGCAGCCATGACTTATGTCGCCGCAAGCTTTACTGCTCTGCTGACTTTGCTGCGCTTCCTGATGATTGCGAATTCTCGCAGGGGTGACGACTGATGGCCGGAGCACGCGCTGCGGCGCTGAAAGGTCTGATGCATGTAGACGGTGAAGAGGGCTACTCGAATTTAGTGCTGGATTCCGTCCTGGATGCGGAACCTCTTAGTCCGCAGGACAAAGCCCTTGCAACGGCACTTTTTTACGGAGTGCTGGAGCGTCGTATTACGCTGGATTTTATTATCGGCATCTTTTCCAGCCGCCCGGTGCGAAAGCTTTCGCCAACTGTGCGTGAGATCCTTCGTCTCGGTGTTTACCAGATTCGGTGGATGAAAAAAATACCGCCATCTGCTGCTGTGAATGAATCGGTGAAACTGGCGAAAAAAAACGGTGAGTACCGTTCCGCCGGATTTATTAATGCAGTTTTGCGAAACCTGCTTCGCAGCCCGGAAAAGATCCGTTTTCCACAGCAGGAAAAAGAGCCTTTAAAATACCGCAGCCTCGTCTATTCCTGCCCGGAAGCGCTGATTTCATTTTGGCAGAAAAAGTATGGTGCAGCCTGCGCAGACCGTATTTTAGAGGGTATGTCTACAAAACCGGATGTTTTTGTCCGTGTGAATAATACCAAGATTTCAGAGCAACAATTAATAGAAAAGCTTCATGCCGAAGGAATAGAAGCGGAACCGGTTTCATGGCTTGGCGGTGCGCTTCGTGTTCGGAACCCCGGTGAGCTTCGTCGGGATTCCTGTTTTGAGGCTGGGCTCTTTCACGTGCAGGACCTTTCTTCACAACTTTGCTGTAAAATACTTGCATCTCAACCGGGTGAACGAATTTATGACGTCTGTGCAGCGCCGGGTGGAAAGACTTTTACAATAGCGGAACAGATGGAAAATAAAGGAGAGGTCTTTTCCTTTGACCTGTACCCGGGACGTGTTGGGCTGATTTCAAATGGGGCCTCCAGGCTGGGGCTCTCAGCAGTGCATGGTGCTGTACGCGACGCTGCGGAATCCGATGAAAAGCTGCAGCCAGCGGATCGAGTTCTGTGCGACGTACCTTGTTCGGGATTGGGAGTGATTCGCAGAAAGCCGGAAATCCGCTATAAATTTCCAATTACTATTGACAGCCTGCCCAATTTGCAGTACCGTATTCTTTGTAAATCTTCCTGTTTAGTTAAGAGCGGCGGAATCCTTATTTATTCGACTTGTACGCTGAACCCCGATGAAAATTCCGGCGTCGCCGAACGATTTTTGGAAAACAATCCTTCTTTTAAGCCGCTTACTCTATTGCTTCCGCCGGGGGTAAAGCGCGAAATAAATGAACCCAAAAACCAGATTACGCTGATTCCGCAGGAAAAGGGGCCTGATGGCTTCTTTATCTCAGCGTTTCTAAAAAGGTAAAGGAATGATTTTTTGAGCCTGACAGATATAAAATCAATGACGCTGCAAGAATTAAAAATGCGCTTTGCGGAGGAAGAAATTTCTTCTTTTCATGCACTGCAGGTATACCACTGGCTTAGCCGCGGGGTTACCAGCTTTGACGAAATGTCGGACTTGCCAAAGTCTCTGCGTGAAAAACTGGCTGCAGAAAATTACATAGCCAGTGCTAAAATTGAGCGCAAATACTGCTCAAAACTAGATGACACGGTAAAATATCTGTTTCGCCTGCACGATGATCAACTTGTAGAAAGCGTTTTGATGCACTACCAGCACGGCAGAACAATCTGCATTTCCTCCCAGGTTGGATGTAAAATGAACTGTGCTTTTTGTGCAACCGGAAAAAGCGGTTATTCAAGGGACCTTACGGCTTCTGAAATGCTTTCGCAGATTCAGACAGCTCAGGCCGATGCCGGAGAGCGCATTTCTAACGTCGTGATGATGGGTATGGGAGAACCGCTGGAGAATTACAGGAATACTCTCCGCTTTTTGGAATTGGTTTCTTCTGAAGAAGGATTAAATATTGGGATGCGCCACATATCGCTTTCTACCTGCGGAATTGTGGATAAAATCTACGAACTTGCGGCGAAAAAATATCAGCTGACGCTTTCTGTTTCCCTTCATGCGCCAAATGATGCTATTCGTTCATATATAATGCCTGTGAACCGCCGCTGGAATGTGGAAGAACTTTTAAAGGCCTGCCGCTTTTACCAGGGGCAGACAGGTCGGCGCATTTCGTTTGAATATGCCTTGATTGGTGGAGTAAATGACAGCCAGGAGTGTGCATGGGAACTTGTACACCGCCTGAAAGGATTGCTGTGTCATGTAAATCTGATTCCGGTTAACAGTGTCAAGGGTTCGCCATTTCATAAAAGTACGCCCGAAAAGACACATGCGTTTTTGCAAACACTGACTTCAGCAGGCATGACGGCAACCGTGAGGAGAACGCTTGGCGCTGATATTGATGCTTCCTGCGGTCAGCTCAGGCGCAGATACGAAGAGGAGGCGGCCAATGTTTAGAGCATTCAGTCAAAGCGATATTGGCCTTATCAGAAAATTGAATGAAGATGCCTGCCGCTGCGGCACTTTTTCACAGAATGCCGCATGGGCTGTTGTCTGTGACGGCATGGGCGGTGTAAATGGCGGAAATGTAGCAAGCAATACAGCTGTGGCTAAAATTTCGGAAACCATACTTTCCGGTTACCATGAAGGCATGGACAGCGATGCAATTCGGGAACTGATTGCACTTGCCGTTACGCAGGCAAATGAGGCAGTGCATAATATGGCAGGAAATGATGTGAGTCTGACCGGAATGGGTACGACGGTTGTTGCCGTTATTATTTCCGATTCACTCATACATGTTGCACATGCTGGTGACAGCCGTGCCTACCTGCTTTCTGCTGATGAAATACACCGTCTGACTACAGACCACTCCATGGTACAGGAAATGGTGGATAAAGGCGACTTAACCGAGCAGCAGGCGCGAATTCATCCACAAAAAAACATTATTACAAGAGCGCTTGGCGTGGAAGCTTCTCTTCGTATAGACTACAGTGAAATTCCTGCGCCCAAAGGATGCCGGCTGCTTATCTGCACAGATGGGCTTACCAATTATGTGGAAGAACAGCAGATTTTAGATTTGGCACGGCAGTACAGTGGAAAAGAATTTACGGAAAAGCTTGTTGCGCTTGCAAAAAGTGCGGGGGGCGGCGACAATATTACTGTCGTTGTTCTTGAAGATCAAGCCATTTAAGGAGCGATAACATGGATAAGTATACGGGAAAGCGTCTGGACGGCCGTTATGAAATCCACGAGGTCATCGGTGTAGGTGGAATGGCTGTAGTTTACCGTGCTTACGATACGATTGATGACAGGACGGTCGCCGTTAAAATTCTGAAAGATGAATTTTCGCAGAATGCTGAATTCCTACGTCGCTTCCGCAATGAGTCAAAAGCGATTGCCATACTTTCACACCCCAATATTGTTAAAGTCTACGACGTTAGCATTGGCGACCGCATCCAGTATATTGTAGAAGAATATATTGATGGCATTACGCTGAAGGAATACCTTGACCAGCAGAAGCAGATCAAATGGAAAGAGGCTCTCCATTTTATTGTTCAGATTCTGCGTGCGTTGGAGCATGCACATGGTAAAGGTATTGTACACCGTGACATAAAGCCGCAGAATATCATGCTGCTGCAGGATGGAACAATAAAAGTTACAGACTTTGGTATAGCGCGTTTTTCGCACAATGAAACCCGCACAATGACGGACAAAGCGATTGGCTCCGTACACTATATTGCACCGGAACAGGCTCGCGGCGACTATACAGACGAAAAAACCGATATTTATTCCGTTGGCGTTATGCTTTATGAGATGCTGACCGGCCGCCTGCCGTTTGAAGCAGACAATGCCGTTTCGGTTGCTATTATGCAGCTCCAAACAGATCCGAAACCTCTGCGCGATATTGATTCCACCATCCCGGAAGGGTTGGAAGAAATCACTCTGAAGGCAATGCAGAAAGATCCAAAGCAGCGCTACCAGTCGGCTGCGGAAATGCTGCGCGATATTGAAGAATTCCGTCGTAACCCAAGCGCACGTTTTCAGTATAAATATTTTATTGATGAGAAACCGACGAAATATATTGATGCAATTGGTTCCACAAAAAACACAGAGCAGCCTTATTATAACGATAATTACGACTATGTAGAAGAGGCGGACCATGCCCCGGCAAAGAAAAAAAAGCGGAAATCTCTTTTTATAATTGCCGGTATTGCTGCGGCTTTCCTTATCGTCGTCATTGCAATTGCCATTTTTGCTTTTACAAAAGGCAATGGGTCCAAGCCGACCGATATTCCGATGCCGAATTTTGTTGGCAAAATGTATAATGACGTTGTAAATTCCAGCTCACCTTCGTACTCCTTCAAATTTAAAAAAGAAGACAAGGCAGATGCCGACCATCCGGTTGGCACTATCCTATCGCAGACGCCAAAAGCAAATATTACGGTGAAATCAAACGCGGATGTAACGCTTGTGGTAAGTTCAGGCGGTGAAAAAGTTTCTATGCCGGACCTAACGAACAAGTCAAAGGATGAAGCCACGGCAGCTTTGGATGGCCTTGGCTTAAAGTATACAATCAGCACAGTTGCAGATGACAATATTTCGGAAGGCAGTGTTGTCAGTACAGACCCTGTAGCAGGGACCCAGGTTGCAAAAGGAAGCGGAGTTAAGGTTTATGTCAGTTCCGGAAAAGTGGACCAGAAAGTTGCTGTTCCGGATGTTTCCGGTGATACGCTTTCAGATGCAGAATCCAAAATTATAGCAGCTGGACTTACAGTTGGCCAGAAAAAATATGAGGATGACAGTGGGAAAGCAAAAGACATTGTTCTTTCTACTGATCCGCTCAATGGTGTTAAAGCAGACAAAGGAACAAAAGTGAACTTAACGGTAAGTTCCGGAAATGCTTCTTCTAAAGCGGTAGATGTTTATGTAGACCTTCCAAAGGGTGTGTCGCATGATATTGTCTTAAGGGCTTATCTGGATGGAAGTCTTGATAAAACATTGACGGTCAATTCCACTTATAACCCGACAACGCAGCTGACCTATTCCAATTATACCGGAACGCATAGTCTTGTGATTACGCTGGACAACAGCAAATACCGCATTTATACGCTTAATTTTAATACAGGGAAGCCAAAACTTGAAAATTCCTATCCATATAACTCAGGCAGCTCAGGTAACGGATCAAGCAGCCAAACGACCAGTAAGAAAAATCCATGAGCCGGCAGATATGAGAGATTATTTAGATGGTTTGATTCGAAAGGGAATTGGCGGCTTTTATTATGTGGAAACACCGGATGGTATTGAAGAGTGCCATGCAAGGGGAATTTTTCGAAAAAAGGGTTTGACGCCCCTTGCTGGTGACCATGTTAAGATTCGTGTTTCTCAGGATGGCACTGGTGAAATAGAAGAAATCATGCCTCGCCGGAATTCCTTGCTGCGGCCACCGGTTGCAAACATTGACCAGTTGGTTATTGTTGTTTCTACCTGTGAGCCTGTACCAAATTCTCTTGTGATTGACCGCATGACAGCTGAAGCTGAGGCTGTCGGGGTTGAACCGGTGCTTGTTATTTCTAAGGCGGACCTTCAAAGTGCCGAACCACTTTCCAAAATTTACGGAAAGGCCGGGATTCGGCTTTTTTGTGTTTCTTCAGTAAGCGGAGAGGGAGTTGCTGAGACAGAAAAAATATTTTCTGGCAAAGTAACAGCTCTTACCGGAAATTCCGGAGTCGGGAAATCCACTTTGCTGAACAGTATGTTTCATGGTCTAAGTCTGCAGACTGGTGAAATCAGCCATAAATTAGGGCGGGGCAGGCATACCACACGACAAGTAGAGCTTCTGAAACTGAAAGATGGAGGGTATGTAATTGACACACCCGGCTTTTCTTCTTTGAATGCAGATTTCTTTCGTGCAGTAACAAAAGAAAACCTTCCATATTGCTTCCGTGAGTTCCTTCCATACTTGGGGCACTGTCGGTTTACTTCCTGCACCCATACCTGCGAAACAGGCTGCGCAGTGTTAGAAGCTGTTCACGAGGGGAAGATTAGCCTGTCTCGGCATAAGAGTTATGTTGAATTTTTTCGGGAGATGAAAGAGAAGAAATCATGGAAGAATTAAAATACATCTGTACCATTATCGGCGCTGTTCCGCTGGAAGAAAATCCGTTCCAAGACATTGATTTGCGGAAACGCCTTGTAATCTGCGCTGACGGCGGTTATGACAATGCCGCCAAATTTGGAATTCGGCCGGATTTACTCATTGGCGACTTCGATTCGGTACAGAACCCGCTTCCCGATGATATAGAAACTGTGTGTCTTCCGGTTGAGAAAGATGATACTGACACACTTGCAGCGGCAAAAGAAGGCCTTCGCCGTGGATGCCATGTATTTGAGCTTTATGGGGTAATCGGCGGCGAACGATTCGACCATTCGATTGCGAGCCTCAGTGTTTTGCAGCACTTAAGTAAGCAAGGCTACAAAGCCGTGATACAAGATGGTTCCCGGCAATTTTTTATGCTGAATGGTGGTCGGCTGACTCTAAGAGATATGAAAGATGCAACACTTTCGGTCTTTCCGTTTGGCTGCGCTTCCTGCGAAGTTTCCTATACCGGCCTGCAGTACCCGCTTAATCATGCAATTTTGTATTCGGATATTCCGCTTGGCGTAAGTAACCGCATTTTGGATGATGTTACACAGGTTACCCTGCACAACGGGTGCGCACTTGTAATTGTTCAGCAGTAAATATTGTTCTGCACACGATTGCTTTATGGTGTATATACTGTAATAATCGCAAAAAGCGAAGCAAAGGCGGTGCGGAATAATATGTGGAATCGCAGAAACTGTGGCAGAATCACATGGCCCCGCTACTGCGTTGTTTTCGGAGTTGGGCTTGCAATTTCTTGCTTCTGCCCCGTTGGATTTATCCTTTTTGTTGCGGCAGTTATCATGATTGCACTGGGCATTGCCCTTCTCAATCGATGCTGAACAATACTTAATGGAGGTCTGTACTATGAAAGTGGTTGTTGTAAAGGGTTCAAAGTTCTGGAGCTTTGTTCTGCGGAAGATGTTTAATATTAAAAAAGAGCAATAAAGACATGGCTGCAAATAAATAGCAGATCCTTTTCCTAAACGGAACGGTTTTTTAAAACCGCTCCGCTTTTTTTCTGTCTGTGGGTAATAAATCAGACGAGTTTCGAATACCATTACTTAGAAACAGGAAAAGGAGAGACCTTTATGGATTATATGCTTGAGCGCGAAAGGATTGCTGTCGGTGAAGTCATTTTCGATGGCTGCCAGGAACAGCCGGTAGACATAGACATCAATCTTCCTGACTATTGCCCTGATATTCAGCGAATCCTGAAGTGCCAGATTTATCCGAAAATTTCCTCACAGAGTGTTACCGGAGATCGCTTAATGCTGGATGGCAGCTATGACGTAAAGATCTTTTATCTTGATCCTGATGGAAAGTGCGTCCGGTGCTGCGAAACGGATGATTCTTTCTCGGCTGAAATTGCTTTAAAACAACAGTCTGAAAATGCTTTGATCCTTGCGTCGCCGCGTGTAGAATATGTAAACTGCCGGGCTTCCAGCCCACGCCGTCTAAATGTACACGGTGCATTTTCCCTTTGTGCCAAAGTCATTTCTACTGGCCAGGAAGACATTGTAAGCAACGTTGCGGGCGATGACATTGAGCAGCAAAAATTGCAGGTTCCCATAAGCCAGCTGGTGGGTTTTGCACAGCAGCAGTTCAGTGTAGACGAGGTGCTGGAACTAGGGCAGGGGAAGCCGCCTGTTGATTCCATTGTTCGTGCAGATGCGTATGTAAATCTGCAGGAATTTAAAATAGCTTCCGGTAAACTCATGACAAAAGGCGAGGCAAACGTTAAATTCCTATATATGACGGCAGGGGAAACAAGCACACTGGAAACAATGGAGTACTCTATTCCGTTTACACAGATGCTCGACTGTGCAGGAGCTGCGGACGACAGCCTTTGCGTGGTACGGCTTATGGTCACCGGGGTAGAGGCACAGATTAAGAGCGACTACTCCGGAGAAAAATTCTACTTTGATACGCAGATTAAGATTCATGCTTCGGCACAAGCGTACCAAAAAAAGGAAACCTCACTGGTAAGCGATATTTATTCCAGAAAATATGAATTGAACATTGACGCGAAGCAAAAAGTACTTGATAACATTTCTGAAATTCTAAAGGACTCCCTAACACACAAGGCCGAAATCAGCATGGATGATAATCCGGTCGGAAAAATCATTGACGTTTGGAGTGAAATGGCAAATGCAGAAGCACAAGGTGCCGAGGGAAAAATAACACTGAATGGCAAGTACAGTCTGTGCGTTTTGGCTTTAAACACAGAAGGAACCCCGTTCTATTTTGAGCGGCTGATTGATTTTGACCATGAAATGCCCTGTACTTCTACAGGAGAGCTGAAGTGCAGCGCAGATGTTTCCGTTGGTGCGGTAAGCTATCGTATTTCCGGAACTGGGATTGAAGTTAAAACAGAACTCCGCATTCGCACTGAGGTTTTACAGCGTATCAGCTACAAAGCGGTTGCCGCAGTTACTGCTGATGAAACCAAGCCGCTTTCGCGTGACGAGAACGCTCCACTTTGCCTTTACTTTGCCGATGCAGGCGAAAGCCTTTGGAATATTGCGCGGGAATACCGCACCTCTGCAGAAGAGATTAAAGCAGAGAACGGGCTTTCTGGTGATGCTGTTGAGAACAGGGGGATGCTGCTAATTCCCATGTGATATACATCGGCTCTGAAAATATCATACAGTCCAACAGAAATATTCTCTGCCGGAAGGGGAGGCAAAAATGGAAGAACACAATATTTACCGGGATATCTCCGAACGCACGAATGGGGATATTTACATAGGGGTCGTCGGCCCGGTCAGGACCGGCAAATCAACTTTCATTAAGCGGTTTATGGATACCGTTGTCGTGCCGAATATGGATTCTCAGTATACCCGCGAAAGAGCGATCGACGAGATGCCTCAGTCTGCTGCCGGCCGGACGATTATGACCACGGAGCCAAAGTTCATACCGGAGCAGGCGGTTACCGTGCACATTGACGACAGCGCTACTTTTTCTGTACGGTTGATTGACTGCGTAGGGTATATCGTTCCAAGTGCGCTGGGCTATATTGAAAACGACAATCCGCGCATGGTTAAAACGCCTTGGTACGATGAACCAATTCCATTTAATATGGCGGCGGAAATCGGAACAAAAAAGGTTATTACCGAGCATTCTACCATTGGTCTGGTCATTACAACAGATGGGAGCATCAGCGACATTCCGCGCGCTGAATATGAGGAAGCGGAAGAGCGTGTCATAGATGAACTGAAAAAAATCAACAAACCATTTATTGTTCTGGTTAACTGTGTAGACCCAACAACGGAGGATGCGGCTGCCTTGTGCGCAAGACTTCAGGAAAAATACAGTGTACCTGTACTTGCGGTTAACTGCCTTAACATGGACGAAGCGGAAATTCAGAACATTTTAGCAAAGATTCTTTTTGAATTTCCAATCCGTGAAGTCCGTTTTGAAATGCCTCGCTGGATTTCTTCCCTGGAAAAGGATCACTGGCTCCGCAGCGCAGTTTATACTTGTATACGCCAGTCTGCAGAAAACGTCTTCAAAATAAGTGATGTTGACAAAATTGTGACTGGAATGGGTGCATGTGAATATGTAACACAGGCAAAAACCGCCTCTATAAGCCTTGGCACCGGGTGTGCAAGAATAGCGGTCAGCCTCCAGCCAAATCTATTCTATAAAGTTTTAGGCGAAAAGACGGGCCTTGAGATTAACAATGAAGGCACGTTAATGGACTGCATGCTGAAGATGGCCGATATGAAAAAAACATACGACAAAATCAGCGCGGCTTACCAGGATGCGGAGGAGACCGGCTATGGAATTGTTATGCCAGGCATAGACGAACTTACGCTGGATGAGCCGGAAATTATCCATCAGGGCGGGCGGTACGGAATCCGCCTGAAAGCTGCGGCCCCTTCCGTTCATATGATGAAAACGCGCATTACGACTGAAATCACCCCAATCGTTGGCTCTGAGCAGCAGTCACAGGATTTAATTGATTTTATCCTCAAAGAGTTTGAATCAAATCCATCGCAGATTTGGGACTCCAATATCTTTGGGAAGAGTCTGCACGAGTTAGTAAATGAAGGCCTGCATAACAAACTGACGCGAATGCCGGAGGATGCACGCGAAAAAGTGCGTGAAACGATTGAACGAATTATCAATGAAGGCTGTAATGGGCTAATTTGTATTATCCTATAAAAAGCTTCAATAAAAAACCGGAGTGGGTATTTTGATCCACCCCGGTTTTCCCTCGTTTATGGCAGGGAAACTGTAAAGAAAATAATTTGCAAAATAAGGCCGAATATGTATATAATAGATTCGTATGAAATTTAACAAACCATAATTTTTGAACAGGAAGTGACACGATGTTTCAAATTCTTCAGAAACGAAAGCTCAACGACTCCATAACGCTTATGGTTATTGATGCACCGTACATTGCGAAAAAAGCTCAGGCGGGTGAGTTTATCATCTTACGAGTAAACGAGCACGGTGAACGCATTCCACTGACGATTGCGGATTATGACCGTAAAAAAGGAACCATTACAATTATCTATCAAATTGTTGGAAAAACGACCATGCTGCTTGATCAGCTGAATGAAGGCGACGCATTGCTCGACTTTATCGGTCCGCTTGGAAAGCCGAGTCAGCTGGAAGGGTACTGCAAAGCGGCTGTTATTGGCGGTGGTGCTGGATGTGCCATTGCATACCCGCAGGCCAAAGCACTTCATCAGGCTGGAACAAAAGTGGACATGATAGCCGGTTTCCGCAGCAAAGATATTGTTATACTGGAAGATGAAATGCGTTCAGCAAGCGACAGCCTGACTGTTATGACGGATGATGGTTCCAATGGAAATAAGGGATTTGTAACAGATGCGCTGCGCAGCAAAATTGAAAACGGTGCTGGGTATGACCTGGTTGTTGCGATTGGACCACTTGTCATGATGCGCGCTGTATGCGACCTGACAAAGAAGTATGGCATCAAGACCATTATCAGCATGAATCCAATTATGATTGATGGAACCGGTATGTGCGGCGGCTGCAGGCTGACAGTTGGTGGAAAAACGAAATTTGCCTGCGTTGACGGCCCGGATTTTGACGGCCATGAAGTCGATTTTGACGAGGCCATTAAACGCTCAAAGCTATATTCTGCACAGGAACGCCAAGCTGCCCATGACTATAAATGTCATCTGATGGAGGGTGCCGAACATGCCTAATATGAATCCGCAAAAAACAAAAATGCCAGAGCAAAAGCCGGAAATGCGCAGCAAGAATTTTGACGAAGTGACTCTCGGCTATACAGAAGAGATGGCAAAGGATGAAGCGGCACGCTGCCTGCACTGCAAGCACCAGCCTTGCGTCAGTGGCTGCCCAGTTGGGGTCCATATCCCGGACTTTATTCACCAAGTAGTGGAGGGCGACTATGAAGGTGCTTTCCACACAATTAAATTGACAAACTCCCTTCCGGCAGTCTGCGGCCGTGTGTGTCCGCAGGAAAACCAGTGCGAACACAACTGCGTGCGAAACATAAAAGGGGAAGCGGTCGGAATTGGCCGTCTGGAACGCTTTGTCGCAGACTGGCACATGAAACACGGTAAAGATGAAGCATCTCACACAAAACGGAACGGCCATAAAGTCGCTGTTGTTGGCGCAGGGCCTGCCGGCCTGACTTGCGCGGGTGACTTAGCCGCAATGGGATACGAAGTAACTGTTTTTGAAGCATTGCACACAGCAGGCGGTGTACTGATGTACGGCATTCCGCAGTTCCGTCTGCCAAAGGAAATTGTGCAGAAAGAGATTGATGCGCTCAAAGAAAAGGGCGTAAAAATCGAAACCGATATGGTCATAGGGAAGCTCTTCTCTGTGGACGAGCTTTTTGAAAATGGATTTGAAGCTGTATTTGTTGGAACTGGGGCAGGCCTTCCGAACTTTATGAATATCCCAGGCGAGGGCCTTGCTGGTGTGTATTCAGCAAATGAATTTTTAACACGCGTCAATCTGATGAAAGCCTATAAGCCGGAGTATGATACACCAATTCTTCAGCCCAAAAACGTTGTGGTGGTAGGCGGCGGCAATGTCGCGATGGACTCAGCGCGCACAGCACTGCGTTTGGGTGCAGAAAAGGTCCACATCGTTTACCGCCGTGCCGAAGAGCAGATGCCAGCACGTTTTGAAGAAATTCATCACGCGAAGGAAGAGGGTGTTATTTTTGACCTTCTCCGCAATCCGGTTCGTATCCTAGGGGATGAAAATGGCCGCGTAAAGGCTGTTGAATGTATCCGTATGGAACTTGGAGAAGCGGATGCTTCTGGCCGAAGACGTCCGATTCCGGTCAAAGATTCTGAGTTCCAGATCGAAGCAGACTGTGCAGTTATAGCTATTGGCAACTCACCGAATCCGCTGATTCGTTCTACAACAGAAGGGCTGGAAGCAAACAGTCATGGCTGCATTGTTGTAAAGGACAAAACTATGGAAACAACACGCCCAGGTGTATTTGCAGCCGGGGATGCCGTGAGCGGTGCTGCAACTGTAATCCTTGCTATGGGTGGAGGAAAAGATGCTGCTCGTTCCATAGACCGTTATATTGAGGGTAAGACAGAATAATTTCAGATGTAAAAAGCCGCCGGGAAGAATCTCGGCGGCTTTTTTGTCCTTGCCCGGTTATGTTTTGCCTGCCTGTTTCATATCTTTTCAATGGAGCAAATCTGCAGTAACAGGCAGGAGGCTTAAAGATGGAAAACAGGTATGAAAGTGAGTATGAGCAGGAACGCAGACGCAATCATGAGAAAAATCCATATTATATTAATCCAGATGATTTGCCTGCTGACGATGAAGAAGAAGATATTCCTGCGGACAGTGAAGAAAGTGAATCTCTCCATAAAGAAAAGCGTAAGGGCGGGCTTAAACTTTTAACATCCATTCAAATTTTCGGTAGCTTAGCGATTCTGGCTGCTGCATTGATTCTTCGAGTCTGCGGAAACAGTGTGTATCAAACGGTGCGAACATGGTACTTAGCTGCAGTCAACGATTCCATTTTGGCAGAAGAGCAGACTACGCAGGCCAAGCATACGATTGTGGGACTTTGGAATAACATAACCGCAGCAAGGCAGCAGGGACCGCAGAACGAAGCTTCATCAGCGTCTTCTTCCGATAACAAGAATTCTTCTTCCGGAAAGAAGGCATCTTCCGTTGCTGCAGTTTCTTCGGGCGGAAAAACAACTGCGTGACGTTTTTAGTTGGCAGCTGCAAGGTCAAGATTGGTTTCTTTTTTATTGCAGTAATTGCTGCGATCCTGACTTTCGACAGTTCCGGGGCAGCGGCAGTAGGGCTCCTCTGTGCTGGAATCCATGAGGCCGCCCATATTGCTGCCATGAAAGCGGTGGGGGAGTCTCCGAAAGAGATGTCGTTCACCGTCTTTGGAATTGACCTTGTAAAAACAAGTAGTGCTGAGCGGAGTTATAAGAAAGACGCCCTGGTTTCTTTTGCGGGGCCGCTGGCGAATCTTTCGCTTGGTTTGCTTAGCAATTTCTTTTTTGGGAAGCGGTTTTTCTTTTTTACCGTAGCCAATCTACTGCTTTTTGGGCTGAATATTCTTCCAATCGCTCCGCTTGACGGCGGGCAGGCATTAAATGCGCTGCTTTGCCTGCACATTTCGCCCGAAGGGGCGGCCAGAACAGTTGCAACTGTTTCTTTCATGGCGCTGGTACCTCTAGCGATAGCCGGATTTCTGCTTTTGCTCCGCTCACACTGCAATTTTACTCTTTTGCTTGCTGTGTGCTATCTGACAGCACTGCTCCTTTTAAAAAAAGAGCGATAAAAATCCCCGCGAAAACGCGGGGATCATTTAGATTATCTTTTGTATGAAATTTCAGCCTGGGCAGGAAGTTTTGCCGCTGTAAACAATACCGCGTGTTGCATCAACCGTTACGGTTGTACCGCTTTTAAGGATGCGCGTGGCATTTTCAGCACCGACAATAACCGGCATATCCAGAGCCAAACCAACAATAGCTGCATGGGAATTTAAGCCTTCCCGTTCCGTTATAATGGCGGAAGCAGCTTTCAGGTATGGCAGAAGCTCATTTGAAGTTTCGGGGACAACAAGAATATCCCCATCACTAAAATTTTTGTTTACTTCCTCTTCTGTTTTACAGACGCACAAATTTCCGCAGACAGAGCCCTTTGTCGCACTTGTTCCGGAAACAAGCACATTCCCAACAAGTTGAACTTTCAGCAGATTGGTTGTACCGGACATCCCAAGCGGAACACCTGCTGTAATAACGACTAGGTCACCATCTTTTACAATACCGGTTTCCTTTGCTGCACCGACAATATGATCAAACAGCTCGTCTGTATTATTCTGCTCGGTCACAAGAACCGGAATAACGCCCCAAGAGAGATTCATCTGGCGCTGAACCGTTGCGTCAGTAGTGCCGCTGATAATTGGACAGCTTGGGCGGTACTTGGAAATCATGCGGGCGGTGCGGCCGGATTTTGTAACGGTGAGAATTGCTGCCGCTCCAAGGTCGTGTGCCGTGGTGCAGGTTGCGTGCGAAATAGCAGAGGTAACATCCGGCTGGCCTGCAAGGTCGCTGCGCTGACGAAAGCGCTGCTTGTAGTCAATATCGCTTTCTGTGCGCTCTGCAATTTTGGCCATGGTTTGTACTGCCTGAACTGGGTAAGCGCCAGCAGCAGTTTCACCGGAAAGCATTATGGCACTTGTCCCATCGTAAATTGCATTTGCAACGTCGGTTGCTTCCGCACGCGTCGGGCGGGGATTCTTAATCATGGAGTCCAGCATTTGTGTAGCGGTAATAACAACTCTTCCGGCATTGGAAACCTTGCTGATCATCTTTTTCTGAAGGCTTGGGATGTCTTCAAATGGAATTTCGACACCAAGATCGCCGCGGGCAACCATAACACCGTCGGAAACGCGGATAATTTCATCTATGTTCTTGACGCCGCCGGCAGATTCAATCTTTGCGATAATTTTGATTTTATGGCAATCAAGTTTTTCAAGCTCACTGCGTAAATCCAGAATATCTTGTGCGCTTCGTGTAAAGGAGGCTGCGATAAAATCAAAATCTTCCTGCACACCGAAGGCAATATCCTGACGGTCTTTCTCGC
Source organism: Bacillota bacterium (assembly GCA_023417635.1). Lineage (GTDB taxonomy): Bacteria > Bacillota > Clostridia > Oscillospirales > Acutalibacteraceae > Thermocaproicibacter. The sequence goes on along the minus strand of JAEZFF010000014.1, from coordinate 31,048 downwards.
TGATAAATGGCAGAGAAAGTTCCATTCCTGGCACATTAATACTTTTGTGCGAAGAAACTTCGCCGCCGTTCATTATGGTACAATGGATTTCATCTTTTGAAGTTGAGTCAACCTGAAGTTCAATTAGACCGTCGTCAATCAAAATTCTAGTGCCAACTTGCACTTCGGATGGAAGATTTGAAAAAGATACAGAGCAAATGGAGTCGGTTCCGGGAACCGTGCGAGTGGTAAGTGTGAATTTGGAGCCTTTTTGCAGCGTTACTGGGTGCTCAAAATCTCCAGTACGGATTTCCGGGCCTTTTGTATCAAGCAGAAGGGCAACTGGGAGATTCAGTTTCTTGCGGAGCTTTTTCACCATATTGGCATAGCCTTTCTGTTGCTCATGGGTACCATGTGAAAAGTTTAACCGTGCCACATTCATGCCACTCAGTATCATTTGGCGCAGAACGTCTTCACTGTTTGTAGCTGGCCCAAGAGTACAGATAATTTTGGTTTTTCTCATTTATCAACAGCCTCGATTCAGATATTTATGGAGAGTATAATTTAGGTAGAACATCATTTACGGGGGAATATGGAACTTACCCCATAATAAATAATACTATGGATTCGTCCATAAATCAAATGAAATTGCCTACATTGGCAGAGCTAACGGAAAAATAGTTTTTATTGCATCTATTTCAGAGAAGTTATACAATAAAAACAAAAGGGCAGGGAGGAAAAATAAGTTCATGCGAAAAAAAGGCGAACAGGTTGTCCAAAGCCACGTGGAATGGCGCAGGCAAAACGAAGTACGGAAACTGCATATTATTATGATTGTTGTGGCGGTTTTCCTTGTTATATCTGTTGTGGCAGGCGGTGTATTAGCCTGGCTGCAGCTGAAAAAAGTGACAAAGCCTCAGGTTCAGTCGCAGGCACCAATTTCAAGCAGTGATGGGAGCCTTCCAGTTTACGAAGACTCTTTCAATTTGATTCTTGTCAATTCTTCTAATAAAATTCCAGAGGGCTATAAAATACAGCTTGGCGAGTATAATGGTGTATTAGTTGAAAGCCGTATAATCCCGGCGCTTAGTAAGATGATGGAAGCAGCACGGCAGGCGGGATGTCCGCTGAAACTGACATCCGGTTTCGTGGATGAAAAAACGCAGGATCAAAATTTTCAGGCCGAAGTTAAGCGGCTGATGCAGAAGCAAAAGCTTTCTCAGGTGCTGGCAGAAAACAGGGCGCAGGCTTCTGTAGGCCATGGAGGTTACAGTGAACGGCAGACAGGCCTTTCTGTTACTTTTTCAGCAGAAAACCAAAAAGCCGGCCAGAATTTCAATACGACGGAACAGTATCATTGGCTGGTAAGCAACTCGGTAACCTACGGCTTTATTCTTCGTTTCCCAGAAGACCCTTCATCTACAACAGGCATCAGTTCTAAAACCGGGTGCTATTTTGATCCTTCCCGTTTTCGGTACGTTGGAGCTGATAATGCTGTAAAAATGCGAGAACTTTCCATGTGCCTTGAAGAATATGTGAATTACCGCACCAGTCAGGGGACATTAAGCTAAAAACAGAAGACCTTTTTAGCGAAAACTGCTTGCAATTAAAAAGAAATTATGCTATAATCACTCATGTTATGTTTTGAGTTCGCTTAAAGAGGTGACAGGAATGAAAAAGGGAATCCATCCGGAGTATAAAGAAACGACCATTACATGTGCCTGCGGCAATGTAATTCATACTAAATCCACAAAGCAGGATATTCATGTTGAAATTTGCTCAAAATGCCATCCGTTCTTTACGGGTAAACAGAAGCTGATTGATACGAGCGGCCGCGTCGACATGTTCAAAAAGCGTTACGGCCTTAAGTAAGTCGAATAGTATTGCATCTGCACAGGAAGCGGCGCTCGAAAAAGCGCCGCTCATTTTTTCCTGGGGGCTGAAATGGAAGAATACAGCACGGTGTCAAAAGAAGCAAACAGCGAGTTTACAGAGCGGCGATCCCGCTTTATTGGTTCTGTAAAGCAGGTGTGCACAGAAGAAGAAGCGGAGAAATTTATTCAAACTATCCGCGCAGCAAACCGTGAAGCAAAGCACAACGTCTTTGCCTACCTTCTGCGCAGCGGAAAAATCAGCCGCTGTTCCGATGATGGAGAACCACAGGGGACAGCCGGTGTTCCAGTACTGAATGTCCTTCAAAAAGAAGGGGTAACCGATACGGCTGTTGTCGTAACACGGTATTTTGGAGGAATTCTTTTAGGTACGGGCGGGCTTGTTCGCGCTTATTCGCATGCGGCAACTATCGGGCTGACCGCTGCTGGTATCATACGGATGGGCGCTTTTTTTCAGGAAAGCCTTCACTGCACCTACGGTCAGTACGGAAGGGTTTTACCGCTGATTTCAGAATTTGGCGGAGCAACAGACGACAGCAGCTTTAACGAAGTGGTTGAGCTGCGGTTTCATCTGCCCTGCGAGGCTGCAGAGAGGTTTCAAGTTGCTTTGGCTGATGCAACCTGTGGGAGCTGCAGCGCTGAACTTGGGACGAAAAAATTCTATGAAATTTCGTGATTTTTCAAATTCAAAGCAGGGAAATCCTGCTTTGCCTGCATATAATATTCTAGAGTATCTTTGTTAGTTAAGCCGGTAAAGCTTTTGGGTTAAATTTGCAGGAGGTGATTGGCTGTGACGGTGCGCGAAAGGACGGAAGAACTGGAAGAAAAGATTCTTGCGCCTTATGCCACATTTTCAAGTAAGACGCGCGGCCGGGAAACTCCGGAAGAACCTTGCTCGCTGCGAACTGAATTTCAGCGTGACCGTGATCGCATTATCCACTGCAAATCATTTCGAAGGCTGAAACATAAAACCCAGGTTTTTCTTTCGCCGGAAGGCGATCATTACAGAACCCGCCTGACACATACGCTTGAAGTCTCGCAAATTGCCCGCACAATTGCACGGGCTTTACAGCTGAACGAAGATTTAACGGAAGCTGTTTCCCTTGGGCATGATCTTGGCCATACCCCATTCGGGCATGCGGGGGAACGCGCTCTGAATGAATTGTATCCAGACGGATTCCGTCACTATGAACAAAGTGTACGTGTCGTTGAAAAGCTTGAAAAGGGTGGCAAGGGTCTTAACTTGACATATGAGGTGCGGGATGGCATTGCGTGCCATACAATCGGCCGTGAAGCCTGTACGGCAGAAGGGCGCATTGTTCGCCTTGCAGACAAAATTGCTTACCTGAACCACGACATAGATGATGCGGAGCGGGCTGGAGTTCTATGCGAAGCGGACATTCCGAAAAGTATTACGGACATTCTGGGTGAGAACAAGTCAAAGCGAATTGACACGCTGGTACATTCCGTAGTTGAAAACAGCTTTGACGGAAATTTGAAAATGGGCGCCTGTGTGCAATGTGCTTTTCTTGAACTTGACGGATTTATGGACAGCCATGTTTACTGCAACCCATACGCAAAATCGGAAGAAAAAAAAGTGCCGGGGCTGATTCAGGCACTTTACGAGTATCTGCGTAGACCGGAGAACATGCCTTTGGATATGGCAAAAATTGCCGAGAAAGACGGAAACGACCGTGCTGCCTGCGACTTTATTGCCGGTATGACGGATCACTACGCAGTTCAGCTTTTTGAAAAATTATTTGTGCCGAAATCCTGGAAATTATAAAGAGGAGGATTCGTTTTATGCCGCTGCCGGATTCTTTTTTGCAGGAGCTGAAGGCCCGCAGCGACCTTAGCGAAATTGCTTCAAACTATGTCGTCTTAAAGCGGAGTGGCAAAAACCTTGTTGGCCTTTGTCCCTTCCACAGTGAAAAAACACCATCATTTAATATATACCCCGACAATGGCTCTTTCTACTGTTTTGGGTGCGGCGTGGGAGGCGACGTCATCACTTTTGTACGCCGCATTGAAAACCTTGATTATATGGAAGCCATTCGTTTCCTCGCGCAGCGTGCAGGTCTTACTGTGCCAGAAAACCAGGCCGATGATGGTATGGCGAAGCTTCGGGCACGCATTTTGGCGCTGAACCGGGAAACAGCGCGGTATTATTATGAGGTTCTGTGTTCTGAAAAAGGCACATCGGGACGTAATTATTTTGCGAAGCGACAGCTTAAACCGGAAACGATTCGGCATTTTGGACTTGGCTTTTCACCACTGGGGCGTTATTCCTTAGTAGATTACTTGGAACGCAAAGGCTTTACGCAGCAGGAAATGGTTCTTGCAAATGTTGCTTTTAAAAGCCGCAGCGGCAGGGCATATGACCGCTTTTATGGCCGCGTGATGTTCCCAATTATTGATTTGCGGGGCAATGTGGTTGCTTTCGGGGGACGTACTCTTGGTGACGATAAGCCAAAGTATTTAAATACTTCCGAAACACCGGTATTCAGCAAAGGCGATATGCTGTTTGCGCTGAATTTTGCAAAGAACAGCCGCCAGGAGCAGCTGATTCTTTGCGAAGGATATATGGATGTTATATCCATGCATCAGGCTGGCTTTACAAATGCTGTGGCTACCCTCGGCACGGCACTTACCCCTTCACAGGCCAGGCTAATGTCACATTATGCAAAAGAAATTATTGTTTCGTATGATGCAGATGAGGCCGGGCAGAAGGCAGCCTCACGAGCAATTCCAATTTTGCGCTCTGCAGGCCTTTTGGTCCGGGTACTTACCATCTCGGGGGGCAAAGACCCGGATGAATACATAAAAGCAAATGGCCCGGCAAGATTTCAGCAAATGCTGGATTCTTGCGGAAACGATGTGGAGTATCGGCTGCAGAAGGCAAAAGTTGGCTGCAACCTGAAGACTGCGGAAGGCAGAGTAACTTATCTGCGAGGTGCTGTGAAGGTCCTTTCGGCGTTAGAAAATAAGGTAGAGCGCGCTGTATACGCAGGAAAAGTTGCAGCTGAAACCGGCATTGAAACAGCAACACTACTAAGTCAGGTTGAGTCTGGAAACAAAAAGCTTGAAAAAGGCCGTCAAAAAAAACAGTTCCGTGAAATACGCAGGCAGACGGAAGGCTTCCACAACAGTGTAAATCCGGAAAAAAGTGAGAATCTGCGCGCAGCCAGTGCAGAAGAAGCACTGATTGCCTATTTGATGAACCATCCAGAGCGTGAAGAGGCTGTTTTTGCAGCACTTCCGCCCGAAGAATTCGTCACAAAATTCAACCGCCGTGTATATGAGAAAATTGCGGGAAGAATGAAAGAAGAAAAGTCTGTAACACTTACAGATCTTTCCGCGGAATTTTCACCCGACGAGCTTTCCGCTATTGCGGGTATTCTTGCAAAGCGCGACGGAATTTCCGTCGAAAAGCAGGATGCGGAAACATATATACAAATCATTCAGCAGGAAAATGAGAGTAAAAAATTGGGCAGCGCTGCGAAGACTCTGCCCGGGGAAATAGAGGATTACCTCAATAAACTGAGGCAGCAGAAGAAATAGGAGGATTTATATGCCGGTACCGGATAAGAAAACGGTTATAAAAAAATTGATCGAGCAGGGCAAAAGCAAAGGGCAGCTTTCCACAAAGGAAATACTTGATGCTTTGGGCGAACTGGATTTTGAGCCTGATCAAATCGAAAAGTTTTACGATGCATTGGAAGCTCAAGGCGTAGAAATTGTTGAGGATTTTGAAGAAGAATCCCTCGACAATATTCATCTTGAAAATCAGCAGAATAGCACTGAAAATGCGGAAGCACCTGCAGCCGAAGGTGTCGCAATCGATGACCCGGTTAAAGTTTACCTGAAGGAAATCGGGCGGGTCCCCCTCCTAACCCCAGAAGAAGAGATTGACCTTGCTGTGAAAATCAAAGGCGGTGATGAAGCGGCAAAAAAGCGCCTTTCTGAAGCGAACCTCCGCCTCGTTGTCAGTATAGCAAAAAGGTACCTTGGCCGCGGTATGCAGTTCCTCGACTTAATTCAGGAAGGCAACCTGGGGCTGATAAAAGCGGTAGAAAAGTTTGACTATACGAAAGGCTTTAAGTTTTCTACTTATGCCACATGGTGGATTCGCCAGGCAATTACCCGCGCCATCGCGGACCAGGCCCGTACAATTCGTATTCCGGTGCATATGGTTGAAACCATCAATAAGGTAAAAAAGGTTTCCAGCCAACTGCTCCACACAAACGGCCATGAACCAACGGCAGATGAAATAGCGGCAGAACTTGATATGCCAACCGACAAAGTACGGGAAATTATGCGTGTTGCACAGGAACCTGTTTCTCTCGAAACACCAATCGGTGAAGAAGAGGACAGCCACCTTGGCGATTTTATTCCGGATGAGGACGCCCCCGCTCCGCAGGATGCCGCTTCCCATACTCTTCTGAAAGAACAGTTGGCTGATGTTCTGGATACGCTTACACCTCGGGAAGAAAAAGTGCTTCGGCTTCGTTTTGGTTTGGAAGATGGCCGTTCCCGCACATTGGAAGAAGTCGGCAAGGAGTTCAATGTAACCCGTGAGCGAATTCGGCAGATTGAAGCCAAGGCTCTGCGCAAACTGCGTCACCCAAGCCGCAGCAAAAAACTGAAAGATTTCCTCGATTAAAGGAGTTGCGATTGCATGGTTATGACGCTCGAAGCGGATTATGCAGTCCGCATTGTAGATGTGCTTTCCCGTTCGGAACAAAAAGTGGATGCCCATACAATAGCGCTTAAAACGCAGGTGCCGCTCCGCTTTGCACTGAAGATTCTGCGAAAACTTGTCGCGGGGAAATTGATTGTTTCTTTCAAGGGCGCGCATGGTGGCTATGCACTTGCCCGAAGCGCGGATCAAATTACCCTAAGGCAGGTCATCGAGTCGGTGGAAGGACCTTATATGCTGAGCCGCTGCCAGCAGAACGAATACAACTGTACCCATACAGCAAGCTGCAGGTTTCAGGAGATATATGATGAAACCTCCCTGCTTGTGAGGCAGAAGCTGGACTCCTATACTTTTGCTGCGCTCAGCAAAGATTCATGCGGAAACTGTAAAAAAGATGCTTCTGCATTGAAAAAATAAGGATGCTTCATAAAATGCCGGAGGATTACAAATCCTCCGGCATTTTTGTCACTCGGTGCTTATAAAATAAAAAAAGCGGTGCAGAAAAGCACCGGCAAAACGACGATATTTCTGATTATTTATTAAAATAATTCAGCACAATGACTAAACTATAACAGCTTATCCTTACAATAACTGCTGAAAAAAGAAAATAAGACTTGACAACTACAATATATTGTAATAAAATAATATACTGCATCATCATGGATACGTGTACCTTTGCAAAACCTGCATTTATCATAGCACAGGAAACAAAAAAACGCAAGACAAACTTCAAAAGTATGGTAAATGCCACTTTTACGTGTCAGATCATGCCGCAGAATGTGAAATTATGAAATGGAGTGATTGAGCCGATGGTGAATGTCAAACCGGTGAAAGTCGGCAAAAATACGCGCATGAGTTTTGCGCGTATCGACGAAGTACTGGAAATGCCTAACCTGATTGAGGTTCAAAAGAAATCCTACCAGTGGTTTCTTGATGAAGGCCTCAAGGAAGTGTTCAAAGAAGTTTCCGGCATCACCGATTATACAGGCAACCTCGTATTGGACTTTGTGGATTATAAACTTGATTCCGACAAGCCCAATTACAGTGTAGAGGAATGCAAAGAGCGTGACGCCACCTACTCGGCTGCGCTGCGTGTAACGGCTCGTCTGCTAAATAAGGAAAGCGGCGAGATTAAAGAATCCGAAGTCTTTATGGGCGATTTTCCGCTTATGACAGAAAGTGGTACGTTTGTCATCAATGGTGCGGAACGTGTTATTGTTTCCCAGTTGGTTCGTTCTCCTGGTGTGTACTATAAAATGGAGTACGACAAGATCGGTAAGGAAATTTACAGTACTACAGTCATCCCAAACCGCGGCGCGTGGCTGGAATATGAAACCGATGCGAACGACGTTTTCTATGTGCGTATCGACAAGAACCGCAAACTGCCGGTAACTGTGTTTATCCGTGCCCTTGGCCTTGGAACAGATGAAGAAATTCGGGACTATTTCGGTAATGATGACCGCCTGAATGCGACCATTGAAAAAGATCCCTGCAAAAACATGGAAGATGCTCTGTTTGAAGTTTACCGTAAATTAAGGCCAAGCGAGCCGCCGACTCTTGAAAGCGCAAAAGCTCACTTAAATGGCTTGTTTTTCGATTCCAGAAGATATGACCTTTCGCGCGTTGGCCGCTACAAGTATAATAAGAAACTGGCTCTTGCAGGCCGCCTTACCGGGCAGCAGCTTTCGCGCCCGATAGCAAATCCATCTACCGGTGAAGTTATGGCAGACGCCGGTGCGGTTATTTCCCGTGAACAGGCCGTGCAGATTGATAACGCCGGTGTTATGGAAGCTTTTGTGCAGGTGGGTGACACAGAAGTTAAGTTACTTTCAAACGGCATGGTCGACATTTCTAAATATGTTGATTTTGATGCCAAGGCAGAATGCGGTGTCAATGAGCGCGTTTGCTACAAAGCCCTCAGTGAAATTCTTGATTCCTGCCACAATGACGATGAAATCAAAGAACAGCTACAAGCCCGTATTGATGACCTGATTCCAAAACATATTACGATTGATGACATCTTTGCTTCCATTAACTATCTGAACTGTTTGGCTATGGGTCTTGGAAATTTGGATGATATTGACCATCTTGGCAACCGCCGCATTCGTTCCGTCGGTGAACTGCTGCAGAATCAGTTCCGCATTGGTTTTTCACGTCTGGAGCGTGTCATTCGTGAGCGCATGACTTTGCAGGCACAGGACCTTGAAGTGCTGACTCCGCATTCTTTGATTAATATTCGCCCGGTCGTGGCTGCTATCCGTGAATTCTTTGGATCTTCACCGCTGTCGCAGTTCATGGACCAGACAAACCCGCTTGCTGAACTGACGCATAAGCGCCGCCTTTCTGCATTGGGCCCTGGCGGCCTTTCGAGAGACCGCGCAGGATTCGAAGTCCGCGATGTTCACTACACTCACTATGGCCGTATGTGCCCAATCGAGACACCAGAGGGCCCGAACATCGGCTTGATTTCTTACCTCGCTACTTTTGCAAAGATCAACGAATACGGCTTTGTAGAAGCACCGTTCCGCCGTGTGGACAAGAAAACGGGCGTAGTAACAAAAGACGTTATTTATATGACCGCAGATGTGGAAGATAACTACATCGTTGCGCAGGCAAATGAGCCTTTGGATGAAGAAGGCCATTTTAAGCACGCGAAGATTAACGGCCGTTACCGGGACGAATTTGTTGAAGTCGAGCGGGAAAAAGCGGACTTCATGGATGTTTCGCCGCGAATGGTTGTTTCCGTCGCAACCGCAATGATTCCGTTCCTGGAAAACGATGATGCTAACCGTGCCCTGATGGGCTCCAACATGCAGCGGCAGGCGGTTCCGCTTCTGACAACAGAATCCCCAATCGTTGGTACCGGCATGGAATATAAGGCCGGTGTAGACTCTGGTGTCTGTGTCCTTGCAAAGCACCCCGGTATTGTGTGCAGCGTAAGCGCAGACGAGGTAAAAGTAGCAACAGATGACGGCAAAATTGACACTTACCACATTATTAAATTTATGCGTTCCAACCAGGGAACTTGCTTTAACCAGGTTCCGATTGTTTCTGTAAATGACCGCGTCAATGTTGGCGATGTAATTGCCGATGGTCCTGGTACAAAAGACGGCGAAATCAGCCTTGGCAAGAATGCCCTTATCGGCTTCATGACTTGGGAAGGTTACAACTACGAAGATGCTGTTCTGATCAGTGAAAAAGTTGTACGGGATGATGTCTTTACCTCCATCCATATTGAAGAGTATGAAACGGAAGCCCGTGACACAAAGCTTGGGCCGGAAGAAATTACGCGCGACATTCCGAATGTCAACGAAGATCTTCTTCGTGATTTGGATGACACCGGCATTATCCGCATTGGTGCAGAAGTCCGCGCCGGTGATATTTTGGTCGGAAAAGTTACACCGAAAGGTGAAACAGAACTGACGGCAGAAGAGCGTTTGCTTCGCGCTATTTTTGGTGAAAAAGCGCGTGAAGTCCGTGACACTTCTCTGCGTGTCCCACACGGTGAGTATGGCATTGTTGTTGATGTTAAAGTATTTACCCGCGAAAACAGCCATGACGAACTAAGCCCGGGCGTTAACAAAGTAGTTCGCTGCTATATTGCTCAGAAGCGTAAGATTTCCGTTGGTGACAAGATGGCTGGCCGCCACGGTAATAAGGGCGTTGTTTCCCGCATCCTGCCAGTTGAAGATATGCCATTTCTTCCAGATGGCACGCCGCTTGACATCGTTCTGAATCCTCTGGGTGTGCCTTCCCGTATGAACATCGGGCAGGTTTTGGAGGTTCACCTTGGCCTTGCAGCAAAACTGCTTGGCTGGAAGATTATGACGCCTGTCTTTGACGGTGCACATGAAAGTGACATTGTAAGCTGCCTTGAAGACGTTGCAAAAACACCAAAAGGCAAAGAACTTGGCATTAAGACAAACGGTAAAGTTAGGCTGAAAGATGGCCGTACCGGCGATTATTTTGACCATGAGATTACCGTTGGCTATATGTATTACCTTAAACTTCATCACTTGGTTGATGATAAGATTCATGCCCGTTCTACAGGCCCGTATTCTCTCGTTACACAGCAGCCCCTGGGCGGCAAAGCTCAGTTTGGCGGCCAGCGTTTCGGTGAAATGGAAGTCTGGGCTCTGGAAGCATACGGTGCAGCTTATACCCTTCAGGAGATTTTGACAGTCAAGTCGGACGATGTTGTCGGCCGTGTTAAGACGTATGAAGCAATTGTAAAAGGCCAGAACATCCCGACGCCTGGTATTCCGGAATCTTTTAAAGTCCTTATTAAAGAACTGCAGTCATTGGCTCTTGATGTTAAGGTCTTGGATGAAAACAATGACGAAATTGACTTGAGACAAGACTTAGACGATGATGACGTTGGGTTTAACCCACAGGCAGAAAATTTTGACGAACCAAATGTTGCCGACGACCTCGAAGGTTACTCTGTAAGTGATGAAGAGGGAGAAAATGGCGACACTGATTCAGATGCCCTGTTCGACGATTCGGATGGGTTTACGGATGACAGCAAGACAAATACTGACAATACGCTGGACGATGATTCCGGTGACAATAATAATTGACAGGAAGGGGCCAGAGCATGGAATTTAATACTTTTGAATCCATCAAGATTGGACTTGCTTCACCTGAAAAAATCCGTGAATGGTCGTACGGCGAAGTAAAAAAACCGGAAACCATTAACTACCGTACATTAAAGCCGGAGCGCGACGGGCTTTTTTGTGAGCGTATTTTTGGGCCAACAAAAGATTGGGAGTGCCACTGCGGCAAGTACAAGCGTATCCGTTACAAAGGCAAAATCTGTGAACGCTGCGGTGTTGAAGTTACGCGCGCAAAAGTTCGCCGTGAGCGCATGGGGCATATTGAACTTGCCGCTCCAGTTTCTCATATTTGGTATTTTAAAGGGATTCCTTCCCGCATGGGACTGATGCTTGACATTTCGCCGCGTATGCTTGAAAAGGTTCTGTATTTTGCACTTTACATTGTTACAGATCCGGGCAACGTGCGCGAACTGCAGAAGAAGCAGCTCCTTAATGAAAAAGAATACCGCGATATGCGTGAAAAATATGAGGATGACTTTGAAGCAGGCATGGGCGCTGAAGCAATTGAAAAGCTTCTTACGGAAATTGACCTTGACCAGCTTTCGGAAGAGCTGAAAAGCGAGCTGGAAGGCGCCAGCGGCCAAAAGCGTGTACGCCTCCTGAAAAGGCTGGAAGTTGTTGAGTCTTTCCGCCTTTCCGGTAATCGTCCGGAATGGATGATTCTGGACTGTATCCCGGTTATCCCGCCGGATTTGCGGCCAATGGTGCAGCTCGACGGAGGCCGCTTTGCGACATCCGATTTAAACGACCTGTACCGCCGCGTAATCAACCGAAACAATCGTCTGAAGCGTCTGCTTGAGCTAGGCGCGCCTGACATTATTGTTCGCAATGAAAAGCGTATGCTGCAGGAAGCCGTCGATGCACTCATCGACAATGGCCGCCGCGGCCGCCCGGTTACGGGTCCCAACAATCGCCCGCTGAAGTCTCTTTCTGATATGCTGAAGGGTAAGCAGGGCCGTTTCCGCCAGAACCTTCTTGGCAAGCGTGTTGACTATTCCGGCCGTTCTGTAATTGTTGTCGGCCCGGATTTGAAGATGTATCAGTGCGGTTTGCCGAAAGAGATGGCATTGGAGCTGTTTAAGCCTTTTGTTATGAAACGTCTGGTGGAAACCGGTGCTTCCGGGAATATAAAGGCGGCACGCAAGGCCGTCGAACGTGCAAAGCCGGAAGTATGGGATGCACTGGAAATTGCCATTAAAAATCACCCGGTTCTTTTGAATCGTGCACCTACGCTTCACCGCCTTGGCATTCAGGCTTTTGAGCCGGTTCTTGTAGAAGGCCGTGCTATGAAACTGCATCCGCTGGCTTGCACTGCATACAACGCCGATTTTGACGGTGACCAGATGGCGGTTCACGTTCCTCTTTCATCGGAAGCACAGGCAGAAGCCCGCTTCCTGATGCTTGCAGCAGGCAACCTTTTGAAGCCTTCTGACGGTCGCCCGGTTACTGTTCCTACACAGGACATGGTACTGGGTTCCTATTACCTGACACTTGACAAAGACGGTGAAACAGGCGAAGGCAAAGTCTTCCGCAATTTTGATGAAGCTATTATGGCTTATGAAGCAAAGGTAATTGGTCTCCACGCAAAAATCAAGGTGCGTAGAACTTTAAAATTCGACGGCAAGGAAGAATCCACAGTTATGGAAACAACCGTCGGTAAAATGATATTTAACCGACCGATTCCACAGGATTTAGGTTTTGTTGATCGCTCCAATCCGGAAAATAAGTTCCGTCTTGAAATCGAATTCCTAGTTGGTAAAAAGCAGCTTGGCCAAATCATCGACCGCTGCATCAAAGTTCACGGTGTCCCAAAAACATCGGAAGTGTTGGATTCCATTAAGGCACAAGGATATAAGTATTCTACCAAAAGCGGTATAACTGTTTCCGTCAGTGATGCTACGATTCCGCCGCAGAAAGCTGAAATCATTGCCGAAGCTGAGAAGAAAATTGATACTGTTTCTGAGCAGTACAAAATGGGACTTCTTTCCAACGGCGAGCGTTATGACGCCGTTCTGAAGACTTGGACAAAAGCAACGGAAGATGTTTCTGTTGCGCTGCAGAAGAACCTCGACCGGTATAACCCAATCTTCATGATGGCCGATTCCGGCGCCCGTGGTTCTATGAGCCAGATTCGTCAGCTTGCCGGTATGCGTGGACTGATTGCTAATACGTCCGGTAAGACGATTGAAATTCCAATTCGTGCAAATTACCGTGAAGGCCTTAACATTTTGGAGTACTTCATTTCTTCCCGTGGTGCAAGAAAAGGCCTTGCCGACACTGCTCTGCGTACGGCTGACTCTGGTTACCTTACGCGCCGTTTGGTCGATGTTTCACAGGATGTTATTATTCGTGAAGACGACTGCGGCACGGATGACGGCCTTGAAGTCTTCGATATCAAGGAAGGCAAAGACGTTATTGAGGCAATGCATGAGCGTCTGCTTGGCCGCTACCTTGTTAAAGATTTTGTAGACGAGAAGACGGGTGAAGTGCTCGTTTCCAAAGACAAAATGATGGATGACGCTGACGCCAATCTGATTGAGTCACACGGTGTCAAACGTATTAAGATTCGTTCCATCCTGAACTGCTGTGCAAAGCATGGTGTTTGCAAGAAATGCTATGGTGCAAACCTTGCTACTCGTATGCCGGTTCAGGTTGGTGAAGCGGTCGGCATTATTGCCGCCCAGTCCATTGGTGAACCTGGTACACAGCTTACAATGCGTACCTTCCACACCGGCGGTGTTGCCAGTGCCGAAGATATTACACAGGGCCTTCCGCGTGTTGAAGAACTTTTTGAAGGACGTAAGCCAAAGCATCTCGCTATTATCAGTGAGATTCCCGGCAAGGTCGGTTTCGAAGAAGTGAAAAAGAGTCGTCATGCCGTTATTACAAATTCCGAAACCGGCGAGAGCAAGTCGTATCTGATTCCATTCGGTTCACATGTTATTGTTAACGAAGGTGATGAAGTCAAGGCGGGCCAGCGCCTTACAGAAGGCTCTGTTAATCCGCATGACGTCCTTGCTATCAGCGGTATTCATGCTGTTCAGGATTACCTGATTGAAGAAGTTCAGAAAGTTTACCGTATGCAAGGCGTTGATATTAACGATAAGCACATTGAGGTTATCGTTCGTCAGATGCTCAAAAAAGTTCGCATAGAAGATGCCGGGAGTACAACACTGCTGCCGAGTTCTCTTGTGGAAAAGAATGAGCTGAAAGCTGTGAACAAGGAGATTCGCGACCGGATAGCGGCTGGCGAAACCGACCTGAAGGAAGCTACGTGCTCGCCGGTCTTGCTTGGTATTACAAAAGCTTCACTCGCGACAGACTCTTTCCTTTCTGCAGCATCTTTCCAGGAAACTACAAGAGTGCTGACCGACGCTGCCATTAAAGGTAAGGTAGATCCGCTCCTTGGTTTGAAGGAAAATGTTATCATCGGCAAACTGATTCCGGCTGGTACTGGCATGAAATGCTACCGGGATACGGAAGTTGTCGTAGATGATGACAGTAATGACAAACGCTTGACAAATAGTGCCGAATAGTGCTATACTAACGAATTGTGATGGTCTGTTTCTCTGTCCTTATGGAGAAGGAGAAGCAGACATCTTACCTTGTTGTTTTGCGGCTGTAAAGCCGCTGAACATAGATTTATATTTTTATGTGAGGAGGTGTCATATTTGCCTACCTTTAATCAGCTGGTAAAGTCAGGAAGAGAAGTTGCCATCCGAAAGGCGAAGGCTCCTGCGCTTCTGAAAGGCTGGAACTCCAAAAAGCGTCTTTCTATTGACCAGAATTCTCCGCAGAAACGTGGTGTATGCACAGTTGTTAAGACTGCTACCCCGAAAAAGCCGAACTCTGCTCTGAGAAAAATTGCAAGAGTTAAGCTTTCCAACGGAATCGAAGTCAGTGCTTACATCCCGGGTGTCGGCCACAATCTTCAGGAACACAGCGTCGTGATGATCCGCGGCGGTCGTGTTAAGGATCTGCCTGGTGTTCGTTACCATATCATCCGCGGTACACTTGATACGCAGGGTGTTGCGCAGCGTATGCAGGCTCGTTCGAAGTACGGTGCTAAAAGGCCAAAAGCCGGTGCCGCCAAGGCTGCAAAGTAATTTGCAGCAGATTTGACAGAAACCTTACGGCTGCATATTTTGCATGTTGAGAAACAGGATGCAGCGGCGTTTGATTATAGATTTGACGCCTCTGTATTGGCCACGGGAGTTTGTCGCTTTCGAGTACCGATGATATCATTTATGTGAAGGAGGGAAGTAAAGTGCCAAGAAGAGGTTCAACCGCAAAACGTGATGTTTTGCCGGATCCACTTTATCATTCCAAGTTAGTTACCCGCCTGGTGAACAATGTTATGTACGACGGTAAGAAGGGTGTTGCCCAGAAAATCGTATACGGTGCATTTGACATCATTAAAGAGAAGACGGGAAAAGAACCGCTCGAAGTTTTTGAGCAGGCGATGGAAAATGTTATGCCATCACTCGAAGTAAAAGCGCGCCGTGTAGGCGGCGCAACTTATCAGGTCCCTATGGAAGTTCGCCCGGAAAGAAGGCAGACCCTTGGTCTGCGCTGGATGACCACGTACTCCCGTCAGAGAACCGAAAAGACCATGAAAGAAAGACTTGCCAGCGAGATTCTCGATGCTGTGAATGGTGCGGGCGGCGCAGCTAAAAAGCGCGACGAAACACATAAGATGGCAGAAGCCAACAGAGCATTCGCACATTACCGTTGGTAATCTGTTTGCATCTTTCAGTTTGTAGGAGGGAATTATGCCAAGGCAAGTACCACTGAATTTAGTCCGCAACATCGGTATTACAGCGCATATCGATGCCGGTAAAACTACAACAACAGAACGTATTCTGTATTATACGGGCATTAACCACAAGATTGGCGAAGTTCATGATGGTGCTGCCACGATGGACTGGATGCCTCAGGAACAGGAGCGCGGCATAACGATTACTTCTGCTGCAACAACCTGTTTCTGGAAAGGTCACCGTATCAACATTATCGACACACCTGGTCACGTTGACTTTACTGTCGAAGTTGAGCGTTCCCTTCGCGTATTGGATGGCTCTGTTACAGTATTCTGCGCTAAGGGCGGCGTTGAGCCGCAGTCTGAAACTGTTTGGCGTCAGGCAGAACAGTTCGGTGTCCCGCGTATGGCCTATGTCAATAAGATGGACATTATGGGTGCTGACTTTTACCGCGTTGTCAAAATGATGCGCGACCGCCTGAAGTGCAATGCTGTTCCAATTCAGCTGCCAATCGGCAAAGAAGAAACTTTTAAAGGTATTATCGACCTGATTGATATGAAGGCTGATATTTACTACGATGAAATGGGCAAGGACATGAAGGTCGAGGCCATCCCCGATGACATGAAAGAACTTGCCGAGAAGTATCATTCTGAACTTCTTGAAGCTGTTGCCGAACAGGATGACGACATCATGGAGAAGTATCTGGATGGAAAAGAGCTTACCAGAGACGAAATTATAGCAACCATTCGAAAAGCTACGATTGCCAATAAGTTTGTGCCGGTAACTTGCGGTTCTTCTTATAAAAACAAGGGTGTCCAGAAACTTTTGGATGCGATTGTTGCTTTTATGCCGGCCCCGACTGATGTTCCGGCTATTAAGGGAACAAATCCGGAGACAGGCGAAGAAGAAGACTGCCACGCTTCCGATGATGAACCTTTTGCAGCTCTTGCTTTCAAGATTGCAACCGATCCGTTTGTTGGTAAACTTGCATTCTTCCGTGTTTATTCCGGAAAGTTAAATGCAGGCGATACAGTATACAACTCCGTTAAAGATGACAATGAGCGTATGGGCCGTATCCTGCAGATGCACGCGAATCATAGGCAGGATCTTGAGACTGTCTATGCTGGCGATATTGCGGCTGCTGTTGGTCTCAAAAACACTGGTACCGGTGATACACTCTGCGATGCCAAGCGTCCGATCGTTCTTGAATCCATGGAATATCCAGATCCGGTTATCCAAGTTGCCATTGAGCCTAAAACAAAGGCTGGGCAGGAAAAAATGGGGATTGCCCTTTCAAAACTTTCCGAAGAAGACCCGACTTTTAAGGCTTATACAGATGAAGAAACCGGTCAGACAATTATTGCTGGCATGGGTGAACTTCATTTGGAAATCATTGTTGACCGGCTCCTGCGTGAATTCCATGTTGAAGCAAACGTCGGCAAGCCATTGGTTGCCTACAAGGAAACCATTCGCAAAAATGCGGATGTTGAAAACAAGTATGCCAGGCAGTCCGGCGGCCATGGCCAGTATGGTCATGTTAAGATTCGTGTTGAGCCAAACCCGGGCAAAGGCTATGAATTTGTCAATGCCGTTACGGGCGGTGCTATTCCAAAAGAATTCATACCGGCTGTTGACCAAGGTGTTCAGGGTGCAATGAAGGCTGGCGTTCTTGCTGGCTACCCGGTTGTGGATGCAAAGGTTACGCTGTATGATGGCTCTTTCCATGAAGTTGACTCTTCGGAACTTGCATTTAAAATTGCCGGTTCTATGGCATTCAAGGATGCTATGAACAAAGCAGACCCGGTTATTCTGGAACCGATTATGAAGGTTACAGTCACTGTGCCGGAAGAATACATGGGCGACGTTATGGGCGACCTGAATTCACGCCGCGGCATGATCGAAGGTATGGATGCAATTCCGGGTGCACAGCAGATTCGTGCGAAGGTTCCGCTTTCTGAAATGTTCGGCTATTCTACAGATCTTCGTTCTAAAACGCAGGGCCGTGGCCAGTATGTTATGGAACCTGAAAACTATGCAGAGGTTCCGAAGAGCATTTCTGAGAAGATTATTACGACACGCACGAAAAAATCCGAGTGAGGTTGCAGATAATGCTTGATTTTTGGCTGATTTTTTGCTAAAATATGAGCGTTAAAATGCAATTTAAAATTATTCTTGAAAATAAAAGGAGGATCTCCAATGGCAAAGGCAAAATTTGACCGTTCAAAGCCACACGTTAACATTGGTACCATTGGCCACGTTGACCATGGTAAAACTACACTGACGGCTGCTATCACTAAGGTCCTTAACCTTGAGGGTGAAGCTGATTTCGTCGATTATGCAAATATCGATAAGGCTCCTGAAGAGCGAGCACGTGGTATCACGATTAACACGGCTCATGTTGAGTATCAGACAAAAACACGTCACTATGCTCACGTTGACTGCCCTGGTCATGCCGACTATATTAAGAACATGATTACTGGTGCAGCACAGATGGATGGTGCAATCCTTGTTGTATCTGCTGCCGATGGCCCGATGCCTCAGACACGTGAACACATTCTGCTTGCCCGTCAGGTAGGTGTGCCGTATATTGTTGTATTCATGAACAAAGTTGACCAGGTTGACGATCCGGAGCTTCTTGACCTTGTTGAGATGGAAATCCGTGACCTTCTGACTGAGTACAGCTTCCCAGGCGACAAGACCCCGGTTATCCGTGGTTCTGCCCTGAAGGCTCTGGAATCAACTTCAAAAGATCCTCAGGCTCCTGAATACAAGTGCATTTGGGACCTGATGGATGCTGTTGATACTTTCATTCCGACTCCGGAACGTAAAGCAGACCTGCCGTTCCTGATGCCTGTTGAAGATGTTATGACCATCAGTGGCCGTGGCACTGTTGCAACCGGCAGAGTAGAACGCGGTATGGCTAAAGTCGGCGAAGAAGTCGAAATTGTAGGCCTTTCTCCGGAAAAGAAGAAGTCTGTTATTACAGGCCTCGAAATGTTCCGCAAGACTCTTGATTTTGCTGAAGCCGGCGACAACATTGGTGTTCTTCTCCGTGGTATTCAGAGAGAAGAAATTCAGCGTGGTCAGGTTCTTGCTAAGCCGGGAACTGTTCATCCACACACAAAGTTCGAGGGCAAGGTATATGTCCTGACGAAAGAAGAGGGCGGTCGTCATACTCCGTTCTTCAACAACTATCGTCCGCAGTTCTATTTCCGTACAACTGATGTTACTGGTGTTATCACTTTGCCGGAAGGCACAGAGATGTGCATGCCTGGCGATAACATTGAAATGAATGTTGAGCTGATTACCCCAGTTGCTATGGAAGAGGGCCTTCGTTTCGCTATCCGTGAAGGCGGCCATACAGTTGGTTCCGGCGTTGTTACGAAGATTTTTGAATGATTTTCGTTTGGCTGCCGCATTTCATTGCAATTAAGCATTGACGTTTGCAGTAAGTCGATATCCGAAGCCATCCAATGGCTTCGGATATTTTCGTAATTTACGCAGAGCGAAATTTGCTGGCTTTGGAATAATTATTATTGCAGCAAACTAAATTTGTATGCGTATATTATTCCATAATTGCAGAATATACTTGACAGGAACAGCAGTAATTGATATAATTAATTAATGTAGCATATTTGCTCATAACCCCTGCCTTTTGGCGGATGGGAGGGAAATAAATGGCTGAGATTAGAGTTAAGGAAAACGAGTCTCTGGACAGCGCTCTTCGACGTTTTAAGAAGCAGTGTGCCAGAGCTGGCGTTATTGCTGAAGTCCGCAAAAGGGAAGCCTATGAGAAGCCTTCTGTAAGACGTAAGAAGAAGTCCGAAGCTGCTCGTAAGCGCAAGTACAAATAAGCGCTAAAAATTCATCGAAAAAAAAGCGGGCTTTTGCCCGCTTTTTTGGGTTCTACGAAAGCTTTTTATAGGAGGTGCCGGTTTGACGCTATTCCTGCCTACAGTAACTTTAAATAGAGTAACCGAGTTGCAGCCGTCACTTCTGAAAAGCCTTCAGGTAAAAGCGGTTCTGCTGGATGTAGACAATACACTTGCTCTACACGGTTCACAGCAGCCATTTCAGGGAACAATAGAGTGGTCACATTCCCTGCAGAACAAAGGATTCCGACTGATTATCCTGTCCAATAATATCCGGAGACGGGTGGAACCGTTTGCAGCACAGTTTTCACTGCCATTTTATTCTATGGCGATGAAACCATTCCCGGCTGCTTATATCCGCGCTGCGCATAAAGTTGGCGCAAGTCACGAAAATGCAGTCGTTGTTGGCGACCAGATTTTCACGGATATTTTGGGAGCAAATCTGGCAGGGATGAAGTCTGTGCTGGTAACGCCTCAAAAGACTGAAAATTCGCTTTCCTTTCGGATTAGGCGAAAGCTGGAGGAGCCGATACGAAAGAAAATCAGCAGGGAAAACAAAAAGTGATGAATGGGTAGAGGATGATAAAAATGGCTTCCAAAAAGGTTCTTGTTTTGCTTGGCCCAAACTTAAACATGGTTGGAATTCGTGAAAAGGGTGTTTACGGGGAAGAAACTGCTGAAAGCATTAACCGGCAGATAAAGGACAAAGCCAGTCAATTAGGCTTTCAATGCGACATTTTCCAATCTAATCATGAAGGTGACCTGATTGACCAAATTCATGCTGCGAGAGAGGGCTATAATGGCGTTGTAATCAATGCAGGAGCCCTTACTCATTATAGCTATGCTCTGCGAGATGCAATTGCTTCCGTGCACATCCCATTTATTGAGGTGCATATGAGCAATATCTATGCACGCGAAGAATTTCGTCATAAAAGTGTTATTTCCGCTGTATGTGCAGGCCAAATTGCGGGTTTTGGAAAATACAGCTATTTCCTTGCCCTTGAGGCACTTATTGCCCTTTTGTAAGGGTTAAGGCCTCAAAATTTGGCTGTAAGCAGCGAATTTATGATTTATCCCTTGAAATCCACCTGGAAATATTATAAACTATCTTACAGAGTTTAATAGGAAAAAGTAAACGGAGGCTTAGACCAATGATATCAGCAGGAGATTTTCGAAACGGTGCTACATTCGAGATGGAAGGCGGCGTTTATTCCATTATCGAGTTTCAGCACGTAAAACCGGGCAAAGGTGCAGCTTTTGTCCGTACTAAAATCAGAAATATTGTTACCGGTGCTGTTACAGAACGCACATTCAACCCGAACGATAAGTTCCCAACTGCGTTCATTGAGCGTAAAGATATGCAGTATCTTTACAATGACGGTGACCTGTATTATTTCATGGACCCGGAATCCTTTGAGCAGATTCCAATCAGCAAAGACATTCTTGGCGAGAATTTCAAGTTTGTAAAAGAAAACATGGATTGCAAGATTCTTTCTTATAAGAGCAATGTTTTCGGTGTTGAACCGCCAAATTTTGTTGAACTCGAAATCACAAAAACAGATCCGGGCTTTAAAGGAGATACCGCAACAAACGCAACAAAACCGGCTACAGTTGAAACAGGCGCTGAGATTAAGGTTCCGCTGTTCATCAACGAAGGCGAAAAAATCCGTATAGACACCCGTACCGGTGAATATATGGAGCGTGCATAACTGATAATACTTTTGTATTACCGGAAAGATTAATGTAAAGGGAGGCTTACCCCATGAAAAACACGGAACGAGTATCCTACATTCGTGGCCTAGCAGAAGGCCTAGAACTGGACTCCAGCAAAAAAGAAGTAAAGGTTCTCAACGCAATTATTGATCTTTTGGACAGCATGGCTTCTTCGATGTCTGAAATGGAAGACAACATGGATGACATGGCTGACCAGCTGGATGCAGTTGATGAAGACCTCGGATCACTGGAAGATGATTTCTATGACGATTCGGATGAATGCGACGACGAAGATGACGATGAGAATTCCGACGCCTATTATGAAGTAACTTGCCCAAACTGTCATGAGACAGTTTGCCTTTCCGAAGACCTTGTAGAGGAAGGCGAAATGGAGTGCCCGAACTGCGGTGAAACGCTTGAATTCGACCTTGATGATGACGATGATAAATGCTGCTCCGACCCGGAGTGTGAATGCCACCATAGTTCGGAAGAATAAAGTCGGCACACTGCTTACTGTAAAATTTGATATAGAGCAGGAAGGGTTTCTAATATAGATGCCCTTCCTGTTCCTATTTATAAGGCCTTTCAGAATTAGAGCAAAAGATGGAGCGCAAGTAAAACATCATACTTGCGCTCCTCACTCAATGTTTCAGACTTTTTAGCCCGTGTAGCCATCGTAAGCCTTCTGACTGGTGTCTTTGGCAATAATTCGCACTGAAACCTTGCCAGGCAGGCAAACTGCACTCTGACCCGGTTTTGTAAGTTTTCCTGTGCGAATGCAAATCTTATCTGGGCAGTCTGACTGGTAAAAGGAGATGGCTCCTGGTTCCACTTTCAGCTTTACATTCATTTTGCCGCCAATATTGATAATTTCTTCCTTCTGCTGCTTGCCAAGGTCAATGCGGCAGACTTCTTGTCCATCCTTTTCAACGACGGCAGTCCCAACTGCAGAAGGCTGTTGGTAATACCAAAGCAGGATAAGCCCAGCGACTATGAGGCAGGGTACAATCAGGATGAGGTCTTTTCTGCGAAAGATTCTGTTTTCCATTTTCATGCGGTTCAGCCCTTTTGAATGAATTTGCTGTTTGTTATATTAAATTTGCTTTTCAGGCCATCCGAAACATATACATTGTTCTTGCTGTCGATAAAAATTGCTTCTGCGTTGTAAGCTTTTAATAATGAAACACTCTTTTCACGCCCAAGCAAAAAACAGGCGGTAGAAAGCGCATCGCTGACGGCTCCGTTGTTTACGACAACTGTTACGGAGATAAGGCCATTATTTTCCGGGTAGCCTGTTTTGGCGTTTAGCAGGTGATGGTACAGGATACCATTCTGTTTAAAGCACTTTTCATAGGTCCCAGATGTTGAAACATAGCCGGAAGTAAGACTGATTTCACCCATTTCAGCAGCGTTAGAATCCGTTGTCGTTGGGTCGCGGATGGCAATGCTCCACGGAGATCCGTCTGCTTTGTGCCCTAACACCCCAATGCTGCCGCCGGCAGCGACAATCCCATAGTCAGCGCCGGCAGAACGGTAAGCGGCTATTGCGCTGTCACACGCCGCGCCTTTGCCGACTGCTCCGAGGTCAATTCCCATTAAGTGATTTCTAAGGCTTGCGGTGTTGTTTCCAGTATTGACACGCAGGTTCTTGTAATCAATGTCTTTGAGAAATTTTTGAATGTCCGCTTTTGCAGGAACGTGCTGATTGCTGCCGCCAAAGTCCCACATAGAAGAAATAGGGAGTACTGTTGGGTCAAACACTCCACCTGATTTTTGGGCTATATCAAGGCTCATCTTCAGCATTTTAGCGGTTTCGGGTTGAATCGAAATCCAATCGGTCCCTGCGGCCTTGTTCAGGCGGTTAATATCGGAACCATCAATTCGCCAGGAAATTTCATTTTCAAGTGCATTAATTCTCTTTGCCGCAGCGGCCGCAGCAGTTTTAGCATTTTTGCCATAAACAGTCTGCTGTATGTAGGTCCCCATCGCATAATTTGTGCACTGGTAGCTCTCTGCACGTTGACCATATCGGTGCCAAAGAAAAATAACGACGGCAGCAAGGATAAAAAGAACAGCCAGCAGGGTAACAATCAGTTTTCTATGTTTTTTCATTTTATTCTCCTACAGTTTTACATACTTTTAGAATGAATTCAGCGTATGACAAATTATATCACGAATCAGCCAAAAGTCCAACAGACAGCCTGCAGAGCGAATGCTTTGCTCTTGCGGAAA
Organism: Bacillota bacterium; assembly: GCA_023417635.1. Lineage (GTDB taxonomy): Bacteria > Bacillota > Clostridia > Oscillospirales > Acutalibacteraceae > Thermocaproicibacter. The sequence goes on along the minus strand of JAEZFF010000014.1, from coordinate 7,288 downwards.
AAGCAGAATCGTAGTATACTAAAAAAAATTTAAAGGGATGAAAGAAAGTGGACGTATGTCTATTCAGAAAGTAAGGGAGTACTTAAAGCAATTTGGTCTGGAAAACAGGATAGTGGAGTTTTCTGTTTCCAGCGCAACGGTAGACCTAGCGGCACAGGCGTTAGGTACAGAGCCCGGCTGCATTGCAAAATCAATTTCTTTCCACGGCAATCCAGACGGATGCCTGCTTATTGTAACCGCCGGGGATGCTAAAATAGACAATTCAAAATTCAAGGCGGAATTCGGCTGTAAAGCAAAAATGCTCAAGGGCGATGAAGTCGAAGAAATGACCGGTTATCAAATTGGTGGTGTCTGCCCATTTGACAACCCACCGGAGACAAATGTTTACTGTGATGTTTCCCTCAAACGGTTTGAGAAAGTTTATCCGGCCGCAGGGACAGACAGTTCTTGTGTTGAACTGTCCTGCGATGAATTATTTCAGACGTCACGCAGTATAAAGTGGGTAGATGTCTGCAAGATGAAAGAGGTTTAGTCGGAAAGATGAGAATGCGATATAAGCCATGGGCAACAGCAGAACTGAATGTATGTCCCTTTTTTTATCGAAATCCAGAACAGTACCGGGGGCGATGGCACAGCCTTTTTCCACGGCAGCAACCGGTAGAAATGGAACTTGGATGCGGAAAGGGCCTTTTTTTAGCCGGTGCAGCGCCTGTAAATCCAAATATTAACTATATCGGGATTGACTTGAAAGATACTGTTCTTGGGCCGGCAAAGAGAAATATAGAAAAAGCGTTTGAAGGAACCGGGCATGAACCGGATAATGTGATTCTAACGGCAATGAATATTGAACGGATTGCGGATGCAATGGGGCCGGAAGATTCCGTACGGCGCATTGACATTAATTTCTGCAACCCGTGGCCGAAGCCGCGTCACCACAAAAGACGCCTGACTTATCCTAGACTTTTAGAAAGTTATAAAAAAATATTGGAGCCGGAGGGTGAAATCTTTTTTAAAACAGACGACGATGCCCTTTTTGCAGATACGCTCGGCTACCTTGCAGAAAGTGGCTTTCAGGTGACGGATAAAACGTACGATCTTCACGGGGATGATTGGCTGGGAAATATTTTGACGGAGCATGAGATTATGTTCCTCGAAAAGGGAATCAAAATTAAAGCTCTAAAAGCATGTTGTAAAAAAGGGCAGAATACTGAGGATTGACGAAGACCGTTTCATAAGATATAATAACTGCATAAAAACACGAGGAATGAAGTTCTCCTCTGCATTTTGCTGAACTGCTTTAGGCTGATGACTTCTGTTTTGCGCAGAAGCTGTCGGCCTTTTATATTTTTGTCTGATTTTGGAGGAAGTAATAATGAAAAAGATTCTTGCCGCCGGGATTGGCGGAGCTGTTGGTGCAGCAGTTCGTTGGATATTGCTGCAGATACCACTTGCAAACGACAGTTTTCATCCCATAATGACGCTGCTAATAAATGTAAGCGGAAGCTTTCTGCTTGGCTTTGTTATTATCCTATTCGAAAAGAAAATCCCAGTGCAAGCTGAAATCCGGGTTGCGGTAACAACAGGTTTTTTCGGCGGATACACCACTTTTTCGACGATGTGCAAAGATGCTGTGGGGCTGTTGGCAACGGGTAATGTGCCAGCTGCGTTGCTCTACCTTATGCTGTCAGTTTTTCTTGGGCTTTTGGCGGCGTGGTTTGGCATCCGCCTTGGAAAAGTATTTGAACGGAGGACTGTGAAAGAATGAGTTCGGTTTTATGTGTAATGGCAGGCGGAGCATGCGGAGCTGCCGCACGACATACATTTGGCGCTTGGTTCTTGAAATATGAAAAGGGTACTTTCCCACTGGGAACGTTTTTAATCAATCTTGCAGGTTCTTTACTTCTCGGTATTCTCTGCGGGTTAAAAATCCGACAGGAGCCTTACTTGCTTCTTGGAGATGGATTTTGCGGCGCCTTTACAACATTTTCGACTTTTTCCACAGAAACTGTGCAGATGATTCGCGGCCACGCACGCCGCAAAGCTCTGCTCTTTATTGCTCTTTCTGTAGTATGTGGAGTTTTGCTGTTCACGGCAGGCTATATGGCTGCTTCTGCCATCAGGATAAAATAAAAAGGGTTCCCAGCAGGGAAGCCCTAAAAATTCTACTGAATGCCAAGCTCGTCCATTTTCGCTCGTAGCTTTAAAAAATCCTCAAATGCAGCAGGTTTGTTTCTGGGATTGCGAAGCAAGGCGGCAGGGTGAAGCGTAGCCATCATTAGCACACCACTTTTTTCAAAAAGCTGGCCATGCTCTTTCATAATGTGAAAATCAGGACGAATCAGTTTCATTGCGGCAATGCGCCCAAGGCAGACAATGATTTTCGGGCGAATCAACTCAAATTGGCTGCGCAGCCAATCAATGCACATTTCCTGCTCTTCCGGAAGCGGATCGCGGTTTTTAGGCGGTCTGCATTTTACAATGTTTGCTATGTAGATATTCTTGTTCCGGTCAAGGTCGACCGCATCCAGCATCTTATCCAGAAGCTGGCCGCTGCGCCCAACGAACGGCTTTCCCTGTAAATCTTCCTGTTCCCCTGGGCCTTCGCCTACAAACATTACTTTTGCTTTCGGGTTGCCCATGCCAACGACTACATTGGCACGGGTTTCACAGAGGCTGCACTTTTGGCAGGCCAGACAGGCCTTTTCAAGTTCTTCCCATGTTTGATACAAGCTACCGCCGCCTTCTGAAATATTATGGCACTATTATAGCATGGATGACCAAAGTGGGGAAGTGCCATTGACAGCATTTTGCTTGTGAGCGCAGCGTTGTTTTAAAAGTTACCAGGAGAAAACAGTTGCCTTTTATAAAAAAATCGGTTATAATAATAAGGCTGTACCGGAAAGTAGATGTTTCGGTCGGATAAGCAAGGCAGAAATGCGTGCGATAAGATATGCGGGCGGGCGGGCTCTGTGCGGCAGGGCGCCGTGAACCATGTCAGGCGGGGAACCGAGCAGCATTAAGCGGAATTCCCTGTGCGATGCAGTCGGTCTGTTCGTCCGCATATCCTGTCGCATGAGCCGTGAAAACGGCCTGCCTTGCTTTTGATTTATTGGAAAGAAGTAGCTATGGAACAACAAGAACTTTCCGTGCGGGAATGTTTTGTACGGGAATTGCCGAGAACAGATGGAAAAATCCTTTTGCGCGTTCCAACCGTGCAGGAAATCATAGATTTCAATCAGTATGCCAAGGCCGAAGAAGACATGAGCCGGTTTACCTGCCGCCCAGATGTTCATCATACGCCGGAGGAACAAAGAATACGCCTGCAGAAGCACTTACAGCAACCAGACAGGTTTTTTGTAGGTGTTTTTCCGCGGGAAAACAGTTCTTACCGCATGATTGGCAAAATAAATTTTTTCGATTATAATCCACGCAACAGAAGCATGGAATTTGGCTATCGCCTTTTAAAAGGTTACCGCCGCAAAGGCTATATGAGCTGTGCTTTGAAGGAACTTCTTCAAATTGCTTTCAAAAAAATCGGTCTACACAAGGTTTATGCGCAGACGGGAAGCTTCAATGTGCCTTCCGTTTCGTTGCTGAAAAGCTTGGGGTTCCAACAGGATGCTGTACTTCGGGATCATCACGAGTTGGGCGGAAAATTCTATGATGACTTCATTTTCAGCATCCTTGAAAATGAATTTTCTGCAGAAAGCAGAATGGCTCCTACAAACCGGTAAAAAGGAGGGGTTGCAATGTACCAGGTGCTTTACCGCAAATGGCGCCCGAAAAAGTTTTCTGATGTCGTAGGGCAGCCGCAGGTAACTGTAACGCTGAAAAATGAGCTGCAGTCTGGCCGCATTGCGCACGCCTACCTGTTTACCGGTTCCCGCGGCACGGGAAAAACAACCTGCGCAAAGATTTTGGCAAAAGCCGTTAACTGCCTGCATTTGGCAGATGGTGACCCATGCGGGGAGTGTGAAATCTGCAAGGGAATTGAAGATGGCTCTATCCTGGATGTCGTCGAGATCGACGCAGCCAGCAACAATGGCGTTGAGAATATCCGCACTCTTCGGGAAGAAGCCAATTTTACGCCAGCTGCTGCAAAGTACCGTGTCTATATTATAGATGAAGTGCATATGCTTTCTGTCGGCGCTTTCAATGCGCTTTTAAAGACATTGGAAGAACCGCCAGCGCACGTTATCTTTATTCTTGCGACAACCGAAGTTCATAAAATCCCGGCAACTATCCTTTCCCGCTGCCAGCGCTTTGACTTTCATCGTATTCCACCGCAGGATATTGCGGACAGGTTAACTTATATAGCGGGGCAGGAGGACGCGGTGCTCGACCCACAGGCTGCATTGCTGATTGCCCGCTTAGCGGATGGCGCTCTGCGTGATGCCCTCTCCATCCTTGACCAGTGCTTTGGCCGAAGTAAAAATGTAACGGAACAGGTGGTCGCAGAAACAGCCGGTCTGGTAGGGCGCGAACATCTTTTTGAATTGACCGATTCCATAAAAACCGGTGACTCCTCGAAAGCACTGGAAGTGATTGACCGACTTTATCGGTCTTCGAAGGATATGGCGCGTCTGTGTGAAGAACTTTCCTCACATTTCCGCAGCATGATGCTGATTAAGACGATGAAAAATGCGCGCAGCATTCTGGCTGTTCCAGAGTCTGAATTTGAAGGGCTGGAAAAACAGGCGCTTTCTACTCCACTTCCGGTTATCCTTCACGCGATGGATACCATGCAGAGTGCCTTGGAAAAGATGTACCGCGGCGGTGACCGGCGAACGGTGTTTGAAATGGCAATCCTTCGCTTGTGCGACCCGAAGCTTGATTCTTCGGCTGACGCTTTGCTGCGCCGGGTAGAAGCTCTGGAGCAAAGAACTCCTCACACAGCTTTGTCACAGCAACAGGCAGTTCCTGCTCAGAAGCGCGATGCTCCAGTTGCTGCAAGCGGCGGGCCGCCTTCTCAAAAGGATGGTATGTCTGATGGAAGCCCAACAGGTTCAAAGGATCAAGCAGACGCCCCCAAAGCCGAAGATTTGGAACAAATTCAAAGCGAGGCAAAACAGCTTGCCGAATGGCCCGAAATTCTGCAGATTATTAAAACACTTTCTCAATCCGCAGGTGCAGCGTTTGCCGGTTCAACGGCATATGTGAGCGGCGGGTATATTCTCATTGATACGCCAAAGGAACTTGCACTTAAATTTCTTCGGCAGCCATCACAAAGGGAAAATATCCGTCAAGCGATTGAGCAGGTTACCGGTAAAGTATATCGCCTTGGGCCATACCGCAAGCAGGAAAGCAAAGAAGAAAATACAGAAGACCCACTTGCGCTACTGGCTGAAAATGCCAAAAAAGAAGGCATAGCGGTCATACAAAAACAGCAGGAGGAGATTTCAAAATGAAAGCTAGATTACCACAGGGATACGGTGGGGGAGCCGCTAATTTGCAGCAGCTGGCACATCAGGCACAGAAACTTCAGGAGCAAATGAGTGAAGAGACTGCAGAACTGGAGGCGAAAGAGTATACGGCTTCTGCCGGTGGCGAAGCTGTTAAGGCAACGGTTACCGGGAAAATGGAAGTTAAGTCCATAGAAATCAAACCTGAAGTTGTTGACCCAGAAGATGTGGAAATGCTTACAGACCTTGTAACGGCTGCGGTAAATGAAGCGCTTCGTGCGGCGGCAAGTGATAAATCTGAACACATGGAGAAAATTTCCGGCGGAATGAACATGCCGGGGCTGTTTTAATTACTATGTCCGATTATCATATTGCGCCCCTTTCCCGTCTTGTAGAACAGTTTGAACGCCTGCCCGGCATAGGATATAAAAGTGCTCAGCGGCTTGCTTACTATGTCCTGGGCCTTTCTGATGAGGAGGTCAAGCAACTTTCGGATTCCATTCTGGAAGCGCATGACAAGATACATACCTGCAGGATTTGCTGTAACCTCACCGACCAGGAACTTTGCTCCATTTGCCGCAATCCGGCACGTGACCAAAGCACAATCTGTGTTGTGGAGAACCCGCGCGATGTTGTGGCCCTGGAGCGCACGCGCGACTACAATGGTTCCTACCACGTTCTACATGGTGTGATTTCTCCACTGAATGGAATTGGGCCTGACCAACTGCGTATTAAAGAATTGCTCAACCGGGTACAGGAAAATACCGTAAAGGAAGTCATTATGGCAACAAACCCGACAGTGGAAGGTGAAGCAACTGCAATGTATATTTCGCGTTTGCTGAAACCGCTTGGAATAAGGGTAACGCGGCTTGCGTACGGTATACCGGTCGGCGGTGACTTAGAGTATGCTGATGAAGTAACTCTTTCTCGCGCGCTGGAAGGCCGCAGTGAATTGTAAATTAAGGTTTACATAACACTTGACATTGCCTTAAAAATGTGATATTCTCAAATCCCGACGAAATGGAGGCTCTTTATGGCTAGGGAATCGCTGAAAACAATCGCAAAAAACAAAAAAGCGTTTCACGACTATTTTGTTCAGGAATCCGTGGAAGCCGGGATTGAACTCTGTGGCACTGAAGTGAAATCTGTACGGAAAGGCCAGGTAAATCTGAAAGACTCCTGGTGTTCTGTTGTAAACAGTGAACTTCTCGTTAATGGAATGCACATCAGCCCATACGATCATGGAAATATCTTCAATCAGGATCCAATAAGGGTGCGGCGCCTTTTGCTTCACAAACGTGAAATCATGCGCCTTTACGGCTTAGTGAAGCAGAATGGGTATTCGCTGATACCGATTTCGATTTACCTAAAAGGATCTCTTGTGAAAGTACAGGTTGGCCTGTGCAAAGGTAAAAAGCTATATGACAAGCGTGCCGATATGGCAACACGCGCAGCAAAAAGAGATATAGAACGCGCAATCAAGGAAAGAAACCAATAGCAACTGTATTTTATATGGGGATGTAAAGGCTTCGACGGAGGTTGTGAACCAAGGTAAGCGTGCAGCATCGCGGAATGCTATATTTTCGCACAAAGAAATAACTAACAAAACTTCTAACGCTAACTATAATTCTAATTATGGGATGGCGTGTGCAGCCTAACTAGGCTACCGTCCTTACTGGGAGCACCGCGGCTCAGATAAGGGCGTCGATTAGCGGTGAACGTGAACTGGGGAACGCCTTTACCCCAGTCATGACTCAAAGGCTACCAAAGCAAAAAGCCTGCCTGTGGGCGTTTCGCTGAGGAAATTTTAAAACATAGGCTACGCTCGTAGAAAGCCTTGGCAAATTACTTTCGGACATGGGTTCGACTCCCATCATCTCCACCAT
>JAEZFF010000039.1 GCA_023417635.1 Bacillota bacterium | reverse complement strand
GGCTGCGCTTGACCGCTCTGCTGTTCAGCACTACCTTAGTGTTTAGTTCTGCCAGTTCTGTAATATCTTCTTACAGATTCGTAATTTATATTGATTTTTCACGGTATGTTTCTATACTAAAGATAATGGTTGGAAGTACTTTCCGCTGAAAAGGGGAGAGCGCTTCCCAAAGCTGTACGGCGGGGGAGGGGGATTTTATGAAAATAATACCAAGCCGTAGCCCAAGCACCGGCCGGAAGCGCCTTTTTACTATCTTGGGCCTTGCGGCTGGAGCGGTGCTGATTACTTTCGGCACGGTTTTGCAGTTTCATCTTTCCAATTCGCAGATTCCGCTGAGTCCGGAAAAGACGGCCCACCCTGTACCGGCCGTATCATCCGTGCAAAAGAAAAAAACAGTTTCTAAGCCGCCGCGCACTTCTTCTGCGCAGCAGGCCCCTTCCTGTACGCCCGCTGTAAAGCAGACACTGCCGAACGGCCGGGTGGTCTACCTGACTTTTGACGATGGGCCTTCTTCACTGACTGCGCCGCTCCTTAATGTGTTGGACCGTTACGGTGTAAAGGCAACGTTTTTCGTTGTAGGCGCGTATGATAAAAATGAAACGGCGGATTTGAAAGAGATAGCCCGCCGCGGCCATACAATTGGCGTACACAGCTATTCGCATGATTACCGCCAGATTTATGCTTCACCGGAAGCTTTTTTCCGCGACTTTGACCGGATGCATACACTGATTCAGCAGGCAACCGGAGTCGATGCAAAAGTATCGCGCTTCCCGGGAGGAAGTGTCAATAGCTACAACAAAAAAACACGCGCAGCAATTCTGAAAGGCCTGCAGCAACGCGGGTATGTTTATTATGACTGGAATGTAAGTGCCGAAGACGCCGTAAGGCGGCCGGTTTCGCAAAATCTTGTTCGGAACGTACTGCGCGGCGTACACCAGCACCGTGTTTCGGTCGTACTGATGCATAATACGGCAGCAAAGGAGGCAACCCTCCGCGCGCTGCCTCAGATTCTTCAGAGCCTGAAAAGCGAAGGCTATGCGTTTGGAAAACTTGACCCATCTGTAAGCAGCGGCCCTTTTGTCTTTTAGTTAAAAAATAAAACCACCTCCGCCAGCTTTTTAGGCTGGCAAAGGTGGTTTTTGTATGGGCTGGGCCATCGGTTTATCCCTCGCGCTGCATTGCGAGTGACCGTGCGGTCTGCTCGTCTTTCCCCGCGGGGCAGATATTATAGACTTTGCCGTCTTTCGAAACCATACTGATGGGCACTTTAGGGAGCAGCCGGTGGAGAATGTCGATAAATCCGTTTACCGTGGTTTCCGCCATGCCCGTCACAATATGTATGGCACCAATTTTCTTTGCAATGCTTGCGGCTACCAATGGGGCGTCGTCATCAAAGTAGACGGTCATTTCCGCGTTGGAGTCCCGTGAAGTCTGCCGCAGATATTCCAGTTCTTTCCCATTCGTTTCATAGCCGGCGGAAGTCGGCTGAATACATAAAACTTTTAGTGGAAGCGACATCCCGTCGGCAAGCTTCCTGCCGATACGAATTAGGCGGTCGCAGTCGCGCTGACCAGTTACACAGACAAGAATTGATTTGCTTTTTATCAAATCCGCATCTCCCTTCCAAAAAAGCGCACCAGCGCAAATCCTATCATACTATTTTGCTTTGTAGAATTGAAGAACAAAGAATGTAATTATTATGAACATATTGTTAATAGAACGGTGAAAAAATTTTATATAATATTTCCAACTGCTCCGATATTATGATGCCACACTTGGCGGCAAAATGCAACCCTGTATTGGTAATTTTAGTGTAAAAAATATGACCGCCGTATCGTTTCTTATGCGGTGCGGCGGCTTATAGACAGCCCCTAAGCGGAGCGGGGGCATGCAGAAATTGCCTGTTACTTGAGCACCGACATGGGGTCAATATACTGGCTGCCTTTTTTCATTATCAGGTGCAGGTGCGGTCCCTGGTCGCTTTCACCCGGGTCAACACCCACAGTGCCTATCTGCTGACCCTGAGAAACAGTTTGGCCAGCTTTTACGGTCATTTTGTTCAGGCCGCAGTACCAGGTTTCCAAATCGCCGTGTTTTACAATGACGGTGTTGCCGCAGCAGGTATCATTAAAAACCTTTTCCACCTGGCCGTTAGCCGCAGACTTTACGGTTTCCCCCTGAGCGGCGCTCAGGTCTACGCCTGTGTGGGCGCGGTAGTCGCCGAATGTTTTGCTGAAAACCGGTTTCTTACTGAACTCCTGTGTTACTTTTCCACTAACGGGCAGAAGAAAGGTTAAAGGTTTTGCTTCCGTTTTCCGCACGGCGGAACTTGCGGGGGCCGACGGCGCAGGCGCCTTGGAAGGCAAAACTGCGCTGGAAGCTTTCGCAGGAGGCTCCGAAACGGGGATGCCGCTTACCGTGCGATTCGTTTTTTGGGCTTCGCTCTGCGCCGGTTTCTGCGGCGCAGTGTATTTTGCCACACTGTCGTAAGTTGTCCATGCTGCGGCACCTACCGCCAGCAGGCAAACACCAAGGGCAACATAAAATCCTTTATTCCTTTTCCCGCTCTTTTTTAAAGATCCATTCACTTGTGCCACCTCCGACAGTATTTTGACCCCAAAACATGGTCGATATGCGGAAATGACATATGCGAAGAAAATTTTTAGCAAGAAAAGAGCCTGATCCAGCTGATCAGGCTCTTTTCATTTTGCTTGAGGAGTATATTGAGGAGGGTAGAACATATACCGGAACTTGGTGCGGCTCCGCGCTCCGGCAATACTGCAATTATAGCCCTATGCACAAAAAAGTTGTGAAGAAGTTGTGAATATGTTGTAAAATATTTTCAAATATGAATCAAAACAGCGCGCGTGGGCGCTGCCTCGGCACCACCCAGCAGGAGCGGCAAAGCGGCAAGAACGTAATCCCCGGGTTGTGCACGCGAAAGATCAAGTCCTTCCAAAATTGGAATCCCGGCGCCCAGCAGTTCTTTGTGCGGTGCGGTTTCATCATCGGCTGGGCCAATGCTTGGTGCGTCGGTTCCGATGAGAAGGAACCCGGCGTCTGCAAGCGCGAACGCAGCACTCTGGGAAAGGAAGGCCTTGCCATCACCTTTCAGCAGGAGCCGCTTTTTGGTTTCCAGCGGCAGATGGTCTATATCGGCGCCGGTTATGATTCCCCGGAACTCCACCACGGTGCATAGCCCAAGGCAGCGGTTCAGGTCGGTCTGGTCGACGGAGTCACCGCCTTCAATGTAGTGCAGGGGCGCGTCAAGGTGCGTTGCACTGTGACATGAAGCATAAAAGCCGGAAAGGTTGTAGGAATCGCCCATATCCATGCGGCGGATTCGGTCCTGTTTTGGCTGTGGGTCGCCGGGGTACGGCGGGGTGGAGAACAGTTCACGTGAAATATCAATCAGTTGCATAGGAAAGCCTCCGCTTTTCAGATGCGGGAAAGAATGCCGGTGATGAGCGCGGTCAGTTCATGAGCGGATTTCTTAAAAAATTCATTGTAGCTTACAGCGGCTTTTTCGTTGGCGTTGTCAGAAATTGCGCGGATGACGACGAATGGAACCTGGTTCATGTAAGCCGTTTGGGCGATACTTCCGCCTTCCATTTCACAGGCGGAAGCGTCGAATTCATTCCGGATATTTTCAAGCCGCACTGCATCGCTGATGAACTGGTCACCTGTTGCAATAATGCCGGGGTGTACTTTCTTTTCTCCATAGATTTTTTCGGCAGCTTTTACGGTGAGCGCCGCAAGAGACTTGTCAGCCGGGATAACAACTAGGTTCAGCCCGCTGATGAGGCCCTTTTCATCGCCGATAGCAGAAGTGTCCATATCATGCTGAACAAGCCCGGTGGAAACGACAACGTCGCCAATGTGGACATCTTCGCCGATGCCTCCCGCAACGCCAACATTCAGCAAAGCCGAGGGCGCGAAGCGCAGAATCATCGTTTGGGCACATACTGCCGCCGCAACTTTGCCAATACCGCACTGAGCAACGGCACAGTCTTTTCCCTCTATTTTTCCAATGTGGTACTTGATGCCGCTGATGGTTTCCACTTTTTCTTCCGGCATAAGCGCTATTAAGTTTTCAACTTCTACGGCCATTGCGCCAATAATTCCAATCATAGGTATTCCTCCGTTTTGTATAATCGCCATAAAACAGGC
>JAEZFF010000038.1 GCA_023417635.1 Bacillota bacterium | reverse complement strand
CGCGTCTCTTAAAGAAAAAGCCCTGATTCAATTTTCAGCAAATCATCAGCCAGTAAAGCTGCTGCTTCGAAATTTCAAACCCAAGTTTCCGGTGAAGGGCAAAGGACGCCTGATTATCAGTTTCAATCTGTGCAAACGGAACTCTCCCGCAGGAAATCATCCGGTTGGCAAGAAAAGTTTCCAGCTGCGCCGCAATCCCCTGCCGCTGATATTCCGGAATCACCTGTAAAAAGCCCATGGAGCCTTCCTCGTGAATCCCGATAAAACCGGTAAGGCATTCGCCGCGGTAAGCTCCCCACATACAGCCGCTTTGCAGGCGGTCGCGCAGGTACTCCTCATCATCGGCATGCTTGTAATGCTGCATTATAAAGGGAAGCGCTTCTGCCGAAAGCGGGCGGATTTCCGCTGACTCAGGTACCGGCAGCAGCGGCTTTTTCTTCATCCAAGCCGCCTGCCGGCAGATTACTCCGCAGGAAAGGCCCGTTTTCCGTTGCAGAGCCTCCCGGTAAAAGTCCTGGTGGACTTCTATTAAATTGGTCTTGGGCAGGGCAGCCATTATCTGCCTCGCGGTGCTTTCCTCTTCCGCGCTGATCATGGTGACGCCTGCTGTCTGCAGCAGTACCCCATGCTCCCCTGCCCAAAGAATCTTTCCATCCCCTGAGCGGAGAGCCTCCGTCATGTCAGTATGAAAGAGGGGCTGCTTTTCAAGGTAGCGAAAAGCAGCCTCCCGCATACTATTATCAAAATTTCCGGTCATTTTCGCTCACTCAGATGCGGCCTTTGAAAAACCTGCAGAAATTTTTTGGAAAGCACATCATACTCATTGTTGGCAAGGATATACATTTTCCCGTGTGCACCCATTTTTGCAAGGCTGTCTTCCGACATCTGCGAAAGTTTTACAGCTGCATCCGCTATGGCCTGGCTGTTTTCCGGCGGAATCGAAATGCCGCACTCCGCTTCTGCAACCATGTTGTTCGGCGCGTCTATGGCAAAGATAATCGGCTTGCCCGCCATCATGTAATCCATCAGCTTGTTTGGGCTTACACCAAAGCGGAAAAGCGGCTGGCTCTGCAGGCCGATATAAAGCGCATCCAGCTGGTCCAGCAGCTCTGGAATCTGGTCACGCTTGACCGGGTCGAGGAACTCCACCACATCATCCAGCTTCAGCTTGTGTGCCTTTTCAATCAGACGCTCGCGCTCCGGGCCCGGGCCAATGGCGAGCAGTTTGATTTTTTTGCCGCGCAGTTTCAGCCCGGCTTCCACATAACTGTCCAGTGCATTTGCAATTCCGTGCGCACCCGTGTAGCCAATCAGAAAATAGCCGGCTTCGTGGTACTGCTGAAGCTTTTCGCGGTAAATCATTGGGTAATGGAAAGGCTCTTCCCATTCCGCTTTTTCAATTCCATTCGGGATGTACACGAACTTTTCCGGAAGCATCCCATGCTCCACCATGTGGTCTTTTGCGCATGGAAGAAGCGAAACAACATAATCACTGTATTTATAGCAGTCATTTTCCGCTTTCTGCATCACGCGGATATACGGATGTTTCGGGTCCATGCCGCCCAATTCAATCGGGCTGAGCGGCCAAAGGTCATGCACTTCATAAATCAGCATAGCGCCGTACTTCTTCGCAATTCTGCGCGCCGGGTAAATGTCCAGCGGATAAGTGGAAGAGGCAATGACGGCATCCGGCTTGCCCTGCGCGGCTATTTTGCCGCCGAAGCGGTACAGCCCGTACAGAAACGACAGCATATTCTTCACACGTTCTTTGTTATTGCCGTGGTACTGGTTCCCGGCAATCCAAAAGTAGCGTATGCCGTCAATAATTTCTTCCTGATACTTTGCATCGCCGATACTCGGGTTATGCGTGCGCAGGTGGGAAAATGAGCTTGCGGCAACCGTGACGTTATGTCCGGCCTCAGCCCAGCGCTTTGCCATATAGTACGGCCGGTACTCCATGCCGTGGCGCACGGAACCGGCATAATGATTAATATAAATGATATTCACTGCAGTTACACCCCGTTATTTGGAAAGAATGGCAGCAATGTGTTCCGACGCGTGTCCGTCGCCAAACGGCCTGCTCTCACGGGCAGAGGGGTCTGGTACAGTTTCCGTGGCCTTCTTGTAAATATCCTCGGTTTCGAGGCTTGAAAGGACGTTCCAGCCGCCTTCCAGCGTTTCCACCCATTCGGTTTCACTGCGGAGCGTGATGCACGGAACTTCCATAAACCACGCTTCTTTTTGCAGGCCGCCGGAGTCGGTAAGCACCTGGCAGGCACTGCTGGTAAGTAGAAGCATCTCAAGGTAGCCAACAGGCTCCGTAAGGCGGATGTTCCGGTAGCCGCGCTTGCGGATTGCTTCTTCCGCCAGGGAACGGGTGCGCGGGTGAATCGGAATAATCACCGGCTGCGGCAACTTTTCAAATGCGTCGAAAATGCGGCAGATGGCGTCAAGGCCTCCGTCAGTTGTCTCCGCACGGTGCAGCGTCGCAAGGCGGTACTGCTTCGGCTCTATGCCCAGCTGGCTGAAAATTGTCGTTTTCTGTGGGTTGGCTTTTGCAATTTTCAGGAAGTGCAGGACGGAATCGAGCATTACATCACCGGTTACGTCGACCCCGCGCGTGATATTTTCCTTTTTCAGGTTTTCTTTAGCTGTTTGGGTCGGACAGAAAAGCCAAGTGGAGATATGGTCGGTCAGCACACGGTTCTGCTCTTCCGGCATACGCATATTGTACGAACGCAACCCGGCTTCCACATGCGCCACGGGCAAGTGCAGTTTAGAAGCTGCAAGCGCCCCGGCCAATGTGGAGTTTGTGTCACCGTAAACCAGCATGATGTCCGGTTTTTCCTTAAAAATGACCTCTTCAATCTTTATCAGCATTTCACCGGTCTGCTTCCCGTGCGTACCGGAGCCGACACCAAGGTTATAAGCCGGCTTCGGAATATTCAGCTCTTCAAAAAAGACAGCTGACATATTCTTGTCGTAATGCTGGCCGGTATGGACAAGGACTTCATCGCAGACCGGCTTTAAAGCCGCAGAAACGACCGAAGCCTTGATAAACTGCGGACGTGCACCAACCACTGTAAGGACTTTCATTTTTTACTTCACCTTCACGTCATCATGGGTCATGTCGAGCGTTGAGAACTTCAGGTCGTCAAACTTTACAGCCTTGCCGGTTTTCTGCGATTTGTAGGCTGCAAGGATAATTTTCATGCCCTTAATGCCTTCTGTTCCGCTTACAAGCGGTTCGGTATGCGTGTCAACAGCCGTGAGGAAATTGTGGTACAGGGCATTGTGGCCGCTGCCGTAAACGTCCTTCGGGTCTTTGCCAGCAAGCTTTGCAACTTCGGCATCCTGCGGGGCAGAATCTGCGAAGTTCCAGGTTTCCACACGGTTCACGGCCAGGCCGCCAATTACCGCTGTACCCGTTGCGCCGGAAATAGAAAGCGTTTCTTCCAGGTTCTTCGGGTAAATGCAGGCGGTGCCTTCCACCATACCGATGGCGCCGTTCTTAAAACGAATCAGGATGGCGCCGAAATCTTCTGCTTCAATGTCGCGCAGATAATTGCCCGTCATAGCCATAATGGTATCCGGCTCGCCGCCGAGGTTCCACTGCAGAAGGTCAATGCCATGGATGCACTGGTTCATCAAGGTGCCGCCGTCTTGCGCCCATGTGCCGCGCCACGGTGCCTGCTGATAGTAAGGCATCGTACGGTTCCAGAGAATACGGGCAGAACCGCTGACCAGCTTGCCGAAGCGGCCGGCTTCCATTGCCTTGTGGAGCTGCTGAACCGGAGCGTTAAAACGGTTCTGGTGGCATACGCCGAGGGTAACGCCCTTTTCTTTTGCTTCGCGGATCATTTGTTCCGCGTCTGCGGTGTTCAGCGCCATCGGCTTTTCAACGAGGGTATTTTTGCCCGCACGGATGCAGTCCAGAGCAATATGCGCATGGTAACCGCTTTCGGTTGCAATGGCGCAGCAGTCAATCTCCATCTCCTGCAGCATTTTGTGGTAGTCGGCATAGACGGCCGGCTTTTCACCCGTGCCGGCCTCACAGTCGGCTGCTTTCTTTTCCGCGCGCTCCGTAACCGGGTCGCAGACTGCGACAAGCTTCATGCTGTCTTGATTCGCAATAGCCGCTGCAATGTGGTTTTTAGAAATACGGCCGCAGCCGATCAATGCAAAACGATACTGTTTCATTTCAAATCCCCTGTCCTGATTTCAATATTCGGTTTTTTTCAGCGTGTTATACACGGCTTTTCCATTTGCTCAAAAAATCCCCCCGCTCTCAGCAGAAAACGGGGGAAACGGATTTTACAGCAATTCAATCTTGGAGCGGTCTTTGACATCCTTCATGGCATTGCGGGTATCGAAGACTTCTTTTGCAAGCTTTTGAATCTTGTCATAGTCGAAGCAGGAATGTGCGGTGCAGATAATGACAATGTCCGCGCTGCGAATCATGTCATCGGTTAATTCTTTCGCACCGGTGTGTACTTTGCCCTTGTGGCGGTATTCCGGAATGTATGGGTCATAATACGTTGTGTCGGCGCCTTCTTTAATCAGCAGATCAATCACATTCAGCGCCGGGCTTTCGCGGTAATCGTCAATATCTGCCTTGTAGGCAACGCCCAGTACCAAGACCTTGGAGCCTTTCATGGATTTCTGGTCGCGGTTCAAAACCGTGGCTGCACGCTGAATCACGTACTCCGGCATACCGGTGTTGATTTCGCCGGAAGTTTCAATCAGGCGGGTATGGTAATCATACTCTTTCGCTTTCCATGCAAGGTAGAACGGGTCAAGCGGAATGCAGTGACCGCCGAGGCCCGGGCCCGGATAGAAAGCCTGAAAACCGTAAGGCTTCGTTTTTGCGGCATCAATGACTTCCCAGACGTTAATGCCCATGCGGTGGCAGATAATGGCCATTTCATTTGCAAGGCCAATGTTGATGTTGCGGTAGGTGTTTTCAAGCAGTTTTTCCATTTCGGCAACCGCCGGGGAAGAAACTTCATAAACACCGCCGGCCAGCACGCTGCGGTACAAAGCCGCCGCAACTTCTGTAGAGTCTTTGCCAATGCCGCCGACAACTTTCGGTGTATTCTTTGTTTTGTACTGCTTATTGCCTGGGTCAACGCGTTCCGGCGAGAAGGCAAGGTAAAAATCCGTGCCGCACTTCAGGCCGCCCTTTTCCAGAATCGGCTTCAGCAGCTCTTCCGTTGTGCCCGGGTAAGTTGTGGATTCAAGAATAATCACCATGCCGTTATGCACATACTGAGCAACCGACTCGGTGGAGCCTTTGACATAGCTGATATCTGGCTGCTGGTATTTGTCGAGTGGAGTCGGCACGCAAATAGCCACAGCGTCAACTTTTTTAATAAATTCGAAGTTAGAAGTAGCGGAAAGGCGTTTCTTTTCCACCATGTTCTTAAGCGTGTCATCCACAATATCGCCGATATAGTTGTGGCCAGCATTAACAGCTTCCACTTTCTTTGCCTGCACGTCAAAGCCGATGGTGCGGTAGCCGGCCTTTGCGAACTCTACCGCAAGCGGCAGTCCTACGTAGCCGAGGCCCACAATGCCGACAACGGCAGACTTGTCCTCAATTTTGCCAAGAAGTTCCGTTTTGATATTCGACATATTATTTCCCTCGTATTCTTTTTAGATATTTTTCAGGATGGAGCAAATATAGTCAATCACGTCATCCGTGATGTATCCATGCATTGGAAGGCTGAACACGGTATCCGCCAGCTTTTCAGCAACAGGCAGATCGCCTTTCCGGTAGCCAAGTCCTGCAAATGCTTTCTGCAGGTGCAGCGGCTTCGGGTAATAAATCATACTCGGTACTCCGGCAGCTTTCAGCGTGTTCATCACTTTTGTGCGCTCTTCTGTGCTCTTAGCTTTCAGCGTGTAATAACCGAAGCTGGAAGAAAAGCCCTTGCGCACTACTGGAACGGCAAAACGGCTTCCCAGCTGTTCCGCATAGCGTGCCGCTGCGTGTTTGCGGTGCGCGTTCTCCTTGTCGAACTCATGCAGTTTTGGCAGAAGAATGCCCGCCTGCAGCGTGTCGAGCCTCGCGTTCAAGCCAAGGCGCACATTGTCGTATTTCATAGCGCCCTTGCCATGGACGCGGATAGATGTCATCAAATGGTACAGTTCTTCATCATCGGTAAAAGCAGCACCGCCATCCCCGTAGCAGCCAAGCGACTTAGCCGGGAAGAAGCTTGTACCGGAGCAATCGCCGAACGCACAGGCTTTCCGGTCACCGATGGCTCCGCCAAACCCCTGCGCGGCATCTTCCAGAAGGAACAGATTGTTTTCACGGCAAATCTCGCTGATGCGTATGAAGTCCGCCGGGTGGCCGAACAGGTCGACCGCAACAACCGCCTTGGGGTTGAGTTTTCCTTCGCGCTTTACCTTTTCAATCTGCTGCAGCAGAGAATCCGGGTCTATATTGAAAATATCTTCTTCGGAGTCGCAGAAAACGGGTGTCGCGCCAGTAAGCGCAACGACTTCAGCCGAGGCAAAGAACGTGAACGCCGGTACAAACACCGCATCTCCTTTGCCGATTCCTTTTGCCATAAGCGGCATCAGCAGGGCGTCGGTTCCGTTGTCGGTCGTCACACAGTATTTTCTTCCGGTGTAGGCGCAAAGCTCTTTTTCAAGCTCTTCCACCTGCGGGCCGGAAATAAACCGGGAGCCCTCGATGACCGAAGCAATCTGCGCATCAATTTCAGGTTTCAGGTGGCGGTACTGCGCGCCAAGGTCATTGAATGCTATCTTCTCCATATTATCTGTTTTCCTCTCTGAGGCCATTTTCGCCCCGCACATATCTTCTGCCGCACTTCGGGCAGACAAGGTCATCCCCAAGCTCCGCGCCGCATTCGCATGCCCAGCCGCGTATCCGCGCCGGCACACCCATTACAATGGCATGGTCAGGCACATCTTTCGTTACAACGCTTCCGGCAGCGACAAAAGCATTTTTCCCTATGGAATGGCCGCATACTATGGTTGCGTTTGCTCCGATGCTTGCACCCTCGCCTACAGGCGTTGGCTTGTAAAACTGCGCCCCGCGCTGCGGATATTTGCACCGCGGGCGCGGTACGTTTGTAAACACCATAGAAGGGCCGCAGAAAACATAGTCGCCAAGCTGCACGCCCTCATACACTGCAACATTGTTCTGAATCTTGCAGTATTTCCCGATTTTTACACCGGGAGCCACAAAGACATTCTGCCCCACAGTACAGTTTTCGCCGATTTCGCACCCGGAACTGATGTGGCAGAAATGCCAAATCTTTGTGCCGCTGCCTACCTTTGCGCCTTTGTCGACGCATGCGGTGGGATGGACATAATATTTCTCAGAATCATCCAATATTTTTCACCGTTTCCTTGGATTCATTCCCGGCGTGAAACCGGAAAATGACATAGTTCTGCACTTAACCTGTATATTATATATCGCTGTGGCCGCATAGTCAATCGAAAGCCATCTGGAAACACAGTTTCTTTACGTTGACTTTACAGCACAAAGGCGCTATTATATTTTCGATGATTCGGGCAAGACGGTCCGAATTTTTCTTTGGCAGGCCTGCTGGGCCTGCTAAAAGCAGAAAGGACGAATAAAATGAGCCAATTCAAAAAAAGAGAAGAATTCATTCCATATAATCAGCCGGATATTACCGACGCGGAAATCAATGCCGTGGAGGAAACCGTAAAGTCCCGTTGGATTGCCAAAGGGCCGCGCACATTGAAATTTGAGGAGGAGTTTGCAAAGCACGTCGGCGCAAAGCACGCCGTTGCCATGAACTCCTGCACGGCGGCCCTGCACGTTGCGCTGCTTTCGAAAGGCATTGGCCCCGGCGATGAAGTAATCACCACACCGATGACATTTGCCTCCACGGCAAGCACCATTATTCACGTTGGCGCAAAACCGATTTTTGCCGATATTGACTACCGCACCGGCTGCATTGATCCGGATGAGATTGAAAAGAAAATCTCGCCGAAAACAAAAGCTGTTGTCCCCGTGCATTACAGCGGGCAGGTCTGCGACCTCGACCGCATTTACGAGATTGCCGACAAGCACAACCTTTTTGTGTCGGAAGATGCAGCCCACGCACTGGAAAGCCGCTACAAGGGCCGCCTCATTGGCAATAAGCTCAAAGGAACCGCTTCCTACAGCTTTTACGCAACGAAAAACCTGACGACCGGCGAAGGCGGAATGCTGGTAACCGACGATGACGACATCGATGCAAAGGCACGCATCTGGGCCGGGCAGGGCATGAGCCACAACGCCTGGAACCGCTACGCAAAAGGCGGCACATGGAAGTACGACATCTGTGAGCCTGGGTTTAAGTATAATATGTTCGACATCCAGGCGGCCCTTGGCCTTGTACAGCTTTCCCGCATTGACGAAATGCAGAAAAACCGCCTGCGCATTGCCGAAAAATACCAGCGTGAATTTGCAAAAATTGACGCAGTGGAACCGCCGTATGTGCCGGACTACACCACACATTCCTGGCACCTTTATATTCTGCGCATTAAGCCGGAACTGCTGACCATAGACCGCGACCGCTTCATCACAGAGCTGAACGACCGCAATGTGGGCACCAGCGTTCACTTTATCCCGGTTACAAGCATGAGCGCCTACACAAGCCGCTATGGTTACAAGAAAGGTGACTTCCCAAATACGGAAAAACATTTTGAGCGCATCATCTCGCTGCCGCTTTACCCGTCGCTTACCGACGAAGAATCCGACTACATTGTTGACGCCGTGCGCGACATTGTTGAAAAATACCATAAATAAGCATTCTGCCACAAAGTTAAAAAGCGGGCGGGCTTCCGGGAATCGGAAGTCCGTCCGTTTTTATTGCACAAATGCGTTTCATAACGATGCTTTGGATTTTGCCTTATTTACTCCTGGTCTTCAAAAAGCTTGTCCAGCTTTTTCTGGCAGTCTTTGCAAACATTGTAGCCCTTGTAATTGATAATCTCGTTCATGCCGCCACAGAAAATGCAGGCCGGTTCATACTTCTTCAGAATGATTTTGTTGTCGTCGTCGACGTAGATTTCGAGAGGATCCTTTTCATTGATGTTTAAAGTGTTCCTCAGCTCTTTAGGCAATACAATTCGCCCTAGTTCGTCAACCTTTCTTACAATACCCGTAAATTTCAATTTAGTTCACCCTTTCCACAAAATAAAACCAAAAACGCAACAGATGTGCAAAAAACAGTTTAATATGCTTTTCCATAATTGTCAATAAGTTGCAGGAATTTACAGAAAACATTTTTTGCATACTTAGGAAACCCTATGAATAATTATATACGGATCATCCATGGAAGAAGATGAACATTTTGTTAAACTATATCTGGGTTTTTATGATAATTTTCAGTATTTTCTGTGCTGCCATTACTGGGCGAATGCCGCAGCTTTCCGCTTCGGTGTTAAGCGGGGCAGGCAGTGCGGTAACCCTCGTGATTGGTATGACGGGGATGATGTGTGCCTGGACAGGGCTGATGAAAATAGCTGAAAAAGGCGGCGTTACGCGCATTCTGGCCCGTATTTTCAGCCCTGTCGTACACCGGCTTTTCCCTTCCTGTGAAAAAGGCGGCTCTGCCATACGGGCCATGTGCATGAACATTACGGCAAACCTCCTGGGCCTTGGGAATGCTGCCACACCCCTTGGCATTGCCGCCATGAAAGAACTGAAAAAAAATAACCCGACCGCCACAGCCGACAACGCCATGGCTATGTTTGTTGTCATCAACGCGGCCTCCATCCAGCTGATCCCTACTTATACTGCAACGCTCCGCGCACAGTACGGTTCCGTTTCCCCGTTCGACATACTCCCCGCCGTATGGTTTGCTTCTATTGGCGCACTGCTGGCCGGTGTAACAGCCGCCAAACTTTTGGAGGAAAAATTTCATGCCTGACTTCGGCTCTTACGCCGTACCAGTGGTGATTGCCTGCATCGTACTTTTCGGCTTTTTCCGCAAAGTTCCGGTGTTCGACACGTTTATTGCCGGCGCAAAAGAAGGGCTGCAGTCTTCTGTTTCCATTCTTCCAACCCTTGTAGGGCTGATTATGGCTGTTTCTATGCTGAACGCTTCCGGTGCACTGGACCTTCTTTCTTCCCTGCTTGCACCGGCAGCAAGCGCGCTCGGCCTTCCGCCGCAGGTCATGCCGCTCGCGCTGATAAAGCCTATTTCCGGCAGCGGCTCCACTGCCGTGCTGACGCAGATTTACAAGGACTGCGGCCCCGACAGTTTCGCCGGCCGCGTTGCTTCCGTGATGGCTGGTTCGACCGAAACGACCTTTTACGCCGTAGCAGTTTACTATGGTTCCGTCGGTATTAAGAAAACACGCCATACCATCCCGGCTGCATTGGTCGGCGATCTGACCGCCTGCATCCTTTCCGCACTCGCCGTGCACATTTTTTTCGGCACATAGCAAGAAGCGTTGCATCAGCGAAAAAAGTTTGTTATAATTTATACAAAATAAAAATTGCCGGCAGACATTCCGCCATGCTTGCGGCATCTGCAGACGGGAGCTTTGAAATGATTCTTGTTCTTGATATTGGCAATACAAATATTACTCTTGGCGTCTACCGCGGCAGCGAACTTCTTTTTGTTTCCCGCATGGCAACCGACAGGCGGCGTATGGAAGACCAGTATACCATTGAGCTGAAAGAAATTCTTTCGCTTCACGGTGTTTCCACGGGCGAAATTGAAGGTGCAGCCGTGAGTTCCGTCGTCCCTTCGGTGAATCATTCCCTTGTGAATGCCATCAGCCGCCTCACCGGGAAAAAGCCCGTCTGCGTCGGCCCGGAAACCGAAACCGGCATTAAAGTGGACATACAGGGTGCCGAAACAGTTGGCGCCGACCTGATGGTGGGCTGTGTGGCTGCAGCAAATCTGTACGGCGGGCCGTGCATTATTCTGGACATGGGCACCGCCACAACATTTATCGTTCTGGATGAAAACCGGCAGATGCTGGGCGGTGCCATCGCACCCGGAGTAGGGATTTCTCTGGATGCCCTTACAAGCCGCACGGCGCAGCTTCCTTCCGTCAGCCTAGAGGCTCCTCCGCATGCCATAGGCAGAAACACCGCGGAATGTATGCGCTCCGGCCTAATCTGCGGAACGGCCTGCATGGTTGACGGGATGTGCAACCGCATGGAGCGGGAGCTCGGCAAAAAATGTAAAGTCGTTGCCACAGGCGGCCTTGCCGGGGAAATCATTCAGCAGTGCAGCCGGGAAATTATTCACAATGATACCCTGCTGCTGGAAGGCCTGCGGCTGATTTACGAAATGAACCGCTGCTGAACCTATCTGTTGATTCCACATACAGAAATGCCGCCCGTTTAAAAGCGGACGGCATTTTTTTGCTACGTGTGCGCCGGGTGGGTGTGTGAGCTTTCTTCGTGACTTGAAAACAAAAAGCGGCAGCACCAGATGGCCGCAGCTGCAACAACTATAAAAATGATCCGGCTGCCTACGGCAAGCTGGCCGCCAAAGATCCAGCCGATGACGTCAAAACCAAAAATGCCAATGCAGCCCCAGTTCAATCCGCCAATAATCAATAATGTCAATGCAAATTTGTCCATTGTATTCCCTCCTTTCAATGTATAGTCTTACCAGACTGAAAAAAGATATTTACAACACCGGATTTCCGTGCTATTCTTTAGTGTGCAAATGCGAATTGTTTGCAAATTTGTTTGTCTGGAGATTAAACTGCATGAAAAAAGGACTGAAAATTTTCTGCGCCGTCCTCTGCATGGCTCTGCTGTTCAGCACAGCTGGGTGTTCTGGGAGTCCCGCCTCACCGCAGAGCGGCGATAAACCTGTTGTGGCCGTCAGCATCGTTCCGGAAGCCACCTTTGCAAAAGCTGTGTGCGGCGACCTTGCGCAGGTAATAACAATCGTTCCGCCGGGAAGCAGCCCAGAAACTTATGAGCCAACCCCGAAGGCAATGGCCGAATTCAGCAACGCCAAAATATATTTTGCGATTGGCGTGCCGACTGAAACCGCAAGCGTGCTGCCCAAAGTGCCTTCCAGCATGAAAGTTGTAAAACTGCAGGAAAAAGTTTCACAGGCCTACCCGGACCGAAAATTTGAGGCTGGGGACCGTGACCCGCATATCTGGCTTTCCCCCAAACGCGCCAAAGTCATGGTTCAGGAAATGGCAGACGAAATGAGCGTTGTGGACTCGGAGCATAAACAAGAATATAAAGCCAACGCGGCTGCCTATGAAAAGCGGCTGAATTCCCTGGACACAGAAGTAAAGAATCTGCTTACCGGCGTATCCTCAAAGACCTTTCTTGTCTTCCACCCCGCGTTCGGCTACTTTGCGGATGATTATGGGCTAAAGATGGTAGCGCTTGAACAGGAAGGAAAAGAATCAACCGCACAGCATATGCAGGAACTCGTTGACCTGGCAAAAAAAGACGGTGCAAAAGCAATTTTTTATCAGGCGGAAAGCGACAGCAAACAGGCGGAGGCCTTTGCGGCTGAAATCGGCGGCAAAACCGTCGAGCTGGCTCCCCTTGCCGGCGACTATGAAAATAACCTGAAAAAAATGGCTTCAGCCATTGCAGGTGCAGTTAAAAACGAAACAAATAACTAAAGAAGGAATTACATTTCATGGATTCGATTCTCCGTGTAAAGCACCTTTCCGTTCGCTACGGCGCCAACCAGGCGCTGACCGACGTTACTCTAAATGTGGAGCCGGGGGAATACCTTGGCATTATTGGGCCGAACGGCGGCGGAAAAACCACACTGCTCAAAGCGATACTCGGCCTTGTTCCAGCCTCTTCCGGTTCTGTTTCTGTCTGTGGAAAACCAGCTGGAAAAGCCGGGAGCCTGGTTGGGTATGTACCGCAGTTCTCCACCATGGAAAAGGATTTTCCCGTTTCAGTCAACGAAGTTGTGCTGACGGGGCGGCTTACTAAAAAGAATCCACTCTTTCACCGTTACGATGCTTCTGACCGCGAAGCCGCTGCGTCGGCTCTGCGCAAAGTTGGAATCTCCAGCCTTGCCAAACGTCAGATTCATGCCCTTTCCGGCGGCGAATTTCAAAAAATGCTGATCGCACGCGCCCTAGCCGTCGGCCCTAAAGTTCTGATGCTGGATGAACCCACAGCAAGCGTAGACGCAAAATCCCGGGAGCAGATTTTTGACCTGCTGGCAAAACTGAATCACCGCGGAATGACGGTTTTGCTCGTTACGCACGATATGCTCGCCGTTTCTTCACAGGTGCATCGGCTGGCATGCCTGAACCATACGCTGGTCTACCATGGTGAGCCGGAACTGGACGAAAAGACAGTAGACACGCTTTACGGCTGCCCGGTCGACCTGATTGCCCATGGCGTGCCGCACCGCGTATTAAGGCCGCACGGAAAGGAGGACTAAAATGCTGCAAGCCCTTATGAATTACCATTTTCTGCAGAATGCTGCGCTTGCCGGAATTCTGACAAGTATTGTCTGCGGTATTATTGGTGTAATCGTCATTGAAAAAAAGCTCGTCATGCTGAGCGGCGGAATTGCACATACTTCTCTTGGTGGTGTGGGTCTTGGCTACCTTCTGGGTTTTGAGCCAATTCTAGGTGCATTTCTATTTTCCGTTGCGGCCGCCGTTTCCATTGGAGCCATCAGCCGCCGCAAGGGGGGACAGTCCGACGTTGCCATTGGCCTTTTCTGGTCAAGCGGCATGGCGCTCGGCATCCTTTTTGTTTCTTTGATGAAAAGCTATCCACCGGACCTTACCTCATACCTTTTCGGCAACATTCTGTCTGTTACACAGACAGACCTGCGGCTGATGGCAGGACTTACCGTGATTGTGCTGCTTGTTATATTTGCACTGTTCGACACATGGAAAGCCTACCTTTTTGACCCGGAGTTTGCACAGGTCATGGGTGTGTGGACCGCCTTCCTCGACTATGTTCTGCTGGTTCTTGTTGCCATGACCGTTGTTGTAATGATCCGCGCCGTGGGCATTATGCTGGTGCTGGCTCTTCTCACAGCGCCTGCGGCAACGGCCGGGCTTCTGGTTCGCAGCTTCCGTCCGCGGATGGCCCTTTCCGTTTTGCTGGGCATGGTTTTCTGCTTGGCAGGGCTCTGGCTTTCGTATACATTAAATCTGTCTTCCGGCGCCAGCATTGTTATTCTTTCCTGCGTATGTTACTTTGCCGTATACATCTTAAAGGGATGCCACTCCCGCCGGAAGCACCTTGCGGAATGAAAGAAGATGAATGACTTGGAACGAAAAGAGAAAAATGAATCGGAGTGCCTGAAAAAGTGCGGGTTGAAAAATACGCGCAGGCGGAACGACGTTCTGCGCATACTGGATGGAAAAGACAGCCCCATAACAGCCGAACAGGTGTTTATAGACCTAAAGGAAAAGAATGTACCGATTAGTCTTTCCACCGTCTACCGGATTCTGGATGTGCTTGTTTCAAAGGAAATCGTAAAAAAAATAAGCAGTGCTGAAGCCGACAGCGCCTTGTTTGAACTGAACCGCAGCATCCACCGGCACTACCTTGTGTGCCTCGGCTGCCGCAAAATGATTCCGGTAGAGCACTGCCCTTTGAGCGGGCTGGAACAGCAACTGGAAAAGGAAACCGGGTTTTCGGTAACCGGCCACAGTTTGGAGCTGTACGGCTACTGCAGCGACTGCAAAAAGAAAATGAAGCTTGGCAAACTTGAGAACGTAAAAAAATAGCCGCTTTTTCCAAAAATGCAGGGCAGGCCATCCGTAAAACGGATGGCCTGCCCTGTTTGGTACAAAATACGGCCGGTATGCTATAAAAGCACACCGGCCGTGTTAATCCGTGTTAAAAGCTGACTAAGCCGAAAAGGCTCAGCCTTCTTCCTTCATCTTTGCGAAGCATTCGCTGCAATATACCGGGCGGCCTTCGGTCGGCTGGAACGGAACTTTGCAGGGAGCACCGCAGGAAGCGCAAACAGCATCGTACATTTCGCGCTGCGGCTTCTGGTTCATACGGCGAGCTTTGCGGCAATCCGGGCACCTTTTCGGCTCATTTGTGAAACCTTTTTCGGCATAGAATTCCTGCTCACCAGCAGTCCAGGTGAACTCCTTCCCGCATTCCTGACAGACTAACGTTTTGTCTTCGAACATAATTTTTACCTCACTCATGTGAAATTTTTTGCCCTGGGACGGAGTTGAACCGACAACCTTTGGAAATAACCAAATGCTCTTGCGTTAAGCTACTGGGGCATATATAAAGGATTGATATGTGCATAGCTTATAACAGATTGTGCCGCTTGTCAAGCGACATTTTGGATTATTTGAAAAATATTTTTATATTTGTCTAATATATTGCTATTAGCTATGTATTTTTAGTACATTTCGTACAATTCTCATAGCCCAGTATTTCCTTCATTGCCCATTGCAGCAATAATATATTTTCCAAGTAATTTTCTGGATTCATCCGTATTTACTCAATTTTACACGATATTGGAATCCGCTTGATTCTTTTACGCCATACGCAGATGCTGAAGAATACTTTTTCTGTATCTTTCCTGAAAAGGCCCGAAAATATTCGCCTGCAAAACCTCGGTATCCTAAGCCAGCCGAACGCAGGAAAATGGCAGTGCCGCAAAAAGCAGCACTGCCATTTATTTCACCATTTTTCACTGAAAACTGATTTTTTATTCGCCGAAGTATCTCTTCAGCAAACCCTCGAAACCACGGCCATGGCGGGCTTCGTCTTTTGCCATCTCGTGTACGGTATCGTGGATTGCATCATAGTTGAGCGCCTTGGCACGTTTTGCAATAGCAAGTTTGCCAGAGCATGCGCCGGACTCCGCTTCTACGCGCATCTCAAGGTTTTTCTTTGTGCTTTTGGTAAGTACTTCGCCGAGAAGTTCCGCAAATTTTGAAGCGTGCTCTGCTTCCTCTAAAGCATATTTCTTGAAAGCAGCGGCAATTTCCGGGTAGCCTTCACGGTCTGCCTGGCGGCTCATGGCAATGTACATACCAACTTCGCTGCATTCACCCTGAAAGTTGGCTTTGAGGCCGTCGTAGACTTCCTTGTCCACACCCTGTGCAATACCGATTTCATGCTCGCAGGCAAAGGAAACACCTTCGGTCTGCTCTTGGAACTTCGATTTTGGAGCGCCGCACTGCGGGCATTTTACCGGCGGTTCGTCGCCTTCGTACACATAGCCACATACAGAACAAACAAATTTTTTCATCATGAATACCTCCATCATTTTTTAATATTGAAAGGCTTGCGCCTTTTGGTCAAAGATTTTTCTTCTGCAGGCATTTGCTGCAGATGCCGTGCAGAACCACATCGCTGGATTCCACCCGAAGATTCATGTTTCTAGCTGCTTCCAGCACCTGGTCTTTACTGAGGAAGTCGCCCGGAACATCCAGCACCGCGCCGCAGCAGGTACAGACAAAATGCGTGTGCGGATGGACGTTCCCGTCATAGCGTTCCTGCCCATTTACCGTGCCAACGGTGATAACCGTTCCGTCCTTTTTGAACTGGGTCAGGTTACGGTAAACCGTGCCGAGTGAAAGATCCGGATAATGCGGTTTCAAAGTCTGGTACACCCACTCGGCCGTCGGATGGCAGGTTGTAGAGCGAACGGCTTTTAGAATTGCTTCGCGCTTTCTTGAATAGTTGCGCTTTTTTTCGTTTTCTGCGATGCTACACACCTCCTTCAAAAAACGATAATAGTTATTTTTATTTATTTGCTGTGGTTATCATATCATCCTTTTCACCGTTTGTAAAGGGGATTTTAAAATATTTTTTTACTTTTTCCAGAAGAGATGCTATAATCGGTAAGGCCAGCGGAAAAGCAGAAAATTAGCCATTTAGGGATGTGCAGGTACAGGAATGAAAAAAAAGGCTTTCAGCATCTTTCGGGATTACTTTATTATTACAGTAAGCACTTTTGTGGTTGCCGTAGGTATTTACTTTTTCAAGTTTCCAAACGACTTTTCATTTGGGGGCGTTTCAGGCCTTTCGGTTGTTCTTGGAAAACTAACGCCCTTTTCGCCCGGCACTGCAAACTTTATCCTAAATATGCTTCTTGTCATCGCCGGATTCATCTTTTTAGGGCGCGGTTTTGGCCTGAAGACCGCTTACTCCAGCGTAATCCTTTCGGTCTTCGTTTCCATTCTGGAAAAAGCGGTACCCCTCAAACAGTCGGTCACCGGCGAGCCGATGCTCGACCTTGTTTTTGCCGTAGTACTGCCGGCTTTCGGTTCCGCAGTCCTTTTTAACATTGGAGCTTCTTCGGGCGGCACCGATATTATTGCCATGATTTTGAAAAAGCACACCAGCGTAGATATTGGCAAATCGCTTTTTCTTAGCGATGTACTCATAACGCTTTCCGCTTTCCTCGTGTTCAGCGTAAAAACAGCTTTGTTTTCGTGCCTTGGCCTCATGCTCAAGTCTGTTGTAATTGACAGCGTGATTGAGGGCATTAACCTGAACAAGTACTTTACCGTCATCTGTTCCAACCCGCACCCTATCTGCGTGTTCATTACAAAAGATCTGAACCGCAGCGCTACGGT
>JAEZFF010000035.1 GCA_023417635.1 Bacillota bacterium | reverse complement strand
TCAGATTGCAAGACAGGCCAAAATCACTGGAGCAGAAAACGGTAATTTTGCAATCGTATTTGCCGCAATGGGCGTAAAAAACGATGTTGCAGATTACTTCCGCCGTTCTTTCGAAGAATCCGGCATTCTGCAGCGCGTTGTTATGTTCCTCAACTTGGCAAATGACCCAATCATTGAAAGAATTCTTACACCGCGCTGTGCACTTACGGTTGCCGAGTACCTTGCTTTTGAGCTTGGGATGCATATCCTCGTCATTATGACCGATATGACTTCCTACGCAGAGGCGTTGCGTGAATTCAGCTCTTCCAAAGGCGAAATTCCAGGCAGAAAAGGCTTCCCTGGCTACCTGTACTCGGATCTTGCTTCATTATATGAGCGTGCAGGCATGATACGCGGTAAGTCCGGTTCTGTAACACAGATTCCAATTCTGACGATGCCGAACGACGATGTTACACACCCTGTACCAGACCTTACCGGTTACATTACAGAAGGCCAGATCGTGCTGGACCGTTCGCTTGATGCCGCGGGGACTTACCCACCGGTTGCTGTTCTTCCTTCCCTTTCGCGTCTTATGAAAGACGGCATTGGTGCAGGCTTTACCCGTGAAGACCATTCGGCTCTTTCCAACCAGCTGTTTGCAGCATATGCAAAGGTAATGGATGCTCGTTCGCTCGCTTCCGTTATCGGCGAAGAAGAACTTTCGCCGGAAGATAAACAATATATACAGTTTGGCAAAGAGTTTGAAGCAAAGTTTGTCAATCAAGGCCCCCATGATAACCGTTCTATTGAACAAAGCCTTGACCTTGGCTGGGAACTGCTTACTACCCTTCCCCGTGCATCTCTTGACCGTGTTGACGATGAAACGCTGGATAAATACTATGAGCCGGCAAAGGCTCGTGTTCAGAAGGCAAAAGACAAAAAGCAATCTGATATGAGCGATGCAGAAAATCAGCAGGAAAACGAGGGCGGTTCTAATGACTAACCAAGTTGTTCCTACCAAGGGAAATCTTCTGGCTACCAAAAAGTCGCTTGAACTTTCACGCACCGGATTCGATCTTCTGGACAGAAAGCGCAATATTTTGGTTCGTGAGATGATGTCTTTAATTGACCGCGCTTCCAAAATACAAGGAAAAATTGACCGTGCATATGCAGAAGCCTACCAGCTCCTGCAGCAGGCGAATCTTACGCTTGGCTTTTGTGCGGAAGCAGCGCAGACTGTTCCGATTGAAGATGGCCTGAATGTCGCTTACCGCAGTGTTATGGGCGTTGAGATTCCGATGGTATCACTAAAAGAGCAAGAGGATATTCCGGCGCCTTTTGGTCTGCACTCTTCTAACATTCTTCTAGACCAAACTTACAAAAAATTCATGGAAGTCAAGCGCCTTACTGCAGAGCTTGCAGAGGTGGAAAACAGTGTTTACCGTTTGGCAGACGCCGTGAAGAAAACCCAGAAGCGTGCAAATGCACTGAAAAATATTATGATTCCGCGCTTTGAAGCAACTGTAAAAACGATTACAGAAGCTCTTGAAGAAAAGGACCGCGAGGAATTCTCACGGTTAAAAGTTATTAAAAGACAAAAGGCGGAAAAATCCGCGTAGAATATAAACAGCCTCTTTTCGTAAGCAAACGCTTGCGAAGAGAGGCTGTTTTCTCATCCTTTATAATTTTCACGCTGCAGCTCATAGTATCGAAAGATATCATCTTTGTGGACATAGCGGAACCCAAGTTTCTCCATTATATGCTGACTTCTGGTGTTTCGCAGAACAGCATCGGCATACAGGACATTTAATTTCAGTTTCTGAAAAGCATATTGAATTATCCGCCGTTCTGCTTCTGTTCCATACCCTTTTCCCTTAACACTGTCGTTAATTAAAGTAATTCCAATATTCCCTTTTTTTACAATGAAATTAAGATACTTAACCTGTATTTCTCCTATTGCGCGCCCAGCAACAGTAACGGCAAAAAATCTGCGCGCTGGGTCACCGTCACGCGAAGTGAAATACTGATTTACCCATTCTTCCGTATAAGAAAACGGTTTATCCGTCATTATAGGGTCAGGTACATAGTTCCGGTATACTTCGTTGCAAAGAGATAGCGTCATAGGCTTCAGAATTACCTTGCTGCCGATAAGATTCATACAATCACCTAAATTCAAATTAGTCAAAAAAATACCCCACAGAAACTTCTTCGGGGTATTTTTGTCTGTTCGGTTTGCTTATTCCAGTTCAAATGCACCGGTATAAAGCTGGTAGTATCGGCCCTTCTGTTCGATTAATTTATCATGGCTGCCACGCTCAATAATACGGCCGTGGTCCAACACCATAATGACATCGGAATTTCGAACGGTAGAAAGCCTGTGCGCAATAACAAATACGGTACGGCCCTTCATCAGGGCATCCATACCCTTCTGAACAATAGCTTCGGTACGGGTATCGATGGAGGAAGTTGCTTCATCCAGAATCATAACAGGCGGATCTGCAACAGCAGCGCGGGCAATGGAAATCAACTGACACTGGCCTTGTGAAAGGCCGCCACCGTCGCCTCCCAGTACAGTATTATATCCGTCGGGAAGCATCTGGATAAATCCGTCTGCATTGGCTAGTTTTGCAGCCGCAATACAGTCTTCATCGGTAGCGTCAAGTTTGCCGTAACGGATGTTGTCCATCACAGTACCGGTAAACAGGTTAACATCCTGCAGAACAATGCCAAGAGAACGGCGGAGATCCTCTTTTTTGATTTTATTTATGTTAATGCCGTCATACCGTATTTTACCGTCCGCAATATCGTAAAAGCGGTTAATCAAATTCGTAATAGTCGTCTTTCCTGCACCCGTTGCACCGACGAACGCTACCTTCTGCCCAGGTTCCGCATACAGCGTAATATTGTGCAGAACAGTCTTGTTTTCTTCGTAACCAAAGTCAACATCAAAAAGGCGAATGTCACCTGTAAGCTGTGTATAGGTCAGCGTACCATCACCATGAGGATGTTTCCATGCCCAAAGTTCAGTACGCTTCTCGGTTTCTTTCAGCTCTCCATCTTTCATTTCGGCGTTTACCAGCGTAACGTAGCCATCATCGGTTTCACTTGGTTCATCCAAAAGCTCAAAAATTCGTGATGCACCTGCAAGCGCCATAATTACAAAATTAATTTGCTGAGAAACCTGCCCGATTGGGTTTACAAAACTGCGGGAAAGCACCAGGAAAGAGGCTATGGCACCAATCGTCAGCGCATGTACCCCTGTAAGGCTTAAATTCTTAACGCCGCCGATTGTCAAAGCACCGCCCAAAACAGCCAGCAATACATACAGCACATACCCCATGCTGAAAATGACCGGCATTAAAATATTGCCGTATTTATTAGCCTCCGTGGCATCGTGACAAAGTTCGCTGTTTTTACTGTCAAACTCTTCTTCCGCTTTTTTTTCGTGACAAAAGACTTTTACGACCTTCTGGCCGTTTATCATCTCTTCAATATAGCCATTTACCGAAGCAATTGATCTCTGCTGGTGTACAAAAAAGATGCCGCTTTTCCCTACAATCTTTTTAATGACTAACAGCAAAAGCGCCGTAAATATCACAACGAATACGGTGAGCCCTATGCTCAGGTAAAGCATAGAGAAAAAAACCGCTGTTATGGAAACAAGAGTTGCAAACATCTGCGGCATACTCTGTGAAATCATCTGTGAAAGCGTATCTACATCGTTTGTATAGTAGCTCATAATATCGCCGTGCGAATGTGTATCAAAATAACGGATTGGCAAAGACTGCATATGTGCAAACATACTGTCACGGATTTTCTTTTCCGTACCCTGCGCAACAACAACCATAATACGATTGTATAAGTAAGTCGTCAAAATACCAGCAGCATAAATGCAGCCCATTACGGTCAATGCCTTAATAAGTCCCGTATAAACAGGCGCTTTTTCCAGAAGGATTGGAGTAATGTAATCATCAATCAGGCGCTGAATAAACAAGGAAGAAGCAGCTCCGGCTGCCGCGCTCACCAAAATGCATAATACAACAAAAATCAGTTGCGGCTTAAATGTTTTCATATAAGAAAAGAGGCGTTTTACGGTACCCGGTTTAAAGCGCATCCGATTCATATTTTTATCTGCCGGGATTCCCTTTTTGGAGTCATTCATGGATTAGGCCCCCTTTGGTCTGTGAATCATATACTTCCTGATAAATCGGGCAAGTTTTCAGCAATTCTTCATGTGTACCGACCGCATTGACTTTCCCATCGTCAAGCACAACAATTTTGTCTGCATCCTGAACGGAAGAAATACGCTGTGCAATAATAATCTTTGTTGTGTTAGGAATTTCGTCGCGGAATGCCTTCCGAATCAGCGCATCGGTTTTGGTATCTACAGCGCTGGTGGAGTCATCTAGTATTAGAATCTGTGGCTTTTTCAAGAGTGCACGCGCAATACAAATCCTCTGTTTCTGCCCACCGGAAACATTGGTTCCTCCCTGGTCAATATAGGTGTCATATTTTTCAGGGAATTCCTGAATAAAGCCATCCGCCTGTGCCAGGCAGCAGGCTCGCTTCATTTCCTCATTGGTTGCATTCTCGTTGCCCCAGCGCAGGTTATCGTTTATGGTTCCTGAAAAAAGCACATTTTTCTGCAGCACCATAGCAACCTGATTGCGAAGGGAATCAATGTCATACTCACGCACATCTTTTCCACCTACCAGCACTTCACCCGAAACCACATCATACAAGCGCGGTATAAGCTGCACTAGACTGGATTTAGAAGAACCTGTACCACCTATAATGCCAATGGTCTCACCCGGACGAATGGAAAGGTTAATATGGTTCAAAACCGGTTTATCAGCTTTCCGGGCATAAGAAAAAGTAACATCGCGAAATTCAATGGAACCGTCTTCAACATTATAAATCGGCTCTACCGGGTTTTTAAGGTCACTTTCCTCATCCAAAATCTGTACAATACGTTCTGCTGATGCTCTGGAAACAATAATCATGACGAATACCATAGAGAACATCATCAAACTCATTAAGATCTGAAAGGTATACGTAATAAGGCTCATTAGCTGGCCGGTAGAAAGGCCGACAGCCGGGTTATTTCCGGAAGCAACGATTGCGCGTGCGCCAAGCCATGAAATGAGGATTAAACAGCCGTAAACGCAAAACTGCATCAGCGGTGCATTGAGGGCAAGGCGTTTCTGGGCTTTTGAAAAATCCATATAAATAGACTTTGAAATATTACCGAATTTCTCTTCCTCGTGTTTTTCACGAGTATAAGACTTTACAACGCGAATACCGCGCAGATTCTCCTGTACAACATTGTTCAGCTTATCGTATGTTTTGAAAACGCGTTCAAAAATTGGATGGACATTCATCATAATAACGCCAAGTCCAACACCGAGAATTGGAATTGCCGCTAAAAATATCATAGAGAGTTGCTTGTTGATGCGGAACGCAACGACCAAACTGAATATTAGAATAGCTGGGCTGCGGATTGCAACACGCAGAATCATCTGATACGCCATTTGCAGGTTGTTAACATCTGTCGTAAGGCGTGTTACAATGCTCGCCGTTGAAAATTTATCAATATTGGAAAAAGAAAAATCCTGTATCCTGTAGTACATATCGTGCCGCAGGTTTTTGGCGAAGCCCGCAGAAGCAGTTGCAGCGCTTTTACCGGAAAGCGCACCAAAAAACATGGCAAAGAATGCGCCTAAAAGAAGAAGCAGACCAATTTTGAGCACATAGTTCATGTTTTTTTCGTCAATGCCATAATCTATCAGATTTGCCATTAAAAGCGGTATGATAATATCGATAACCGCTTCAAAAATGACATAGATTGGCGTAAGAATCGAATCTTTTTTATACTCGCGCAGACTTAAAGCAAGTTTTTTTATCATAAGCATCATTCCCTTTGCAAAAATAAAATCTAAAGCAGTTAATTCTTACTTTACAAGTTCTTGCATATTTTTTTTCATACGTTCAAGGTAGGAAAGGAGGAGCTCAAATTCCTCTTTTGAAAAATCTTTAGTCAGTACCCCTTCAAAATGAGCCGCGTCCTGCTGTACCATTTCGTGAACTTCAAGTGCTTTCGGTGTTAGGACTATTTTTTTCAGGCGTGCATCTTGCGGGACACTCTGGCGTATCACCAGGCCCTTTTTTTCCATCAGCGTAAGAACTTTTGAAGCGGTGGAACGTGTGATGCTAAAACGCTTTTCAAAGTCTTTCTGGTAAATATTTTCATCCGGATGGGACGCGATATAACCAATAATCCAACCATTCATACCGGTAATCTGATCCATCTTCTTCTTTACCGGCGAGTTTTCCATATATCTCATGATTAAATTGTTCAGGCAGCGCAGCTGCATTCCAACCGAATCTTTTTTCTCCTGCATCTTTTTGTTAACACCCCCTTTTTAAATTGGTGAATATCAAACTGTTGTATGTTCAACATTATAGTTGCATAAATTTTTATTGTCAATTATTTCAGAAAAATTCAATATTATAGACAAATCATTCGTAAGACTTCTGCAAAAACATTTCATATTGCCCGCAAATATGCGTAAGATATTGCTTGACAACAGCAAAAACCCGAGTATAATAACAATTGAACAAGTAATCAATTGTTCAAACGATTGGCGGCGAATAACGATGAGTCCTCTGATACCCGATATAGACAAATGCGACTGCACAGTCATTCACGAAGAAACTGTAGCAAAAGTTCGTAAAAAAATGCCCGAAGAAGAATCTTTGCTTGACCTTGCAGACTTGTTCAAAGTCTTTGGTGACTCTACAAGGGTAAAAATTCTTTGTGCGCTTTTTGAGTCTGAGATGTGTGTATGTGACATTGCCGCATTGCTTGGCATGACAAAGTCTGCTATCTCACATCAGCTTCGTATTTTGAAGCAATCAAAACTTATAAAAAATCGGCGCGACGGAAAAGTCGTTTATTACTCTCTTGACGACGACCATGTAAAGAACATTTTTGACCAAGGCCTTGCCCATGTTTCCGAATAGGCCATTTTGTTTTTTGCAGAAAAAAGTTATTAGGCTATTTTGCTTTAATAGTTGATTAATTGTTCAATCATTCATTTTATAGAAGAGGCGGGGATCTTATGGAAAGCGAAGAAACACGCAGCAATCCGGAAAATATCCCCTGCAAAAGCTGCTCGGCGCCCACAGCGGCCCCCACAGAAGATGCAGAAAGCAAAGCCGAAATGGCAGCATTTGTCCTTGGCACAGCGCTGTTTTTGATTGGGATGCTATTCCCAATTCCCAGCACAGCAAAAATTGCAGTTTTTCTTTCAAGCTATCTAATCCTAGGCGGAAAGATTGTTTGGAAAGCCATACGGCACATTCTGGCCGGGCAAATTTTTGATGAAAATTTTCTAATGAGCGTTGCAACAATCGGCGCTTTCTGTATTGGCGAGTTCGGTGAAGGCGTCGCTGTAATGCTTTTCTATCGCGTCGGCGAATTTTTTGAGGACCGCGCAGTTGACCGCTCAAAAAAGTCGATAGCCTCACTGATGAATATCCGCCCTGATTCTGCAAACCTGAAATGTGGCAATGAAATAAAAAAAGTTTCACCGGAAGATGTAAAACCCGGCGACCTGATACTGGTGCAGCCTGGTGAAAAGGTCCCTCTGGATGGAATTGTTGTGGAAGGCCGTTCTTTTGCCGACACATCCGCTCTTACCGGTGAATCCGTTCCGCGCGCGGTAAAGCCAGGAAGTGAAATTCTTTCCGGCTCAATCAACAAAAGCGGCGTTCTGACTGTTAAGGTCACAAAAATTTTTGGTGAATCAACTGTTTCAAAAATTCTCGATTTAGTACAGAATGCAGCCAGTAAAAAGGCTCCGACCGAAAACTTTATCACAAAGTTCGCAAAAATTTATACTCCAACCGTGGTTTTTGCTGCATTAGCCCTCGCTATTATCCCGCCGCTTACCGTACCAGGTGCATCTTTTTCCGAGTGGATTAGCCGCGCACTCACGTTTTTGGTTGTTTCCTGCCCCTGCGCACTTGTAATTTCAATTCCTCTT
Organism: Bacillota bacterium; assembly: GCA_023417635.1. Lineage (GTDB taxonomy): Bacteria > Bacillota > Clostridia > Oscillospirales > Acutalibacteraceae > Thermocaproicibacter. The sequence goes on along the minus strand of JAEZFF010000035.1, from coordinate 5,003 downwards.
AGCTTTTTTGGGGGTATAGGCAGTGCTTCCCGGCAGGGAATCCTCATAAAAGGCGGCAATTATCTGGAAGCACTGAACCATGTTGACACAGTGGTTTTTGACAAAACCGGTACATTAACAAAAGGAACTTTCCGTGTAACGAAAATCAGTGCGGAGCCTGGCTGGGATGAAAAGAGCCTGCTGGATTTCGCCGCTCAGTCTGAACAGTACTCCACCCACCCCATAGCCATTTCCATTCGCGAAGCTTATGGGAAAGGGCCGGATGCTTCACGCACTGCGGACTGTGAAGAAATTCCCGGCAAGGGAGTGTGCATAAAGGTCGACGGGAAAAATGTTCTAGCAGGCAGCTACAGCCTGATGGCGGATAAAAAAATTGACTGCAGAGAAATTACAGCAAATGGAACCCTTGTGTACCTCGCTGTAGATGGAAAATTCGCGGGTTCCATACAAATTTCAGATGAAATAAAAGCGGACAGTGCCAGCACTATCCATGAACTGAATGATTTTGGGGTTCACACCGCCATGCTGACCGGTGACAGCGCCTCTGCAGGCAAAAGCACTGCAGACACACTTGGCATTGAAACAGTCTATACTAACCTTCTTCCTCAGCAAAAAGTCGAAAAAATGGAAGCGCTGCGCGAAGAAATGCATGACCGCAAAAAGCTGCTTTTTGTCGGCGACGGAGTCAATGATGCACCCGTGCTTGCAAGTGCCGATGTTGGCATTGCTATGGGCGGGCTTGGTTCTGACGCGGCTATTGAAGCCGCCGATATTGTATTAATGACCGACGAACCATCAAAGTTGATACAGGCAATTAAAACGGCAAAAAGGACACACCTTATTGTGATGCAGAACATCATTTTTGCTCTGGCTGTAAAAGCCGCTATTCTAGTACTTGCGGCATTCGGCTTGGCAACGATGTGGGAAGCCGTATTCGGTGACGTAGGCGTTACGATGATTGCCATACTGAATACTCTGCGCATTGCAAACCGCTGAATACAATATAACATTTGGGCGGAAACTTCGGTGAATCGTCGAAGTTTCCGCCCTTTTTCTGCCTGTACGCAGCCCCTGTCAGCTATTGTGTGTGTTCGCCTTTGCATATTTGCGCTGAGCGAGCTTTACAATTTCAACAATCGGGATAACGGAGAAAGCAAGCAGCATCGCCGTGAAATATTCAGCGGCTGAGATTTCTTCAAATCCGAAAGCTGTGGAGAGTGCCGGAACATAAATAACGACAGACGTCATAACAAGTGAGCCAAGCATGGCACCAAGCAACGCTTTATTCTGATAATTCAAGTGAAAAATAGAGCTGCGCTGTGACCGCATATTAAAGGAATGAAAAATTTCTGCCATAGACAGCGTAAGGAAAGCCATCGTCATGCCATCCGGGCTGTTTACAATTTCCCACACGCCGTTTTCCATGAAATGGCCGATAAAGTAGGCCGCAAGTGTAACAATAGAAATCATAATGCCCTGGTAAGCAATGTCGGGTCCTACACCGCCGGAAAAAATGCCCTCTTTAGAGTCACGCGGCCTGCGGGACATCAACCCAATTTCCTGCCGTTCCATACCCAGTGCAAGAGCCGGGAAACAGTCTGTAATCAGGTTAATCCAAAGCAAATGCGCCGGCTTCAAAATTGTAAATCCAAGCACAGTTGCAGCAAAAACCGCAACAACCTCGGCCAGGTTGGAAGAAAGCAAAAATTGAATAGTTTTTCGAATGTTGTCATAAACCCGGCGGCCCTCTTCAATAGCGGAAACAATGGTAGCAAAATTGTCATCTGCCAAAACCATATCCGCAACGTTCTTTGTTACGTCGGTTCCTGTAATTCCCATACCGATGCCAATATCCGCACTCTTAATGGACGGGGCATCGTTGACGCCGTCTCCCGTCATAGCCGTTACCATGCCATGCTTCTTCCACGCATTCACAATGCGGACTTTATGTTCCGGCTGAACACGGGCATAAACCGAATATTGCTCTATGGATTTTTCAAGCTCTTCATCGCTGATGTCATCAAGCTGAGCACCAGTTATCGCCTGCGATGGATCACTCAGGATACCAAGCTGAGAAGCAATCGCCGATGCGGTATCCTTATGGTCACCAGTAATCATGTTTACCCGGATACCAGCAGTCTTGCATTCCTTTACAGCATCTACAACTTCCGGCCGAATGGGGTCAATCATGCCAACAAGGCCAATAAACACAAGATCTTTTTCCAGTTCTTTCGGCTGAAAAGCTGTTGGGCACTGCCCGTAAACCCGGCAAGCCGCACCAAGTACTCGCAATGCTTTGTGCGTCATGCGGTGGTTTTCTTCCTCAATTTTTTTGCGCAAATTTTCCGTCAACGGCACTGCTTTTCCGTCTGCGAGCACCTGGGTGCAGCGCTTTAAAAGCACATCCGGCGCACCTTTCGTGTACTGGATATATCCCTTTTCCGTTCGATGTATGGTGGACATCATTTTCCTGCCGGAATCAAACGGGGCTTCCCCCACGCGCGGCGCTTTTTCCTCAAGTTCGTTCTTTTTTAAAGAAAGAGAGGCTGCATACGCAACAAGCGCATTCTCGGTAGGTTCGCCTGTTACTTTCCCATCCGGTTCTAAGGCAGAATCGCTGCAGAGCGCAAGCGCTGCAGCCAGATTGTTCTCGTCACTGCCATAATGGTCAACAACTGTCATTTTGTTCTGCGTAAGCGTCCCTGTTTTATCAGAACAAATAACCTGCGCACAGCCAAGCGTTTCCACTGCCGTCAGTTTGCGAATTACGGCGTGGCGCTTCGACATATTGGTAACTCCTATGGAAAGCACTATTGTTACAACGGCGGCAAGGCCTTCCGGAATTGCGGCAACCGCAAGGCTCACAGCAATCATGAAGGTGTCAAGAACAACCTGACCGCTGAAGTTCCCCTCTTTGATAAGGCTGAAAACAAACATAAACAGGCAGATGCCAACCACAAGGTACGTCAGGACTTTACTGAGCTGATTCAGCTTAATCTGCAATGGAGTCATACTGTGTTTTGCTTTTGCCAGAGCATCCGCAATCTTCCCCATCTCGGTATTCATACCGGTTTCAACAACTACAGCCCGACCACGCCCGTAAACCACTGTGCTGCCCATATAGGCCATGTTGTGGCGGTCACCAAGAGAAACCGACTTTTCTCCGTTCAGTTCAAGTTTTTCCGTCGTCTTTTCTACAGGCACCGATTCCCCTGTAAGCGCCGCTTCTTCCATTCTCATACTCGCGCTCTCTAAGATGCGGCAGTCCGCCGGGATAGAGTCGCCTGCTTCCAGTACAATCACGTCACCGGGAACAAGGCCTTCACTTTTTACGGGAACAACAGTACCATTTCGTACAGTCTTTGAAGTTGCGGCCGTCATCTCTTTTAATGCCTCAATTGCTTTTTCCGCTTTGTTTTCCTGAAAGACACCAAGTACGGCATTAACAATTACAACGGTAAGGATAATAACGACATCTGCGTACGACTCATGAGAATAGGAAGCCGTTACTGCGGAAATAACGGCTGCAACAATCAGGATGAGTGTCATTGGGTCGCAGAGTTCCTGAAAAAAGCGCTTTACCAGTGAATCCTTCGGCGGCTCCGTAAGCTTGTTTTTCCCAATGGATTTCAAGCGTGTTGCCGCCTGCGCATCCGTGATACCATCCTCTCCGCTTTTTACGTGCTCCAGTACTTTTTTTCGCCCTTCCAAATAATAATCCATAAAATACTCCTTTCGGCAGAATCTTCAAAAAAATAAGACTCATGCACAGTTGAAAAAACCATGCATGAGTCTCGTTCATTAAGACAAGCCAGACCATAAAGGCCATGTATGTTGACTTGGCACATACGCCGAAACGTACGTAAACTACTCCCTCAAACATACTCAGTTTATCAGTTTCACCTCTTATTGTCAATCAGAATTTTCAGAAAATTCTGAGAATCTTTTCCTGCCACAGACGGAATGAACACCACAGGCAAATACCAACGAAATTTTTGCTGCTATACGGGATAGAATCTGCTAATATTCTAGATTTTAAATAACTATATTTGCCGTATGATATATACTGGTTTTGGAAAATCTAAAGCTATTGAAAAATATGAAAACCGGAGTGTGAAATTATGCTGAAATTAATGAGAGCGCCATCCAAGTATGTTCAAGGGCCGGATTCACTTTATCAGCTCTACGATGAAGTGAAAGACCTCGGCAAAAACTTTCTGTTTATTTGCAGTAAAAGCGGCTGCAAAGCTGCAAAGCCAAAAATTGAAAAGAGTTTTGCGGGCAAAGATGCTAAACTGCATTTTGAAATTTTCGGCGGAAAAAGCTCAAGCGGTGAAATTAAAAAAATGCAAAAAATTGCACAGGACGGCAATTTTGATGTTATCTGCGGTATTGGCGGGGGCAGCGCAATCGACACTGCAAAAGCGACCGCGTATTATGAGCATCTTCCGGTTGTCGTAATACCGACTGTCTGTGCCACTGATGCACCTTGCACTGGGCTTTCAGTTATTTACAACGACAATGGAACTTTTGGCAGCTATCTGTTCTACCCAAAGAACCCAGACGCCGTTATTGTTGACTCCAGAATCATTGTAAACGCACCGGTACGCTTTCTTGTTGCCGGTATGGGTGACGCCCTCGGCACCTACTTTGAGGCACGGATGTGTGAAAAAACAAATGCGCCAAGCCTGGAAAACGGCGGAATTTCAAAATCTGCCATGGCGTTGTGCAAACTTTGCTGGGAAACGCTAAAAGAAGACGGGTTCGAAGCAAAGAAGTCTGCGGAGCTTGGTGTTCTCACCCCGGCTTTTGAAGCCATTGTTGAAGCAAATACTTACCTAAGCGGTGTTGGAGCTGACAACGGAGGCCTCGCCACAGCGCATTCCGTTTACAACGGTTTTACTGCACTGACAGAGTGCGAAAAAGTTATGCACGGCGAATTGGTGGCTTTCGGCACTCTTACCCAGCTTGTACTGGAAGATGCACCTGCCGATGAAAAAGAG
>JAEZFF010000020.1 GCA_023417635.1 Bacillota bacterium | reverse complement strand
AACCCCTGTTTCGCTATTCCATAATCGCATTGTTTGTGGTATAATAAAACGAATATTCTGAGAAGTATTGCTTTCGGGAAGGGGCCGCATTTATGATTATCCTTGGCATCGATCCGGGCTACGCGATTGTTGGCTACGGTGTGGTGCGCGCTGAAAACGGTCGCTTTTCCGTACTGGAGCACGGTGCTGTGGTTACGCAGGCAGGACTTGATTTTAACCACAGGCTGGAAAAAATTTATGACTCGCTTACGGTGCTGATGGCCCACTGGAGACCGGAGGCAATTTCGGTTGAGAAGCTCTATTTTCAAAACAACAAAACTACAGCTATCGGCGTTGCAGAAGCCCGCGGCGTTATCCTGCTGGCGGCGCAGAAAGCCGGGGCGAAAATTTACGAATATACGCCCCTGCAGATTAAGCAGGCCGTAACCGGCTATGGCAAAGCCAAAAAGCCGCAGGTTATGGAAATGACGCGCCGCCTGCTTGGCCTAAAAAATATGCCCAAGCCGGATGACACCGCTGATGCGCTGGCTATGGCAGTCTGCCATGGGCAGGCCGCGGGTTCCTCCCTTCGCCGTGAAATGCTAGAGCGCCGTCTGCAGGCGGCGCGGGAAAGGCAGGTTTAAACCGGATGTTTTATCGTCTGCGCGGAACGCTGATTCATACCGAGCCCGGTATGGCGGCGATTGAATGCGGGGGAGTCGGCTTCAAGTGCCTTACATCCATGAGCACCCTGCGTGCTTTGCCGCGGCAGGGGGAAGAAGCCATCCTTTATACGCACTTGAATGTACGGGAAGATGCGCTGGATCTTTTTGGCTTTGCGACGGTTTCCGAGCTGAACTGCTTTAAGATGCTGACGGCTGTCAGCGGAGTCGGCCCTAAAGCGGCGCTGGCCATCCTTTCCGAACTTACGCCGGAGCAGGTGGCCCTTGCTGTTGCAACGGGCGACAGCAAAGCTCTTACGCGCGCAAGCGGCGTGGGGCCTAAACTGGCACAGCGCATTGCGCTGGAGCTGCGCGACAAAGTGAAGAAGCTGCAATCGGGCGGAGGGAGTCCCGCAGCGCCGGCATTAGGGGCAGTTTCGGCTTCTTCCAATGCAGCCGCAGCGGTGAATGCCCTTGCGGTGCTTGGTTACCAGCCTACGGACGCTGCAGCTATCGTTGCAAAGTTTGACAGTTCTCTTTCGGTTGAGGAATTGATTCGCAGGTCGCTTCAGTCAATGGACCCGGGGAATTCCGGGAAAAAATAACGAGGTGTCATATGGCAGAAATTGCAGTTGTTTACCATTCGGAACATCACGGAAATACCAAAAGACTGCTTGATGGAATCGCCGCATCCTACCCGCTCGATTTATTCGACGCAGCGAATGCGGAGAAAGCAGACCTTTCCCAGTACCGTGCGGTGGGGTTTGCTTCCGGCATTTTCATGGGAAAGTTTCATGCTTCCCTCTATGATTTTCTAAAAAAATTTCCGGCGCTTCCGCAGCAGGCATTTCTGCTTTATACCAGCGGAAGCGATAATAAAAAATATGGGGATGGCTTTGCGTCCCTGCTGAAAGAATCCGGCCTGCAGGTGCTTGGCGTTTACCATTGCCGCGGGTTCGACACTGCAGGCCCGTGGAAGCTGCTGGGCGGTATTGCAAAAGGCCATCCTTCGCAGGAAGATATTGAAAACGGCGTGCGCTTTCTGCAGAAAATTCTGCCGGAAACGCCGCAGAAAACAGAGGCCTGAAGGGGACAAGTCCATTTGGAAAAGAAAGGCGGCGCAATGGAACCGTTGAATCAGGAGCCGGGTAATCCGGAAGATGAAAAAGAAGAAGACTATGACTTTGAAAACCGCGTGGTGGCGCCTGAGTACAGCAAAGAGGACGCCGAGGTGGAAAATCCACTGCGGCCGCGCAGGCTTTCCGAATACATTGGGCAGGAAAAAGTTAAGGAGAATCTTTCTGTTTTTATTGAAGCGGCAAAACAGCGGAAAGAAAGCCTTGACCATGTGTTGCTGTACGGTCCGCCTGGGCTTGGCAAAACGACGCTTGCCGGTATCATTGCGAATGAGCTTGGGGTAAACCTGCGCATTACTTCCGGCCCGGCCATTGAAAAGCCGGGCGACCTTGCGGCCATCCTTACAAACCTGAACCCAGGCGACGTGCTCTTTATTGATGAAGTCCACCGCCTTTCGCGCAGTGTGGAGGAGATTCTTTACCCGGCCATGGAAGACTATGCGCTGGATATTATTACCGGCAAGGGTGAAATGGCGGCTTCATACCATTTGCCGCTTCCAAAATTCACACTGGTTGGCGCAACAACGCGTGCCGGTCAGCTCAGTGCGCCGCTGCGCGACCGTTTCGGCGTTGTTCTGCGGCTGGAACTGTATTCGCCGCTTGAACTGGCGCAGATTGTTACCCGCAGCGCAAAAATTCTGGGTATTCCTGTAGAAGCAGACGGTGCACTAGAGATTGCATCTCGTTCCCGTGGAACGCCGCGCATTGCAAACCGGCTTTTGAAGCGTGTGCGTGACTTTGCGCAGGTCGTTTCCGGCGGGAATATTACCCGCGAATCCGCAAAACTGGCGCTTGACCGGCTGGAAATAGACGAGCTTGGCCTTGACGCGAATGACCGGCGGCTTTTGACCGCACTGATAAAATTCTACAACGGCGGCCCGGTGGGGCTTGAAACGCTTGCTGCCGCCATTGGTGAAGAAGCTATTACGATTGAAGATGTTTATGAGCCTTACCTAATGCAGATCGGCTTTTTAAGCCGGACGCCCCGCGGTCGGTGCGCAACGCGCGCAGCTTACGAGCATCTTGGCCTGAAGCCTTCCACGGAAGCCAATTTTGGTCAGCAGAAGTTTTTTTAGCCGGATGGATTCTCCGCAGCGAGCAGGGAATCTGCTGAATCACATAAAAATTTAATTTGGGAGTGTTGAAATTCTTATGGGAAGATTATTTGGTACCGATGGCGTACGCGGCGTTGCAAACAGTGAATTAACCTGCGAGCTGGCAATGAATATCGGCCGCGCGGCGGCAACAGTGCTGACCGACAATAACCACCGCCATCCGAAAATCCTCATTGGCAAAGACACGCGCCTTTCCTCCGATATGCTGGAAGCAGCCATGATCGCCGGCCTTTGCAGTGTGGGCGCAAATGTTGTGCGCCTCGGCGTTATCCCGACTCCAGCCGTGGCATTCCTTGTGGGCAAGTATAAGGCGGACGCGGGCGTGATGCTGACGGCTTCACATAATCCGTGCGAGTTTAACGGAATCAAAATTTTCAGCGGCGACGGATACAAGCTGCCGGATGCACTGGAAGAACAGATTGAATCCATGGTGCTTGACCATGAGCAGGAGCCAATGTGTCCCACGGGCGGCGATGTGGGCAGTGTTTCGGAAGCACAGCATGCCGCGCGCGACTACATTGACCACATTAAGAGCACCGTTCCATTTGCACTGGATGGCATGAAGATTGGAATCGACTGCGCCAACGGATGTGCCAGCCGAACCGCGAAAACACTTTTTACCGAGCTTGGCGCGGAGTGCCAGATGCTTTCTGACGAGCCGAACGGCATTAACGTAAACGACGGCTGCGGTTCCACACACATGGAGCATCTAATGACTTTTGTCCGTGAAAAGGGCCTTGACGCCGGCGTCGCATTTGACGGCGACGCGGACCGCTGCCTGGCGGTAGACGAGAAAGGCCAGCTGGTCGACGGCGATTTTGTGATGGCAATCTGCGCTGCGGATATGAAATCCCGCGGTAAATTGGCACAGAACGCCATCGTTGGCACCATTATGACGAATATGGGCTTTGCCCGCTTCTGCAGCGAAAACGGCATGAAGTTTGTTTCCACCAAAGTCGGTGACCGTTATGTGCTGGAAGAAATGCAGCTGGAAGGCTACAACTTTGGCGGCGAACAGAGCGGCCATATTATCTTCCTTGATTTTGCCACAACAGGCGACGGCCAGATGACGGCTGCGCAGCTGCTGAGTCTGGTGCATCGCAGGCAGGCGAAGCTTTCAAGCCTTGCCACGCTGATGACCCGTTACCCGCAGGTTATGGTGAACGTTCCGGTGAAACCGGAGGGCAAACTCCGTTTTTACCGCGACGACGAAGTCAAGCGTTCGGTTGAAGAGGTAAAGAAAAAGCTTGGCACTTCCGGCCGCATTATCGTTCGCCCATCCGGTACGGAACCGCTTCTGCGCGTGATGGTTGAAGGCGAAGACGAAAGCTATATCCAGGCGCTGGCAGACTCCGTTGCGAACGTGATACGTGACCGCTTGGCCTGAAACAGGGAGAATTCAAATTGAGAACTTCACAGTGGAAAGATTATGAACTGATTGACACGTCTTCCGGGGAAAAACTGGAACGCTGGGGCAGTGTGGTACTCATACGCCCCGACCCGCAGATTATCTGGGAAACACCGAAAAAAAACCCGCTCTGGCGTGAGGCGGACGCGCATTATCTGCGTTCTTCCGAAGGCGGCGGGCACTGGGAAACACAAAAGCCCGTGCCTCCCGCGTGGAAGATTCATTACGAAGACCTGACTTTCCGCGTAAAAATGATGGGGTTTAAGCACACCGGCATTTTTCCGGAACAGGCTGTGAACTGGGACTTTGCCATGCAGAAAATCCGCAAAGCGGGCCGGCCTATCAAGGTGCTGAATCTTTTCGGCTATACGGGTGCGGCAACGCTGGCCTGCCTTGCTGCTGGTGCTTCCGTCTGCCATGTGGATGCCTCGAAGGGCATGGTTACATGGGCCAAGGAGAATGCTGAGGCATCCGGTCTTGCCGGATGCCCGGTGCGCTGGCTTGTGGACGACTGCGAAAAATTTGTCCGGCGCGAGCAGCGGCGCGGCAATCTTTACGACGCCATCATTATGGACCCGCCTTCTTACGGGCGCGGCCCAAACGGCGAAATCTGGAAACTGGAAGAGCAGCTTTATCCGCTGGTGCAGATGTGCCTGCCGATTCTTTCACAGAACCCGCTTTTTTTCCTGCTGAATTCCTACACAACGGGCCTTTCGCCTGCTGTGATGGAATACCTGCTCGGTGTGCTTCTGTGCCGGAAATACGGCGGCAAGGTTTCTTCCAGCGAAATTGGCCTTCCGGTAACGGAAACGGGGCTTGTGCTCCCGTGCGGCAGTACGGCTATTTGGCAGGCCGACTGATTTTCTGAAATGGAGGCGGCGGAAATTGATTCAGGAAAGAAATCAAAAAGAGCAGTCAGGCGCCTTGTTCCTTGTGCTTGGCGTTCTGCTGATTCTTGTAGGGGTAGAAGGCTTTTCTAAGGGTGGAGATAAGACCCGGCCTTTTATCTTCATCTGTGCAGGAATTGTGTGCCTGATAGCTGCTTTGATTATCGTTAAGCAGAAAGCGGCGAAGAAAAAGCCGCAGGTTCCCGTCGTAAACCCAGGAACACCGCTTCCGCCCCAAGAAATCCGTATGCAGCAGGCTGGTGCGGAAGCACGGCTCAGGCATCAGGCGGTAGAGCCGGATGCGAAAGAGCCATCCATACGGCCGTTTCAGCAGGCGCCTTCCGGGCAGGGAATGCCGCAGGGCAGAAGCTGGAAGACGCTGCAGGTTGACGAAACTCGCGAACGCCTGGAAGAGCTAAGGAGCCTGTTGGACGCCGGCATCATTACGGAAGACGAGTACCATACGCGCAAAAACAATCTTACAAAAAATGGCTGACTGCAGCAGAAAGGGCTTTGAATGGATTATCTTTCGGCGGAAAATGTAACATTTGCTTATGAAGCGGGTGAAGGGGAAAAAAGCCATGAAGTGCTGCATGATGTTTCCCTTGGCATTCAAAAAGGAGAGTTTGTG
>JAEZFF010000114.1 GCA_023417635.1 Bacillota bacterium | reverse complement strand
CATTGTGAATTTCTTCACCTGAAGCTTCCGGGTTGCCATAACGCAGGTTGTCGGAAATTGTTCCAGTAAAAAGCACAGCCTTCTGCGGCACAAAGCCAATCTTCGCCCGCAGCTTCTCCTGCTGAATGTCACGCACATCCACTCCATCGACCAGGACGTGACCGCTTTCCACGTCATAAAAACGTGGGATTAGATTAACAAGGGTCGATTTTCCGCTGCCTGTTCCGCCAATGATCGCGGTTGTTTCGCCGGGCTTTGCCTGGAAACTAATGCCTTTCAGCGCGGGCTCTTCCGCCCCGTGGTAGCGGAATGTAACATGGTCAAACGCAACATAACCTTTTTCATCTGCAGCGGGCTTCGGCTGTGCCGGCTCTATAATCTCCGGCTTTGTTTCCAGCACTTCATTGATACGTTCCGCAGCAGCCTGCGCACGCGGAATCATAATAAACATCATAGTCATGGCTACAAGCGAGAACATAATCTGCATGGCATACTGCAAAAAGGCAATCAGCGCACCAAGGTTCATATCTCCGGCATCAACACGGATAGTACCGAACCAAAGGATGCCAACAATCAGGGCATCCATAATCATCATCATGGCTGGCATAAGAAATGCCAGAATGCGGTTTACCTTAATATAAGTTCCCGTAAGGTCGTCATTTGCCTCATGGAAACGCTTCTTTTCATGATCTTCGCGGTTAAAGGCCCGAATCACTCGAATGCCGGTCAGATTTTCGCGAAGAACGAGGTTCAGCCGGTCAATCTTCTGCTGCACTTTTTTGAAAATTGGGATGACAAACTTCGCTGTAAGGCCTATAATGACCGCAATGACCGGCAGCGTGGCAAGCAGCAAAAGCGTAAGCTTCTGGTCTTTTGAATAAGCGAGGATTACACCGCCCACACACATCATCGGCGCACGCAGCATAATGTTCAGAATGACAACGGAAACCGTCTGAATTTGAACAATATCGTTTGTTGTGCGGGTAATGAGCGTGGAAGAACCGAAATGGTCGAACTCATGAAGCGAAAAGCTCTCGACATGCTCAAAAAGCGTACCGCGCAGGTCACGGCCAAGGCCGACGGATACTTTTGCGCTCAGCAAACCGGCTAAAATGGCACAGACCGCTCCGCCGCCGGAAATCAGCAGCATATACAGGCCTTGGTGTAAAATATAGTTAACGTCTTCTTTCATAATGCCGCTGTTGATAATATCCGACATAACGGTCGGCAGGTAGAGGTCCGCCAGCACTTGCAGAAAAATTAAGACCAGAATGGCGGCAATATGCAAAATATAGGGTTTTAATCTTCGAAAAATTTTTAGCATAAATTCACCTCGAAAAAACAGGCTGATAAAATTTTGTTATAGTTTTGATTTCTTTGCTTCCTCTTCCTGTTCCGTTGTACGAAGATAGCAATAAATGTCATTCATCAGTTCCGCAAGGCAGTCACTTTTCTCGATGCCAAGGTAGGCGACAAGGCCGCGCATATGTTCGGCGTAATGCCTGTGCCAGTGCTTGACGCAGTTTTCTCCCTGAGTGCTTAGTGCTATCCTCATAAAGCGGCGGTCTTCAGCATCGATTGTACGTGTAATCATCCCGGCTTTTTCAAGCGAGGCCAGCACCACATTGACGGAAGGCGTTTTAATTCCCATGCTGTGGCTAAGATCCGTTGCTGTGACAGTGTGCCCTTGCTTTCTTTGAAGTGACCAGATGGAAAACAGCATCATAATGTCGCCCGGTCTTATCCCTTGGCAGCCTCCCGGCCTTTCCCGGCAGGCTCTTTTCTGGTAGTGGTAAAAGTAGCGAAACTGCAGAAAGGCTTTTGAAAGCTTTTCAATCGCCTGCCCATCCGACTTGCTCGGTTTCTGCTGCATAGCTTCAGCTCCATTCATTTTCTTTAAAAATATAATTTGTTTTTCTAATAGTTAGGTTGTCTAATCATTAGGAATGCTTATTATTATACTGACCCATGTTTCTGCTGTCAAGTGGGATAAAATAAAAAAACTGTGAACAAAAATACCCACAGGCCTTCGAAAGCCTGCGGGTATTTTTTCTGGGCAGAAGTATAAAATCAACTGTGTAACAGCTCAGCGCTGCCTGAGCCAGAAAACATCAGGCTTTGCAAGCAGACGCGAATTGTTATATGCCATATCGAGCGTCAGAATTGTAGCGCCGCGGTAATACGGCGCGCGCCCGTTCGTAATCTTTTTCAGTGCAAGCGCACATTCCGGGCGGCCGTTTTCCTCCCTTTCGCCCAAGTAGACCGGCAAAAGGAGTTGAATATCGTTATCCTCCATCCAGTACTGCGGCACAGCCAGTTTATAGTTCCGTTCAGCCATCAGGCGGGCACGCTGCAGAGCAGAAGAAAAGTCGCGGGCAATTCTGGCAAGCAGCGCGTTTTTCGCTTCCGGGTTTGATTTCGCCGCAGCCCATTCCTCACTGTACTTTGGCAGTCGGCCGCGCTCCACCCCGTCTTCAAAAATATGGTAATCGTTCAGCTGAATGGGCAAAGATGCATCAAAAAAGACTTTGTCATATGAATTAAAATATTCTGCTATGTGTGGGACCTGAAACTGCACGCCATCGTACACATTAGTGATTTCTGAATCGGTTTCTGAGTAATGATGGAGATTTTGCATCAAAAAGAAAGTATGCTCACCAAGGACCGGAATCTGCTCAGTCCACTGCTCTTTCTCACCCACCAAAATGATTTGGCGGAAAAGATGGTTCAGAAGTCCGGTGTTAAAGTAAACCTTTCCTCCATACTCATCCACTTTATGCGGTTCCTTCCGGCCTTCCCGCTCCGTCTCTCTATCCTCTTCAAGCAAACGGTCAAGCGTATGTTCAAGGTAATTGCGGAGTACGCCGAACGGCTCGGCATCTGGACCGGAGAGGGTCCAGGCTTCATCCATGGCGTCTTCCGCAAGGTCCTGCAGAAAAGCCTGCATGGCCTGTCTGTTTTCAAAATGCAGCATTCCATAATGAACACAGTGGCAGTCGGAAATGCGTTTTAAAAGGGTTTCCTGTGTAATAGCCAGCGCACCCCACCAAGGCTGCACGCCATTCCGGGTATTTTTCTCCATTAAAAGGAATATGGGCTGACCGGAAGCCGTTTCGCATTTCATGCGGAAATAGGAAAAAGGCGGCTTAGTAGCAGGTGTATAAATGCCAATGGCATTTTGCTTTTTCGCTTCGGCATAACTTTGCTGGCAGAGGACGGCACATTCTTCAGCGCTGATTTCTTTTTCCGTCATTTTGCACAGCACATAAGAAAGCGGCCCGTAATCATTGCCGGGGATATAAGTATAGGAGGCAAGGCCAAGGTAGGTAATGCGCCAGTAGTCCAGCATCTCATCCAACGTTCGGATCGTTACGCCATACCAATCGCCGGTACTGAGTGAATCCTCTTCATTTTTTCTGGAGAAGCCTCCGTAAATTGTTTTGCCCTCCGGCGTTTTATAGCCGGTGTCAATCGCCAAAAAAGAAACCGAGTCCGATGTTGTACGCTCCAGGCTGCTGTTGAACAGGAGGTAACTTGTTTCCTTGGTATCCCATTGGCTGTCGAGATACTCATTCAGCCTGCCATAATCTACACACTGCTGGGAAAGCTTTCGCAGCTCTGCCGCATAAGTTGTGTTGTTATGGATAAAACCAAGCCGCTGAAAGCCACTTTTGGATTCATTGATCATAGTATCAACTCCTTTATAACAATAATAGAAAAGTAAATTTCTAACGGAACACAATCGCTTTCGCTTAGCAGCACCTTGCTTCCGATTTTTCGCTGTATTTCAGCATTTTCCACCATTATATCACTGCAGTATTGTGTACGGCAAACATTTATTAGAATCTCTACGATTTTCTGTCCTTACCGGGTTGTAATTTGTACAAAAACAAAGCAGGACTTTATTGCCGAGAATCCCGACTGCATATTTTTTAAGGGAATATTGGCAGGTTCTGTCAAACCAGCATAAGATATACAAACGAAAGGAGGGTACCCTATGTGCTGTTGCTGTAATTGCCGTTGCTGCCGCTGCTTCCGCTGCCGCTGCGGCTGGGTTTGGAACGGCTCTTTCTGGCGCTGCTGCTGCGGCCCGGTATGCAGCCGCCGCTAATTCTAACCCGTCATAAAAAGCTCCGGCACACGTTTTACGTATGCCGGAGCTTTGCTGCAAAAAAGGCATCCGCAAAAAGCGAATGCCTCATTATATTTAGTCCCGTGTTACGCCCGGGTGTTCGACTGCTGTGCCTGCTTTTGTTGGATAGTCTTAGGAAACAGTACAAGTGACTTCAACACCGAATAAATGCCTTCGGTTTAGCACGAAAAGATAGGCTTGTTGGATATTTTCAACTTTTCTAGTATATCACAGCCTAGACAGGCTGTCAAGAATTCTTTGGGAATCATTTGGCTAACCTGCCTTCTTCTTTCGAATAGCATCTTTGCCAGCGGTTACACTAAACAAGAGGTGATGTTCATGGCAAAAAGGGGAATGGCACGGCCTGAATGGACTCATACACAGCCGCATAACGACGTTCCGCCCGTCCCGGAGATACAGGGAAAAGCAAAACACGGTATCAAGCACGCGAAACCGATTATTGCGGGGACCGGTGGCCCACAGCAAAAAGTTTACCACAATAAAAAAGAAACCAGCCCTGCCGAAAAATAATTTTGAGGTGATTTGTATGCCAAAGGACAGTCAGCCGGACAGCAAAGAATCCCGCGCAAGAAAATGTCACGGCCAAACACCCATTACAAAAGAAAACCAGAATCAAAGCAATAACACAAAGAAGCAGTCTGCAGAGCCCAACGACGTCTGAACATTTCTCTGCTCACTCTGGTACTTTGGAAGTTTCATACAAATAGAAATTGCAGCAGCAAAATTCCGCATGGCATAAAGCCATACGGGATTTTTTAATGGACCACTGTGAAAGCCGCTGCCGTTTTCCGCAGTTCTTAGCGGGCTTAGATGCCGGCTAGCCTTCCAAAGAGCTTTGCAGTTTAAAGACTGCAAGGGTATTTTTCAGCATTTGAGCCTGGCTGCTTAATTCCTCACTTGTTGCAGCACTCTCCTCACTGGTAGCGGAGTTTGTCTGAACTACTGCTGAAATTTGGTCAACGCCTGCCGTAATTTGATTAATGGAAGTTGCCTGCGCTGCGGAAGCGCTGGAAATTTTGTCAATCAGATCTGTGGTCTTCTTTGCCGTATCCATGACACTGCTTAAGGACTTTGCTGTTTCATCTGCAGTTTTTTGCCCTTTTTCAACGGCGCTGATTTCATGCTGAATTAACGCCGTTGTGTTTTTCGCTGCTTCTGCACTTTTATTTGCCAAATTTCGGACTTCATCCGCAACAACTGCAAATCCCTTTCCGGCGTCACCCGCACGGGCAGCCTCGACTGCCGCATTGAGCGAAAGAATATTCGTCTGGAAAGCAATGTCTTCTATCGTTTTTATTATGTTGGCAATTTGGCTGGAAGAGTCACTGATTTCAGTCATGGCAGACACCATCGACTGCATTTGCTCATTGCCGTGAACTAATTCTGTGGAGGACTGCTGCGAAAATTGATCCGCATTTGCGGCGTTTGCAGCATTCTTATTCACTCGTTCAGCAACTTCAGCAATGGATGCCGACAGTTCCTCAACCGAACTTGCCTGTTCCGTCGCGCCTTGGGCCAAAGCCTGTGCACCGCTGGAAACCTGCTCGGCACCGCTGCTGACCTGCTCCGCTGACGCGTCAATAATTGAAATCGTCTTACTAAGGTCACGAGAAATCTTAAGAAGTGACTCTTTAATCGGCGCAAAATTGCCGCGGTAATCCTGCGTGATTTTCTCCGTCATATCTCCCTTTGCCATTGAATTCAGATGATGGGAAATATCATTGACATACTGTTTCAGTGTTGAGGAAGCAGCTTTGAGTGAATTTGCAAGAGATCCGATCTCATCCTTGGAAACATAGGTTATATTTACGTCAAGGTTGCCTTCTGCAAGGCTCCGCGCCGCTGTAGCCATTTCATTAATTGGACGGCTTAAAACGCGGGAAAGCCAGACACCCCATAGGACGGAGCCAATAGCCCCCGCAGCAATAATTACAGCTAAAATAATCGTCATGACAAAAGCGGTGTTCTGATTCTTTTCATTGTTCGCTTCAGCCGCTATGATAGTTCGATTCATGCAGATGCTGTAATACCCGGTAACTTTTCTTGCGGCAGTTTTAAAAGAGTCCATGTGCTGCATGGCCTGATCTGTGTCGCCTTGATTCATATCCTTGACAATCTGCTGGAAAAGAGGATACATCGTACCTGAAAACCTGCTTTTTGCATCCTTGAAAAACGGCTTTAGTTTGGGGTCCGTAAGAGTTGGTTCATACTTTGCCAAAGCCATATTATATTCTCTTAGATACTGTGCGGACTTTACTTGGAGGGTATATTTCTGGGAAGGATCTTTCCCATAGATTATGTAATCTCTTGCCAAGTCGGAAATGTCTTTTACGTTGGAGATTACGCTGGAAATAACAGGGATGGGGGCTGTTTCCTGCTCATAAAGTGTTTGGCTGCTTGCTTTCATTTGCAGCAGGGAAACGATACCGCAGGTTCCGATGATTAGTGAAACAAAAGATATTGCAAGAAATGAAACAATCAGTTTTGCAGAAATTTTTAAGTTTTTCATAGAATTCCCTTTTCCATTCGTTATTTCATTCACAAGAGAGATGATGAATCATTTTGAAGCCCCGTAAAGGCCTTTCTGTAATGTCTGCATGGCTTCGTCAACACTTGTTTTTCCGGTTAAAACGGAATTCACTGTGTTCGGCCATATTGTGCTGATCCATTCTGTCGTTGAATTTAAAACCGGGAAAATACCTGCATGCTTTTGCCCTTCAATGGATACTTTCATGAATTTGTCACTCTGGAATTCATCAAGCTTTTGAACCCTTTTACTGACTGGAACGTTGCCGGTTGCGGCGCACCAGGTTTCCTGGCCTTTGCCCGTTGCAAGATACGTTAGCCATTGAAATGCCGCTTCTTTATTTTTACAGCTTTCAAATATTACGTTTTCTGTGTCGCCCATAGAAGTCCACTGATTTTCTCCTGCTGGGAAAACGAAAGCGCCAACGTCATTGCCAAACGCCTTCACCATATCTTTGGAAGAGCCAATATGATGAATTGTCATCGCTGTTTTTCCTGCTTTAAAATCTGCTATAATCTGGTTAAAACCGTCTGTAGGTGCGGTTGGCGGGGTATAACCCTTTTTGTAGAGGTTAACAAAGTCCTGCATACCGGCGATTGCTTTCTCACTTGCCAGATTTTTAAAATTTCCGCCGCGGGCATAAATAAAACTTCCCCAGGGCTCCTGACCGCCTTTCGCTCCTCGCATTCCGAAACCATAGACATCAATTTTTCCGTCGCCATTGGTGTCCCGCGTGAGTTTTTTACAAGCGGTAAGAAATTCATCGTATGTTTTTGGGATTTCAATTCCGGCAGCTTTAAACATAGAAGGCCTGTAATAAACATAAAGGATCTGTGTATTCCATGGCATTACATAAATACTGCTTGTTCCACTGGCCTGTTTCATGGTGTTATAAAGGCCTGCATCAATATCATCCTTATCCTTCCAGGAGGAAATATACTGGTCTAAATTAACAAGCAGTTTGTTTGAAACGAACAGCGGAGTTGAGGTCAGTTTCCATGATGCGGCATCCGGTCCGTTTCCACCCATGGATGCCGAAAACAAATCTTCCGTGTAAGCACCGCCGTCCCAAGGATATTCGAGGGAAGTAACTTTAATATTTGATTTATTTGTAGCATTAAAATCTTTTGTCATTTCCTGCATTTTTGCAGAATAATTAGCACTGTCAGCCCAGTACCAATAAGTCACGTTCGTTGTTCCCGAATGACTATTTTGCTTGGATGTGCCGGAACATGCGCTGAACACTGTCAATGATAGAACGGTTGCAAAAATTATTGATAAAACTTTTTTCATGATGTTCTCCCAAGTCCTGTCGTTATGTTATTTATTTTAGTTCGCATTTTTCAGCTAAATTAGGGTGGGTTTCCTTCAATCCCTCCTATACAAAACAGAGCTTTATGCCAAAAATTCATAATACAACATCAGCCTTCCTCTTTCGATAAAATATTCTTATATGTTCTTAAATATTGTATATCATTTACAAAATAATGTCAATTAATAATCCAATATTTGGTGTTATTTTAATTATAAAAAAAGTTTTAGCCGAAAAAAATATCCCGCATAGCCTAAGGCCAGCGGGATTTTCTTAGAGTAAAGCAGGTAATTTGCTTCTGATAATTTATTTCTTTAAAGAATCTAGCAAAGTCTTGTAGTGACAGCCACAAATACCAAAATTCATCTCACGATAATTCCATATTGCATGCCCAATTTTATACTTTTCAAATATCTGATGAATATCATGGAACCACAGCAGCGTACTCTTTTCATCCGCTTGGTCTATGACGCCATACTCGCCGCAGTAAAGCATTGCATTATTCTCTTCAGCTTTCTGAATGGCTTCTTTAAAAATCGCTTCAAAGAATTCCGGACCTATCTTTGATACGCCATCCACATGGAAGCAATCGCTGAAGCCTTTATTAATGGCCTCGCCTGCTTTTTCGTATGCCTCAATAGTATTTGGATACGCAATATGAAAATCGGATGGCATATTCTCGACCCAGCCTGCCGTCTGGTGTGTGAAAATCAGCGGTTCATAGCAGTGAAAATTATAGACAATATTTTCATCATAAGGTGCATCTAAGAGTTTCACCTTCATGACACTGTTATTGCATACCCCGCCGACAATAATTTTTATCTTCTTCGAATATGCTCGTATTGCCTGTATCGTCCTTTTGATGATCCCGTTCCACTGCTGAGCAACATCAGGCGATACCACTTCATTCAGCAATTCAAAAGCAAGCATCTCGTCCAATTTGCCATACCGTGAAGCAAGCTTTTTCCAGAGATTGATAAAACGCTCCTGCAAACCCTGATTTTCAAAAAAGCCCTGTTCATTTTCACCCTTATCGAAAGAATACCCTTTTGTTTTATGCAAGTCAAGAACCATATTCAGATGATACTTTCTGCACCATTCCACGCAGCGGTCAAGATACGCAAAACCCTTTTCTTTAAAATCGCCATTTTCATTCTGTATCAATTCATAATCAACCGGAACACGCACATGATCCATTCCCCATTTTGAAATGGTTTCAAAATCCTTTTCAATAACAAAAGTATCATACCGCTCTTTCGTATGATTACATTGTGACAGCCAGCCGCCTAAATTAACTCCATTTTTAAAACCAGTAAATTCTCGCATGAATCATTCTCCATCCTTTTTTATTTCCTGTTATTATCAAGAAACGACATCAGTTTTTTAATGTATCAAAGCACTAACTTCAGAAGACATCTTTTGGAAGCAATTGCTTCATTCAGCAAATTGCAAGAGACTAAACAAACATTTTTCACCTCTTTAGCAAAATTATAGCATGATGAGCCAAAACCGCAATACTTCCGCTCTAAAATTATGTGAAAACCTAAACTCGTTGGTCATATGCCTATCACGATTTTTAAACAACAAAAAAGCCCGCAGGCCACAAAGCCATGCGGGTTTCAT
>JAEZFF010000111.1 GCA_023417635.1 Bacillota bacterium | reverse complement strand
GAATGGAAGCCGCAGAATTGATCATACAATCAATTTTTCTTTGAGAGATTCTGTAAAGTTTTTATTAGGCGGTTTTCTTGGCTGATTAACACAGTTGCATTGAGTTTAGATTGAAATAGCAAATCTTAATTTTCTTTTCAGAATTTTTCAAAGTTTTCATCAGGCCTTTTTCAAAAGGTCGAGAAACCAGTTCATAATCTGTTTAACATTTCACATACTAAATATGGTATATTTTTCATAGTAGGTTTGCTTATACTAACCAAATGGCATAGATAGAAAGGATTGATTAAAATGACAGAAAACAATTATAAAATTACCAGCGTAGATGGTATGGAGATTCTGGATTCCCGCGGGAACCCGACCGTCGAAGCCACCGTTACGCTGGCAAACGGAGTCACCGGAACCGCCGCTGTGCCGAGTGGCGCATCAACTGGCACATATGAGGCACACGAACTGCGCGACGGCGACAAATCCCGCTACGGCGGCAAAGGCGTAACAAAAGCAGTCGCCAACCTGAAAGAAGGCATCAGTGAAGCCGTTGTTGGCCTTGACGCAACCGACTCAGCCACTGTGGATAAAACCATGCTTGTCGCAGACGGTACGAAAGACAAATCCCACTTCGGCGCAAACGCTGTGCTTGCCGTTTCTCTGGCGGCTGCAAAGGCCGGTGCAAACGCGCTTGGCCTTCCACTTTACCGCTTCATTGGCGGAGTCAGTGCAGACACGCTCCCCGTCCCGATGATGAACATCCTGAATGGCGGCGCACACGCGGCAAATAATATCGATATTCAGGAATTCCTGATTATGCCTGCCGGCGCGCCAAGTTTTTCGGAAGCCCTGCGCCGCTGCGCTGAAGTTTTTCACAAACTTGCCGAAATTCTGAAAGGCCGCGGCCTTTCTACCGCCGTAGGCGATGAAGGCGGGTATGCCCCAAGCTTAAACAGCGATGAGGAAGCCATCGAGCTGATTCTGGAGGCCGTAAAGCAGGCCGGCTATAAACCGGGAACCGACTTTGTCCTTGCCATAGACGCCGCCGCCAGTGAATGGGCCGGCCCGGATGGCTACACCCTTCCGAAACGCAAAACACACTATTCTACTGATGAGCTGATTTCTTACTGGAAAAACCTCGTTTCAAAATACCCCATCCGTTCGCTGGAAGATCCTCTGGGCGAAGAGGATTGGCAGGGCTGGGCTAAAATCACCGAAAAACTCGGCAAAAAAATTCAGCTTGTCGGCGATGACCTTTTTGTAACAAACACCGGCAGGCTGGAGCGCGGCATCTCCATGGGATGCGGAAACTCCATCCTCATTAAGCTAAACCAAATCGGCACACTGACCGAAACCATCAGCGCCATCCGCATGGCAAAACGCGCAGGATACACTGCAGTAATCTCCCACCGCTCCGGCGAAACGGAAGACACCACCATTGCAGACCTTGCCGTAGCGCTGAACGCAGGGCAAATTAAGACCGGCGCCCCAAGCCGCAGTGAGCGTGTTGCAAAATACAACCGCCTGCTTCATATTGAAAAAGAGCTGAAAACTGCAGCAAGATTCCCCGGCTTCCAGTGCTTTAACCAGTAACTTCAGAAGCTGTAAAAAGGATGACGGAAAATTTCCGCCATCCTTTTTCTTTTGCCCAAGAAGAAACAATGCTTATTCCTGCGCTGCTTCCGCTGTTTTTTGCTGGCGAACCTGAACCCAGTCAATCTCTTTTTTGAGCGCTTTCGCCTGAGCAGAAAGTTCTTCGCTCGCTGCCGCACTCTCTTCGGCCGTTGCCGAGTTTGTCTGAACAACAGCCGAAACTTGGTCAACACCTTGTGTAATCTGTGCGATTGACGTTGCCTGCTTGCTGGAAGCATCGTTTACCTGCTGAACCATAGCATTGATGGACTGCACCTCTTCCGAGATGGTGGCAAGGATTTTGGCAGTTTCATCTGCCAGGGAGAGGCCCTCCTGAACCTTGCCGCTGGAATTTCCGATGAGCGTGGCCGTCTGTTTTGCCGCATCGGCTGATTTGCTCGCCAGATTACGGACTTCTTCCGCAACTACGGCAAAACCTTTGCCTGCCTCGCCTGCACGCGCTGCTTCCACAGAAGCGTTCAGCGCAAGGATATTCGTCTGGAACGCTATATTATCAATGACCTTAATAATCTTTGCAATTTCTTCAGAAGATGTGGAAATCTCGTCCATAGCCGTCAGCATTTGCTTCATGCGTGCATTGCCAGTGCCTGCGTTCTCCGCGGTGCTGTTCATACTTTCTGCAATGCTGCCAATATTTCTGACATTATCCTGAACCTTAGTGGAAATGTCGGTGATAGAGGCTGAAAGTTCCTCTACTGAACTGGCCTGCTCAGTTGCGCCCTGCGCCAGAGCCTGCGCACCGTTTGCCACTTGCTCGGAACCGCTGCCCACCTGATCGGAAGACACCTGCACGGAACCAAATATCTCGTTGAGGTTATCAAGAATTTTATTGATAGAATCCGAAATTGGGCGGAAATCACCGGCAAAGCCTTTGAGTGCCTCGTAAGAGCAGTTGCCCTTCGCAATCCCGGTAAGGGTTTCCGATGTAGCATTCACCATGTTCTGTATGCGCATAAGTGAAAAATTCATTGCAGCCGCAAGTTTTCCAAACTCATTCTGTGACTCATACGCAGCGCGTGTGTCAAGTTTTCCCTTCTCCATGTCTTTTGCACAGACTAAAAGCGCTTTCAGCGGCGTCCTAATATTTTTGGACATATTGCGGCCAATCAAAACGGCTGCAGCAATGCCGCCTATTGTCAGCACAAGCATTACAATAAAATCAATTTGACTGTTCGCAGAGTCCTGCTGATAGCTTTGCCGCGATGCGGTAATCCGGTAATCCATATATCTGCTAAAGACGCTCGCAATCGAATTTCCCGTTGTGTTAGCGTCTTTCAAATTGGCGCTTGCCAATATATATTGGCCAACCTTTGCATTCTGGAGTGCTTTCTGTACGCCCGGGTAAAAGTCATTCGCATAGGATAAATTTGCTGTGTTCAGCTTATCTCTCCACTCCGGGGAAGTAACCGTTTTGTAGAGCTTCGCATAAGACGTTTTGTAGGCGCTGTCACTCTCTGCCGCAGCAGCAGAGAGCCTTTCAAATTCCTGTGTATTTTTATTCATTGCATTCAGCACAGCCTCATTCGTAAGCGACTGCACCGAAAGGGCATTGTGCTGCATTGCTGCAAGGTCCGACAGAGAATCCGTCCGCATCTGCATGTTCTGTTCCGTCTGGGTGCTTTCCTTCATGGAATAAATCCCTATTCCGGAAAGCACGGCCATAATCACAAACATCGCAGTAAAGCCAATAGCAAGACGTTTGCTGATTTTCATGTTTCTCAATTTTTTAAACATTTTTCTCCCTCTTCGTTTTCAAATTATTGAAATGTATGCTGAAAGTGTTGTAGTGTATAGGGATTTTATCTATTTCAGTATATGACACAGTTTGACAATACGTCAAGTAATAATTGACATTTTCACTATTTTTAACGGATTAAAAGATATATAAAATATTCATATTTCTTATACTTATATATGGATAGCTTAGAAATCCGGTTGACGCCTTAGCATCCCTCACGCTCCTTTGCCGAATTACTTAGAGCGGCCTCAACAGCCAAACAAAAAAGCCCTGCCGGGAAACCCCGGCAGGACCAAAGAACCGCAGCACACAGGCTGTCTGACGCTACAATTTACTGCGGTACCCAGATTCTTCGTGATGCGGAACATACCGATCTGCACGGCAGACTTTTTTATTGGGGCCGGGAAAACGGTGCTGCACAGCCCGGTCACGGCGGTCCGGCCACTGATTCACGCGCTCGGTTCCCAAGTAGCTTGTTTTATCCCCTATAAAGCACATACTCTTTCCCTCCTGCATGGCGCGCAAGCTCCGCCCCATCGGCGGCTCTTTGCTTTCTTACCGCGTATGGTAACACCTTTTGGAATTGGCGTAAAGGCTTTCCCCGGATTTCCTTTCTCTTTAATATATTATGTTGTTATTCCTGTTTAATGAAGGAAACCGGGTTATAAACTTTAAAAAGTTAATCTTTATGTGGAATGTTTTTGAGAACTGATTTTTTATGCCTATTGCTGTAAGGGAAGCCTTCCGTTTCAGAAAGTTTAGCATTATTCCTGTACAAACTTAAAAAGGAGAATCCCACGCTATAATTAGTATATATTAAAAATAGAAGTGCAAAGGGGCACAGTGGTTTTTCAACCGCTGTGCCCCTTTTTTCTGTTCGCTTCAGCTTATAATTGCAAAGCGAAACCCTTTTGAGGTGATTGTATGGATAAAATTGATGCAACTTTAATTTCGGAACTCCAGAAAAATGCCCGTGTCCCCATCAAAACGCTGACGGGCAAAGTGTTCCTTTCTTCTCCGGCCATTTCTTCCCGTATAGAAAAGCTGGAAAAGCAAGGGCTTATCAACGGCTACCACGCTTCCGTAAACCCAGACAAACTTGGCTACCACATTAAGGCTTTCATCAACCTTCAGATGTCACCAAGCCAAAAGCCGGAATTTTACCCGTTTATCCGCTCCTGCCCCAACGTAGTAGAGTGTGACTGTGTCACCGGAAACTACTCCATGCTGATTAAAGTCGTCTACCAAAGTACGGTTGAGTTGGATGAATTTATCGGTCGGCTGCAGAAGTTTGGCCCCACGGAAACGCAGATTGTCTTCTCGACTCCTGTGGAAGCACGCGGCATTGATATTTTCAGCAGCATGGCGAACGAAGTCAAAAAATAATGAATCGTTCACCTGCGCCTGTGAAACATCCCCCACAGGAACCAGATGCCAAGCACTGCCGCAAGGGAAAAACCGGCCGCAGCCATGGCTGGAATCCCAAGGAAGCATTTTGGCAAACCGGAAAGGCTCAGAATTGCGGAAGCAATCAGCAGGCCACCTTCGGCACAGCCCCATACAATGCGGTCAACCATGCGGCCCAGCGCGCGCAGGGTTTTTTCCGAACCGGTCAATTCAACATTGGTCTTCGTCTGCCCGCGAATCCCCATTTTTAGTAACTCCGAAACCTGCGCCGGAATTTTCGGCGCCCGTTTCCCAGACTGAATGAGTGAAGCCACGGCTTTTTTTATTTCATCCTGCGGATCGAAATAATCGGCAAAATGGCTGGAAAGATGGTTCACCATGACCTGCATAACATTGATTTCCGGGCTGAGTGAACCCAGAACACCTTCTATTGTAACAAGCCCGCGCCCCAAAACGGAAACGCCCTTCGGAAGAGAGAGCCCATTGCGATCCGCTACGGCCACCACGTCGTTTCGGATTTCCATAAGATTGATACTGCCCACGTCAAGCGTTTCATACCGATTTAACAGGCTGTCGATGTCTGTAAAAAGGCTTGGGCGGTCCACCGGTTCCGAAGGGGCACAGAAGATCAGGAGCAGACTGCATAATTCGTTTACATCGCCGCGCACCGCCGCACTGATGGCATTGCGGAACAGACAACGGTCACGCTGTGAAAGCCGCCCCATAAGGCCCATGTCGAGCCAGACGATCTGACCGCCGCGCACCCGCAGGTTTCCGGGGTGCGGGTCGGCATGAAAGTAGCCGTCGTCCACAATCTGCTTCACATAGTTATCAGCCAGTTTAGTGCCGATTTCACTTAAGTCGTAGCCCTGCGCTTTCAAAGCTTCCGCGTTGTCAATTGGTATACCATCTATATACTCCATAACCAGAACGGATTCCGCACTGTATTCGCGCAGGATACGGGGGCTTGTTACATAAACCGTGCCGCTGTTGCAGCGGCGGAATTCTTCCGCCTGGTCCGCTTCCTTCAAAAAGTTCATTTCCTGAAGGGCTGCCGCCCAAATCTCGTCAATCACCTGGTTAAAATCGACGGCGTTTCCCGTTCTGCCGATAATTTTCAGTAAACCAGAAACACGGTGCAGCAAAGCCACATCGCGTTCCATAATGCTGCGGATTCCAGGCCGGCGCACTTTTACAACTACTTTTTCACCGGTCTTCAGTTCCGCATAATGAACTTGTGCTATTGAAGCAGAGCCAATTGGCTCGCGGTCAAACCGCGTAAAAAGGACATTCAGTGGTTTGCCAAGCGCACGCTCCACTTCCCCGGAAGCCTCTTCATAACTCATGGGCCTTACGTTGGTGCGCAAACGGCTGAGTTCTTCACAGTAAGGAAGGGGAAGCATATCCGTCCGCATGGACATAATCTGCCCCAGCTTTACAAAAGTAGGTCCCAGGTCTTCCAGAATCAGCCGCAGCTTTTCCGGTGTCATTCCTTTGGCAGCGCGGTGCTTCTTTAAAACCGCAATGATTTCGCGCAGGCGTACGCTGCTGGCTGGCTCATACTCCGGCATTTTCCGGTTTCTCCCCTGTGGATGCCGCCGGTTTCTTTTCTTCGGCTGCCGCTTCGGTTTCCGCTATTTTAGCTTTGACGGCCTGCAGCTCTTCGGGTGTCATTTTTGCAACGGCAGACTTTACGCTTTCTACGTCGCATGGTGCTGTAACATGAACCGTGCTGACGGTAACATGCTCTTTCACCTTTTCGCTGACCTTATGCTTCAGCTCTTCGTTCATGACTTTTCCCTGCTCAACGGTCAGCTCTCCCTTTTTCACGAGCTCACCGATGACTTCTTTTGATTTTTCCGTAGTAATGGCCGCCGCGCCAATTCCTGCCAGAATGATTTTTTTCAGTTCTTCGCTCAGCATAAAATTCCGCCTCCTGTTTTATAATAAGAAACAATTTCTGCCCTTATTTTATACAGGATTCCACAAAAAATCAAGCAGATTCATTTTTTCCTGCGGCGGCCCGTCTTTCCGCGTCCCGCTGATACTTCAGTTTCGTCGCAATACCACCGCGAATATGCCTCTGCTCCTTGTTATACTCCAAAATGACTTTCACTTTCCGGTAAAGTTGTGGGTCAATATACTTCAGCCGCTGCGCAACATCTTTATGTACGGTGCTTTTGCTGACGCCGAATTTTCCGGCCGCTGCACGCACAGTCGCCTTGTTTTCTATAATATACTCGCCCAGCTTTACAGCCCGCTCTTCCACGATGCCTTTCATAAGCGCACCCTCCCGCAATTCGTTATTCGATAGTATGCGAAGGCGGGCTAAATTATGAAAGATGGATTTTTCTGCATCTGCATAAATTTCTGTTGCCGTCCCCCCTTGCAAATACTCAATATCTGCATTAAACTGGTGGAAAGGTTTCAAACATGCCGAAAAAGCACCAAGTTCGGCCCTTTGGCAACTTACACAGTTAATTTTTTAAACCAATGCATTAATTATTCTATTTGTCCCGGTTCTGAGGACACGGTTCCCATTTTTGTGATTTTTTTTGCTGGAATTAACAGAATAAAGTCTATTTTTTCGGTCCTGTGTCCTTATTGTTTTTGAGCAAATAGAGTAAGATAAAGGGGAAGCCATGGATAACATTACCCAGCTGATTTCACTGATTGACAGCAACGCAGATCTTTACGAATACCTGAAAGGCTGCCCTTACGGCATACTGAAATGCTGGAAGGTGATAAATTTCAGGCAGAAGCAAAAGATCATCCGGCAGGGCGACCTGTGTGAAAATTTCTACCTCATCCAAAGCGGCCTGATTGATGTAATGACTACGTCGGAAGACGGGCGCCAGTATTCCCACGCAATCTACAAAACGGGCAACTACCTTGGCGAGCTGGAAATTTTTGAGCGGCTGGCTTACTGCTGCAGCGCCGTTGCGCTGACGGACGTTTGTGTGCTGCGTATTTCCAGACCGGATTTTCTCCGGTGGATGGAATATGACCACAATATTTCAAGCGTTCTGCTGCGGAACATCTGTTCCAAGTTTTACACTCTTTCAGTGAAAGCAGCATCGGACACATTTTACAGCCTGAAGTACCGGCTGTGCAGTTTTCTAATCAGCTGCATCGGGCAGCGCGATTATATGGACAAGACCTTTCGGCTCCGCATTAATAAAGAGGCTTTAAGCAGCTACCTTGCCGTAACAAGCCGCAGCGTGAACCGGGTCATCCGCGAACTGCATGAAAAGGGAATCCTGGACTGCCAAAAAGGCTTCATCATGATTAAGGATCAGCAGCTTCTGCGGAAAGAGGCGGAAGCGTGTAAATCCCGCCGGTCAGAAAAGGAGCACTCAGAATAATGGAAGAAACGAACCTGCAGCCACATATTCGCTGTAGTAAAAAAGATGCAGCACCTTACGCAATCATGCCGGGCGACCCAGCACGGGTTGACCGTATTAAGACTTTCCTGCAAGACCCGGTCGACATCACCTTTAACCGCGAGTACAAAAGTGTACGGGGAACCTACAAAGGTGTTCCTGTTATGGCAATCTCCACTGGCATGGGCGGTGCTTCCGTCGGCATAGCCGTGGAAGAGCTTCACAACATCGGCGTAAAAGCCATGATTCGAATTGGAAGCTGCGGTGCCCTGCAAAGCAATATCCGCTTAGGCGACCTGATTCTTATTAATGGCGCTGTGCGCGATGAAGGCGCTTCCAAAACATACATTGAGCCAATTTACCCGGCAGTTCCAGACCCGGTATTCCTCGCCTGCACGGCAGAAGCTGCACACGAGCAGAAATTCAGCTACCACGTGGGCCTTGGCCGCAGCCACGACAGTTTCTACACCGACCGTGAGGAACAGATCGACAGTTACTGGGCTTCCCAGGGCATCCTTGGCGCCGACATGGAAACAGCGGCTTTGTTTGTCATTGGCGGCCTGCGCGGCGTGAAAACCGCGTCGATTCTGAACACCGTCGTAGAAAGCGACGGCGGCCTGGAAGATGGCATCAACAGCTATGTAGATGGCGAAAGTGCCACTTTTCTTGGCGAAAAGCATGAAATCCTTACCGCACTTGAGGCGATTGTAAAGCTGGCAAAGCGTGCCTAACCACTTCCCGGCAGCAATTGCTGAAAATAATATTCAACAATAGGAAAGAGTGGTAGAACATGAAAAAAAGTATGTGGTCTTTCAAGCTGAACACCGCGTCCCTTGTTCTAATTCCTGCGGCAGTCGGTATCAACTACATTGGTAAGCTTTTTGCCGGCGCGCTGAAACTTCCTTTGTGGTTGGATTCCATCGGAACCATTCTCGGCGCAACCCTTGCAGGCCCAATCGTCGGTGCTCTCTGCGGCGCTATCAACAACATTATCTACGGCTTTACACTGGACCCGGTTTCCTTTATTTACGCTATTTCCAGTACGGTCATCGGTATTGTTGCCGGTATTCTCGCCTATAAAGGCAAGATGGACACTTTCCTGAAAACACTGCTTACGGGCCTTATCATCGCTGTGGTTTCCACAGCCGTTTCCACGCCAATCAACTTGGCGCTGTACGGCGGCCAAACAGGCAACCTCTGGGGCGATGCACTTTACACCGTCTGCATTGCACACCACTTCCCAGTTTGGATCTCTTCCGCACTGGACGAGTTCATCGTCGATATTCCAGACAAAATTGCCGTGACACTGATTGCTTTTGGTATCTTCAAGGCTCTGCCGAAAAAGCTGACCCTTCTGTACCGCAACGACCAGGAAATCGAGCACCTCGACTAATTTTGCCTTTCCATGGGGGCGGGTGCGCTGCCCCCATACTTTTTTAGTTTTATGTGTGAAAAAATGTGAAGACTTGTGACACTTTGTGCAAATTTCAATTTCAGCACCAGAAGAAAGAAGGTAAACTCCCTTGAAAAGCATCAGCCTGTACCAGGAGAGGAAAACGCCCATTCATAATCTGGACCCACTGAGCAAAATCCTCTATATTCTGGTGGCCATCGTTTCTCCGCTGATTCTGCAGAGCCAAACTCTGGCCGTCGCATTCGTCCTTGCCAGCATTGTTTCTCTCTGCATCGGAAAAGTTGTGCGTAAAACCTTCCCCATACTAGCCTTTTCCGGCCTTATATTAATAACGGTGGTCATTATACAGGGCATTTTCCGCCCCGGCAACGTTACCCCAGTGTTTCACATCGGTTCGGCCGTCTTTTACAAAGAAGGCCTGCTGTTCGCATGGGGAATTGTGCTGAACGTTTTTAACATTCTGCTAAGCTTCTCGATACTGGTGCTTACAACAAAGCCTTCCGACATGGTAGAAGCATTTGTGAGGATGGGGCTTTCCCCGAAAATTGGGTACGTTTTAAGTTCGGTTTTCCAGATTATTCCGCAGATGACGGAAACAATGGAAACCATAACCGACGCGCAGCGTTCGCGCGGAATGGAAACAGAAGGAAAACTTACAACGCGTATGAAAGCATTTTTCCCTCTGATTTCGCCGGTTGTTATGAACTCCCTTATTTCCACGCGTGAAAGGGCAATCGCCCTGGAGGTGCGCGGGTTTAACTCTAAGCAGAAAAAATCATTTCTTTCCGATATTAAAAAAACGGCTGCAGACCGCAACTTTAAAATCATACTGATTGCGGTACTGGTACTGTCGATTGCAGGGAGGGTATGGATGTGGCTGAAATAACCGTAGAACATTTGAAGTACCGCTATCCGCTGACAAAAGAACTGGCGCTCAACGATATTTCGTTCCATATCAAGCCCGGCGAATTTATAGGTATCATTGGAGAAAACGGCGCCGGAAAAAGTTCGCTGTGCCAGGCACTGGTAGGAATTATTCCAAACTTTTACAAAGGTGCCTACGGCGGTAAAGTGCTGATTGATGGCACTGCCATCAGTGAGAACAACGTAAACGACATCTGCCGCAAAGTCGGCATCGTGTTCCAGAACCCGTTTAACCAGGTTACAGGCTCAAAACTGACCGTGTACGAAGAAATTGCCTTTGGCCTTGAGAACCTGGGTGTTCCGCGCGAAGAAATGATTCAGCGCATTGACGCAGCGCTGAAGCTGCTGGATATTTACCCTTACCGCAGCCACAACCCGTTTGGCCTTTCCGGCGGGCAGATGCAGCGCATGGCCATTGCCGGCATTATTGCCATGAAGCCGGAAGTGATTATTCTGGACGAGCCGACTTCTCAGCTTGACCCACAGGGCAGTGAAGAAGTCTTCCGTGCCGTTCAGAGTCTGAGCCACGAGGGGATTTCTATCATTATGGTAGAACACAAGATGGAAAAAATAGCGGCGTACAGCGACCGCGTGATGCTGCTGAGCAAAGGGAAAATGATCGACTTTGACACACCGCAGAAAATCTTTTCACGCGACGACCTCAGCAGCTACGGCGTGAATGCGCCGGAATTTACCCGCATTTGCCGCAGCCTCGGCATTTGTAACCCAAAGACCGGCTGCTACCCGGTAACACTTGAGGAAGCGGAAGGCGCACTTGACAAGTTCCGGGAAGGAGGAAACCATGAGCAAGTTTAAAATTACCGATCTGCACTTCAGCTATACGGAAAATGAGCCGATTCTGAAGGGCCTCAACCTGGAACTCGGCGGCTGCACAACCGCTATCGTAGGGCAAAACGGCGCAGGCAAAACCACGTTTGTAAAACTGCTGAAAGGCCTGCTGCGCCCCACAAAGGGAAAAATTGAACTGGATGGCGAAGACATCGCCGGCAAAACGGTTGCCCAAATTGCCGGAAAAGTCGGCCTTGTGTTCCAGAACCCGAACGACCAGATTTTTAAGGGCCGCGTAATTGACGAACTGCTTTTCGGCCCCCATAATATTGGTATGGACGACAAAAAAGCCATGGTGCAGGCCAAAAAGGCACTGGAAATCGTCGGCCTTGCAGGCAGCGAGGAAAGTAACCCGTACGACATGGGCCTTTCCGACCGTAAAATGGTTGCCATTGCCTCCATTCTTGCCATGGACACCGACGTTGTTATTTTCGACGAACCGACTATTGCACAGGATTACCACGGCCGCGAAACCATTAAATCCATCATCCGAAAGCTGAACTCCGAGGGCAAACTTGTGCTCACCATCATCCATGACATGGACTTTGTGGCAGACTGCTTTGAGCGTACCATTGTTTTTGCAAAAGGCGGAATTCTGCTGGATGGCAAAACATCTGATGTTTTTTCGCACCGCGAAGAGTTGAAGCAGGCATACCTTGAGCCGCCGCACGTGACGCAGCTCTGCAACAGCCTTGGCTTTCAGCAGACATTCCTTACCGTGGAGCAGTTTGTCGATTTTATGAAAGCAAAGCAGGCGCCAACCCGCCACACATAACTGGAAACCGCCGCAGGAAAGGGGAACTCCCTATGAAAAAAATTCTTATTGTTGTCGACTACCAAAATGACTTTGTAAGCGGAAGCCTCGGTTTCCCGGGCGCAGTAGCCCTGGAAGACCGCATCGCGGAGAAAATTGACCAGTACCGCGGGCAGGGCGGCGAAGTCGCCTTTACTTACGACACGCATGAAAAAGATTATATGGAAACTCAGGAAGGGCAGAACCTCCCCGTTCCCCACTGTCTGCGCGGCACACCCGGCTGGGAGCTTTACGGAAAAATCAATGCCCTGCGCACCGAAACCGACCTGTGCTTTGAAAAGAACACTTTCGGTTCCCTGACCCTCGCCGAATACCTGAAAAAGAGCGGCTATGGCCTCGTTGAGCTGTGCGGCGTTGTTTCCAATATCTGCGTTATCTCAAACGCGGTTCTGGCAAAAGCCGCCCTGCCGGAAGCAAAAATTGTTGTGGACGCTTCCTGCACGGCAAGCGGCGACAGCTCTATGAATCAGAAGGCACTTGACGTGATGAGCGGCCTGCAGATTCAGATTCTGAACGGCTGAGCAATTTAAATGAATTCTTTCCCCGGCAGGAAGAAAAATCTTTCTGCCGGATTTTTTGTTCATTTTCCACCGCGGGAAAAGAAAATGTTGAATATCCCGCTGAAAAGTTCTACAATAATCTTATTATGGTCTTTTTCGGAAACCGATATTAATATAGAACAAGCGGGAGGAACTATGGCCGACTTACGCACAGAAATTGAAAAAAGAAGAACATTTGCAATTATTTCACACCCAGACGCCGGCAAAACCACTCTGACAGAAAAGCTGCTGCTTTACGGCGGGGCGATTGCCCTTGCTGGCTCGGTAAAAGGCAAAAAAGCACAGCGCCATGCCGTTTCGGACTGGATGGAAATCGAGAAAAAAAGAGGAATCTCTGTCACCTCGTCGGTCATGCAGTTTAACTACGGCGGCTACTGCATTAATATTCTCGACACCCCTGGCCACCAGGATTTCTCAGAGGACACTTACCGCACTCTAATGGCGGCGGACTCTGCCGTAATGGTGCTGGACGCTTCCAAAGGCGTTGAGCGCCAAACGCGCAAACTGTTTAAAGTCTGCACGCTGCGGCACATTCCTATTTTTACGTTCATTAATAAAATGGACCGCGACGCGCGCGACCCGTTCGACCTGATGGAAGAAATTGAAAACGTTCTGGGCATACACACCTGCCCGATGAACTGGCCAATCGGCTCCGGCAAGGAGTTTAAAGGCGTGTACGACCGCACAAGCAAAAAAATTCTCGCCTTCCATGCGAACAG
>JAEZFF010000087.1 GCA_023417635.1 Bacillota bacterium | reverse complement strand
TCAAGGAAAGATACTTAACTGGAAGCGAAAGCATTGTTACCGTAACCTTTGACCTGCAGATTGACGACTTGGTGAACAGCAAGTTTATCAATGTTATGAAGACAGACCTTGCAAAAGAACTTGTTGATAACTTTGGCCTTTCCGCGGATGATGGTGGGGAACAGCCGGAAGTTCAAGCAGCAGCACCTGCAGCGGCACCGGCTCCCGCTGCGGCACCGGCGGCAGCTTCCGTTTCGACAACAGCCGCGCCTGCAGCGGCTGTACAGGCTTCGGCTCCCGCTGCAGCACCAATGCAGCCCGCACCTGCAGTGGTGCCGACGATGGCTCAGGCTCAGCCCTTTCAGTCCAGTGAACCTGCACCGAACTATACGGTTTCAAGTGCAGTTTACCCAAGTTTTGACGCTTCTAAGGCCAACCTTTCAAAGGGCGAAACAAATAATCTGAACATGATTCTGACGGTTCCACTTCAGATTACTGTTGAAATTGGCAGAACAACGAAAAAAATCAAGGAAATTCTTGATTTTTCACCCGGAACAATTGTAGAATTGAATCGACAAGCTGGATCTCAAGTCGATGTTTATGTAAATGGCAAAGCAATCGCGAAAGGGACAGTTGTTGTTGTTGATGATAATTATGGCGTCCGAATCACTGAGGTCATGAACAGCGAGCTCATGAAACTCATCTGAATCAAATCCAGACAGTAATGAGATTGGCACACATCGATTCATAATTTAGGAGGAACGACAATGGATAAAAAAATAATGCTTGTGGATGACGCGGCCTTTATGCGAATGATGATAAAAGACACACTTTCCAAAAATGGCTTTTCCAATATTATTGAAGCCAATAACGGCCAAGTTGCGGTAGATACATACGCCAAGGAGAAACCGGACCTTGTTATTATGGATATTACTATGCCTGTGATGGATGGGCTGGAAGCTTTGAAACAGATTCGTGCAGCAGACCCGAATGCCTGTGTCATTATGTGCTCTGCCATGGGGCAGGAGGCTATGGTGGTAGATGCACTGAAGCAGGGTGCCAAAGACTTTATCGTAAAACCTTTCAAAGCAGACCGCATTATGAAAACGGTAACCAATATTCTTGGCCAGTAAAATGAAAATGCAGAATTACCGCCTTTCCATCGACAACCCTGGTCTTGAACTTGCACTCTATATCCTTGTGGTTGCGGGTGTCCTTTGGCTTTGCTGGAAGCTCAGCAAATTCGTTTCAAAAAGAGTTGGGAATACGGGGAATACCTCAAACATCCGCATCCTGGAACGGGTGAGCCTTGCGCCCGACAAAGGCCTTGTAATCGCGGAAATCTGCGGTGCCTGTTACCTGCTTTCTTTTTCAAACGAGCGGGTAGAGATTTTAATGAAACTGGACGAGAACTATGTGAAGAAACCGCCCGCGGCGGTACAGCAGAACTTTAAAGACTTAATGAGTTCTGCACTTCGGGGAAAATGGGGTATGACGGGAAATGACAGAAACAAAAACAACAGAAGGCCATAAGGCGAAAAGCGCGAAAAAGCGCAAAATAGCTCGAAAAATAATGCTTTCCACGGCGGTCTTCCTTGTTGTTCTTTTTCTGGTCCCTATGAAGGCTTCCGCAGCAACAGTCAATGTAGATGTAAACGGCAAGGGTGTCAACACACTTGAAATCATAGAAATGATGACCGTGCTGGCTCTTCTTCCAAGCATCCTGATTATGACAAGCTGCTTTACCCGCATTGTGATAGTCCTTTCGTTTTTACGCAATGCCCTGGGCCTGCAGAACACGCCGCCAAACCAGGTAATTATTAGTATTTCTCTGTTTCTTTCTCTGTTTATTATGTCGCCTGTGGTTGCCAAAATTAATACACAGGCCTACCTGCCGTATAAGGAACAGAAAATTACACAGGAGCAGTTCCTAAAAAAAGCCAGTGTGCCGCTGAAAGAGTTTATGCTGAAAAATACGAAGAAGGACGACCTGAACCTTTTCCGCAGCCTGGCCAAGGTAAAAAGCACCACGAAGAATCAGGAACTTTCTATTACAGTGGTGATTCCGGCCTTTATGTCAAGCGAGCTGAAGCGCGCGTTTATCATCGGATTCCTAATTTATATTCCTTTCCTGATTATCGATATGATTGTTTCCAGCACACTGATGTCGATGGGCATGGTTATGCTGCCGCCAAGCATGGTATCGCTTCCGTTCAAAATTCTTCTGTTTGTTCTGGTAGACGGCTGGGATCTCCTGTTCAAGACCCTGACAATTTCGTTCAATTTGTAGCGGCGCGCCGGCCGGAAAGGAAATAGCGTATGTCCATAGCACAAATCATGCAGATTATCCAGGCGGCAATGATGGTTATGCTGAAAGTTTCAGCCCCTGTACTGCTTATCAGTATGGTCGTTGGGCTTATCATAGCAATTCTGCAGGCTGCTACGCAGATTCATGAACAGACGGTGGTGTTTGTTCCGAAACTGGTGGCGATTGCGGTGATTTTGGTTGTCATGGGCACATGGATGCTGCAGAATATGAAAGAATTTACCTATTATATTTTCGACGAGATCGTCAAGCTGACCTGAAGGCGTGGTGGCTGAGTGGAACTAAATTATAATTTTACCCTGCTGATGC
The DNA here is from genome assembly GCA_023417635.1 of Bacillota bacterium. Classification (GTDB taxonomy): domain Bacteria; phylum Bacillota; class Clostridia; order Oscillospirales; family Acutalibacteraceae; genus Thermocaproicibacter. Next base: position 8,114 of record JAEZFF010000087.1, on the reverse strand, counting down.
TGATTTTCATGCGGATGTCGGGCTGCATTCTGTTCAACCCGATTTTTGGCAGAAAAAATGTTCCTGCAATTTTTCGGGTTACGTTTGCTTTTATGCTTTCCTTGTTTACTTATTCATTTGTACCGCAGAAAGCAGTTGAGGTCACTTCCGTCGGCGTGTTTTTCATCTGTGCCGTGAAAGACTTTTTGGTTGGCTTCGCCATTGGTTCCATTTTGCAGATGGCACAGTCTGTGATTATCATGGCAGGCGAGCAAATGGATATGCAGATTGGCATTTCCATGTCGAAGATTTATGACCCGCAAAGCAACATTTCCATGCCGCTTTCCGCATCGATTCTCAACGCCATGTTTATGCTCATTTTTTTTCTTACCAATTCGCATTTGACGTTAATGCAGATTTTCGTCAAGCTCAGCACGGCCGTGCCGTATGGTGCGGAGATGATTCCAGCCGATGTTTTCAAAAAGCTGGTTTCCGTTTTTGGGCTGATGCTTCTCTACTCGGTCAAGCTGTGCCTTCCGGTGATTGCTGTTGAAATGATCAGCCAGATCGGTATAGGCATTATGATGAAGGCCATACCGCAAATTGATATTTTTACGATTGAGGTCCAGTTGAAAATCATTATTGGCTTCGTCGCGATTGTTGTGTTGGTTCCGCCGTTCTCTGCTTTTCTGGAAAGGTTGATTGGCGTTACGTTCCAAAGCATCAGTGGCGTTTTTTCTATGCTTACCTAGCTGTTTCAAATGTGTAAACAGGGGGGAACCAAATGGCTGCTTCGGCGGAAGAAAAAACAGAAAAAGCTACGCCGAAAAAGCGTGAAGACCAACGAAAAAAAGGCAACCTGTTTCAGAGCCAAGATGTTGTCAGCGCATTTTCTATTTTAGCGATTTTTGTCGTTTTGCGTATGGCAATGCCTACCTTGTACCGTGCCATTAGCAACCTTCTTCAGCGGTATTTTCATTTGGCCGGCAACACCACATCCCTTACTGCTGAATTGATGAACGGCATTCGAAGAGAATCTTGGATTAACATTGTGCTGCTTTCCGCACCCGCCATGGTAACGGCGCTTGTGGTGGCTGTTCTGGCAGCCGGAATCCAGACTAAATTTAAGTTTTCGGGCGAAAAAATAAAGTTCAAGTTTTCCAATATGAGCCCTTTGCAGGGGATTAAGCGTCTGTTTTCAGTTCGTTCTCTGGTAGAAGTGCTGAAAGCAACCATAAAAATCGTTATCATCGGCTACCTGATTTACCTCAAGATCGTCGACATTGCTACCCAATGCACTTCCATGATGGAAAATGATGTCATGCAGTCTACCATATTTATTTTACAGGATATTATGGACCTTGTGATACAGATGTCGGTTGTGTTTATTGCCCTTTCTGCGTTGGACTATTTTTACGAGTGGTGGGAATATGAGCGCAACATCAAGATGACAAAGCAGGAGGTAAAAGAAGAGTATAAAGAGCTGGAAGGCAACCCGGAAACAAAGGGAAGAATTCGCCAGGTACAGCGCAGCATGTCTCAGCAGCGTATGATGCAGCAGGTGCCTACAGCCGACGTCATTGTGCGAAATCCTACGCATTACGCGATTGCTCTTCGCTATGACCCAGAAAATGATGAAGCACCGGTCGTTGTTGCAAAAGGCAAAGACCGCATTGCCTTTAAGATAATAGAAATTGCCGAACAGTATCAAATCCCCATGAAAGAGGACGTGCCCCTTGCGCATGCGCTGTATGCTGCCGTTGAAGTAAACCAGCAGATACCGCCTGAGTTCTACACAGTCCTTGCCGGAATTATGGCTTGGGTGTTCCAGCTGAAGAAAAAGGAGTTGAAGCGGTAATTGAAGAAGTTCCTGAACAATGCAGTTGCCATTTTTGTTGTCCTGATTATCGCTCTGATTATTATCCCGCTGCCTACACCGCTGCTGGATATGATGTTCATTCTGAACATCACGTTTTCACTTATCATTCTGCTGATGACGATGTACATTAAGACGGCACTGGATTTTTCCGTTTTCCCGTCAATTTTGCTGATAGCCACGATTTTCAGGCTGTCGCTTAATATTTCTTCCACCCGGCAGATTCTTACAAACCAGGGGTTTGCAGGGCAGGTTATTAAGACGTTTGGTACGTTCGTCCTTGGAGGCAATGTTGTTGTAGGCTTCATCGTTTTCCTTATCATTGTTCTTGTGAACTTCCTCGTTATTACAAAAGGCTCCGAGCGTGTGTCGGAAGTTGCGGCACGATTTAAATTGGACGCAATGCCAGGCAAGCAGATGGCGATTGACGCCGACTTGAACTCCGGGCTTATCGATGAGATGCAGGCCCGCAAGCGCCGGGACGATGTTCAGCGCGAGGCTGAGTTCTACGGCTCTATGGATGGTGCCAGCAAGTTCGTAAAAGGCGACGCCGTCATGTCAATTGTCATTACGTTTATTAACCTGATTGCCGGTATGATTATTGGCATGGTGCAGGATGGAAAGTCCTTTAATGACGTTCTGCAGATATACACCATTGCATCTGTTGGTGACGGCCTCGTTTCCCAAATCCCATCCCTTCTGATTTCTACGGCAACCGGCATGATTGTTACCCGTGCCGCTTCGGACTCTACCCTTGGCAAGGACGTTACACGCCAGTTCCTTGCACAGCCAACCGTTATTATGATTGCAGGTTTTGCAGTGGCCGGTATGTGCCTTATCCCGAACATGCCGATTGTGCAGCTGCTGATTGTTGCTACGCTGCTGATAACTTTTGGCGTTATGATGCGGAAAAAGCAGAAGGAGTTTCAGGAACCGGAAGCCGCTGCGGCTGCTGCCGGCGGGCCTTCGGCTTCCGCACCGGTCAATGAAACGGAATTTTATAAGAATATTGACAATATTTACAAACTTCTGCCGCTTGATGCAATTGAAATGGAGTTCGGGTATAGCCTGATACCGCTTGTCGATGAAAGAAGCGGGAGCAGTTTTATCGACCGCCTCGTGATGTTCCGCAAGCAGTTTGCAACGGATATGGGCATGGTGGTCCCACCGGTTCGCCTACGCGACGGCGGAAGTTTAAACCCGAACCAGTATGTCATCAAAATCAAAGGCGAGGAAGTAGCGCGCGGCGAAATTCTCATGGATTACTACCTTGCGCTTGACCCGGGCAACCTGACGGGCGAGATAGATGGCATTGACACCATTGAGCCGGCCTATGGTATCCCAAGCAAATGGATAACGCCGGACAAAAAGGATTTGGCTGAAATTTATGGCTATACCGTCATTGACCCGCTTTCGGTTGTGGTGACCCACCTTTCGGAAACGGTGCGTCAGCATGCCCACGAGCTTCTTTCGCGTCAGGACGTTCACCAGATACTCGACAACCTCAAAAAGTACAACGAACCACTCGTTACGGATGTGGTGCCGAATGTCATTACAGAGGCCAATCTGCAGAAGGTTCTGTGCAACCTGCTGCGGGGAGGAATCCCAATCCGCGACATCGAAAGTATCCTCGAAACCATTTCCAACTATGCGCCTTCCATACATGACCCGGAGCTTCTGACCGAATATGTGCGCCAGTCGCTGCGCCGTACCATTACGCGTCAGTGGTCGGAAGGCGGCCAGATTAAAGTCATAACGCTTGACGGCCAGATAGAAAAGGCTATTGTGAACTCCATCAGCAAAAATGAGCATGGCACCTACCTTTCACTCGACCCACAGACGACCCAGAAAATCATTACAAAACTTACTGAATGTATTAATAATGTAAAAGACATTGTAGCAACGCCAATTATCTTGACTTCACCCATTGTAAGGCTGTATTTCAGCAAACTGATGCAGCAGTTCTGCCCAAAGGCGGTTGTACTTTCGTTCAATGAACTGGAAAATAATGTGCAGATTCAGGCGATTGCCAATGTGTCAATCGGCAGCACTTAATGGAGTGATTCCAAAAGAATGTGAGAAAGGAGCGCTGGCCGGAGATGAAATGGAATAATCAGAATCTGAAACAGACTGATTTACAGGAGCTTTGGCAGCGCTATGCGGAAAAAGGGGAAACTTCCATTCGGGACGAACTGATCGGGCGCTACAGTTACCTTGTGCGGTGCATCGCCCTTAAAATTGTGGGGCGGTACCAATACTTCAGCTACACAGAAGATATTGTAAGCGAAGGGCTTATTGCACTGATGGATGCCATCGGAAAGTTTGACGCTTCTAAAAATGTTAAATTTGAAACCTATGCATCCATCCGCGTTCGCGGTGCGATGATTGATTATATCCGCAAGCAGGACTGCTTCCCCCGTCGGCTGAAAAAGGTTGCGCGGGAAATTAACGAGGCTGAAGCCGTCCTCACTCAGCAGTATGGGCGTTCGCCTACAGACCGTGAGCTTGCCCAGTACCTGCAGGTAGGGATTGACGAGTACGAGAAAATGCTGGCGGAAACCTGCTCTATGAATATGCTTTCTTTTGAGGAGATGGTTTACGAAAAAGGAGTGGAAGATTTTTCTCTCCGCATGAACGACAAAGTCACAGGCCCCGAGCAGACAATGGCTGAAAAGGAATTAAGAAAAATTCTTGCAGAAAACATTGATAAGCTCGACGAGAAAGAAAAACTTGTCATTTCGATGTATTATAAAGAGCAGTTGAAAATAAAAGAAATATCCCAGGTCTTAGGAATTAGCGATTCCAGAGTTTCACAGATTCATTCGGCTGCGCTGAAAAAGCTTCGTACAAGCGTAGGCGCTTATTTAAAACAATAAAAAGCCGCTTTGAGCAAAGGGGATTTGAAAAGATGGTCAGAGGTTTTTATATGCTTACTTCCGGTATGCTGACTCAGAACCGCACGCTGAATACCATCAGTAATAACGTGGCAAATACCATGACAAACGGTTTTAAGGCACAGCATGTTTCCGGGAAATCTTTCGGCAAACTGTTCCTTTCCCGAGTAGATTCGAAGACTACTCCAATCGGGGAGGCAACTTTGATGACGACAGTGGATCAGGTAACGACTGACTTTTCTCAGGGAGCTTTGCAGCCAACAGAAAACCCTCTCGATTTTGTTATCAATGGTGATGGCTTCTTTGGTATACAGACAAATAATGGTGTAGTTTACACACGAAATGGCAGTTTCAACCTGGACCCGCAGGGTTACCTTGTGCTGAACGGCGTCGGTCGTGTTTTGGGCCGGAACGGCCAGCCCATACGAACCGATACCGACAATGTGGAAAGCGACAAGCAGGGCGATATTTTTGTGAATGGTACGCAGGTGGGAAGTCTCGGCGTTTTCCGTTTTCCAAACAATGCGTCACTGCGTGTTGTGGATGAAGGTTTCTACAGCGGAACGGGTGCTGTAGCGGTGCAAACACCGCAGGTTACCTGGAAAGCCGTGGAAGGCTCTAATGCGGATATGGCAGAAGAGCTGACCCGTGGCATTGCTTCACAGCGTAGTCTGCAGTCTTGTTCGCAGGTATTGAAAATGTACGACCAGGTTCTTGACAAAGCGACTGAAATTGGTAAAGTCTGATTTTTTTCTAGGGGAGTGAAGAAAACGTGACGACTGGATTTTCAACAGCAGCAACCGGCATGATTTGGGCACAGAGAAGTATGGATGTAACGGCGAATAACCTTGCAAACATTTCTACAACTGGCTTTAAATCGGATAAAACATCATTTGCCGACCTGCTCTATACGCAGCTGCATGGATCGGAAATAAGGCCAGACCTGAAAGTGGGGCACGGCAGCAAGATGAATAAAACGGATACCCTCTATGAAAGTGCTTCGATGGATCATACAGGACAGCCGCTGGATTTTGCGCTGACAAATCAACGGGATTTTTTTGCAGTGCGAACGGCAAATGGACAGATTCATTATACGCGCGACGGTCATTTTATCCTTTCGAAGCATGGTGACGGAAAGTTTTACCTTGCAGACTCAGCCGGAAACACGGTAGTGGGGCCAGGACCAATGGTGAACAGTGAACGGCCGAACCTCAGTATTTTTACCTTTCGAAACCTGAATGGCCTAGAGAAAGTTGGAGGCAACGGTTATATGGCTACAGACCGTTCCGGCCTTGCCACCCCTGTCCCGGATGGGGACTATCGGCAGGGATACCTTGAATCTTCGCAGACCGACATTGCAACGGAACTTTCCAATGTGATTACTCAGAGCCGAACGTATGAGCTGGACGCTAAAATGGTCTCCATGACAGATGAAGTTATGCAAACAATCAACAGCCTGCGCTGATTTCATTTATAAACTACTTTTTCAACAGGGGGGGAAAATAATTTATGGATCCGATTCAAAGCAATGACCATCCGGAAAGTATACCGGAAGACGAAGAAGACAAACCAGAGTTTCAGGTCAGTGTTACCGGCAACCGCCTCCTGGCAACACTTACGGTGCAGTATATGCCGCAGGGGGGGCACCTGACGGAAGAGTCTGTACTGGCGGCGATGAAAGAAAAAGGTGTTGTTTTCGGCATTCGCAGCGATGAAATCCACGCTTATTGCAACGGGAATTCTTACAGGGAACCGCTTGTCTGTGCGAAAGGCCTGGAACCTCAGGATGAACAAAAGGCAGAAATGCAGTACTTTTTCCGAATGGATGGGAGCGGAGCTCCTGAAGAGCGGGATGATGGAACAGTTGATTACCATGACCTTGGGCTTGTGCAGAACGTAAAAAAAGGGGACCTGCTTTGCCGCATTATTCCTTCGGAAGGGAAGGAAGGAATGGACGTTTACGGCAAACCGGTGCCTTACCGAAAGTACAGGCTGCCGGCGTTTCCGAGCGGAAATAATACGATTGTGTCGGAAGATCGGCTGGAACTTTCCGCTGGATGTGACGGCTGTATTGAATACCACAAGAACATCCTGAACGTCAATCAGACGTTTGTGGTGCATGGCAATGTTGACAATTCTTCCGGCAACATCAACTTTATCGGAACGGTTGTGGTGCAGGGCGATGTGCTGGACGGCTTTTCGGTCACAGCGGGCGGTGATATTTCTGTCCATGGTATGGTTGGGGGCGCGAAGCTGAAGGCCGGTGGAAATATTACTATTTCGGACGGTATAAACGCCATGAGCGGCGGTTCCATTGCAGCAGGCGGAAATATTCAGTCAAGGTACATTCAGAATGCGGTGATTTCCTGTGGAGGAAGCCTTTTTGCAGATGTGCTGATGAATAGCCGCGTGACCGCCGTGGATTCGATTGTAATGAGAGGCTCAAAGTCATCTATTATGGGCGGTCGGTGCTGCGCGGGGAAGAAGATTTACGCTAAAACAATCGGGACGGATAATTATCTTCGCACCGATTTAAACATCGATTCATCGGAGCTTGCCGCTAGGCTTGCGGGCGACGATGCCGCTGCTGCCAAAATAAGCGAGACCCAAAACAGGTTGGTTGAGGCAAAGAAAAATCTTGCGGCTTTGCAGAATCAACTGGAAACGGTTCGGAAAGCGATGCTGGGGGGCAACAAAGCCCCACAGATTGTACTGCTGGCCAAAGCGCTGTTACAGCGTGAGCAGGCGGCAAAAAGCGAAGCGGAAAAGCTTGAAGAAAGCCTGGAAGATTTGCAGAATACTCCTAAGGCCTCTTTGGGTGATTTCTGTGTAATTGCCATACGGCAACTGTTCACTGGAACGCGGATTACCATAGGTGGCTGTTGTGTGAACATTACGAGCGACTACAGCAATACAAAATTTTATATAAAAGAAAGAGAAGTCGTTTCCGGTCCTGTTCTTCCGTCGGATGCGCAGGATTTCTGATGGGACGGAATTACGAGGTGTAAAATGGCAATTAAAGATTTAAGTCAGCTAAGTGATATGCATATTGATGTACTGCGTGAAATCGGCAATATTGGCGCGGGCAATGCGGCTTCTTCCTTGGCACAGCTTCTGAACCGAAAAGTTGACATGAAGACGCCGGTTGTGCGCATTATGGACATTACGGAAGTAGACAAGGCAATGGGCGGGCCGGAAACACCGGTTGTGGCAATCTTGGTGGAAGTAACTGGAGATATTCACGGTATTATGATGTTCGTAGTTGGTCAGACCTTTATACAGGATTTACTGACAACGCTGCTTGGAGAAGACAAAGTAGACTTTATGCATTTGAGCGAAATGGAAACCTCGGCACTTTCTGAAAT
>JAEZFF010000079.1 GCA_023417635.1 Bacillota bacterium | reverse complement strand
CGCATTAATTTGTGTTAATATGCTATTGACAATGCCTCTCTAATGTGGCAATATATGGTTGTAAGTTTTCCAGAAGAATATTTAAGACGAATATTCCGCACCGCACATCTCCTTGGGGCCGAACGGTAAGAACGGGCGGCGTAAAAGATTTTGGTGTACAGACGATGGAAGCTTAACAAACAACTTTATTTTTGGAAGGGGATAATCTTTATGTCTATCAAAGCGAACCTTTCTGCAAAATCAGCCGTTCTGCAGAAAAAGAACAGTAAAAAAGGCTTTACTCTCGTTGAACTGGTCATTGTCATCGCGGTTCTGGCAATTATTGCCGCCATCGCCATTCCGACCGTAGTAAACGTTATTAACAATGCAAACAAGTCGACCGACATGACCAACGCGCAGTCCGTTGAAAATGCAATTAAGACGGCAGAGTCCGAAGTAGCCGCAAATTCTACAAATAAATCTGACCGTGTAACTGCACTTGGTACCGGTGGTGATCTTAAGAAGTTGCTGGAAACCTATGGCGTTGACCCAAATGTCATTACAAAGCCAAAAGTTCAAGATTCTAAATTCATCATTGACCTAGATAATGGGAAAGTAACAGCTGTCGACAAAGATAGCAAAGATGCCAACGGCACTGTTATTAGCCCTGCAAATGGTGGTGCGCTTACAACAGGTGGTACAACTTATACGATAAACGGCGATAAATTAGATATAACAGTAAAGTGATAATTCTACATAGCCTATGTAGCGCAATCACGCAAAAGCCCGCTTCGGCGGGCTTTTGCTCTTTTGCTGTATTCAGCAGAAATTTCTAAAGAAGCAAAACACAGAAGTGTAAATATTATGGAACCAAAATTTTTCGCGAGGTGAGGACTTGAAAAACATCTTTTTACAGCTGACTGAAAATCTTCTGCTGCTGACGCCTTCCCGCAAAAACGGCAGGCAGAATATTTTTGACACACCGCTCGTTTTCCCTCTGCCGGAAACCCTCCGCGGTGAGGACAAAGCCCTTGCGCAGATGCACGAACTTGCGGTCTTTGCCGCACACTGCATACGAAGCTCCAACTTAACCGGCAACAACGTAATTTTCTGCCTGGACAGCAACACCGTCGTTATCAAGGAGTTTAAGCATCTGCCGGCAAAAACCGCCGACCTGCAAAAATTTGCAAAGCTGGAAGCCCAGACTTTTCTGCAGGATGACCCAAGCAGTTACTTTATTGCAACACGCGAGTACGGCTACAAAGAAGCCGCAAGCGGCCAGCTGAAGGCCGTCTTTTATGCTGTGCCGCAGCCCATTATTGACTCTATTTCGCAGGAGTTCCACCATGTGGGAATCCGCGTGACAAAAATCTGCCCGCTGCTGAGCGGTATGATGAGCACCTGCCAGAACGCCATTGGCCTTTCGGCAAAAAGCTATATGTATAAAAACCGCACGGTTGCCGTTATTGACGTTGGGTACGAGCATGTAAGCGTTATGGTCTTCACCAACGGTTACCCGATTTTCCAGAAAGAGTTCAGCTCCGTGTGGCTTGAAATCTTGGAAATGCTGCGCCGGGAAGAAAGCTGCACCTATGAAGAAGCCCTGCACCAGATGGCACAGCCCGGTTTTCTGCTGAACGCCGGGAAAGGCATTGTTTCCGACAATGCCGCCGCGCAAATCGGCATCCTGCTGGAGTCTGCGGCCGCTGAAGCGGTGCGCAACACGCGCGTGGTCCTTTCCTCCGAACGTTTGGAGCCGGAAAAAATTATCGTGAGCGGCGCCGTTGCCGCGCACCCGGATTTTTTGAAATATGCTGAAAACCTCGGCATCGGCGTGCCGTTTGAAAACGTAGAAATCACTTCGCAGCGCTACAAGACAAGCGTTGCCATTGAGCCGACAGCCAGCGCAGCCGGGTGCCACCCGATTGACTTTTTCACCTTGGAAGGCCTGCTTCTTCCGCACACGCCAGTCGACTACATGCTGAACGTCAAGACAAGCTTTGGCAGCCACCAGCTGAATGTTGTGCTGTGCGTCGGCATGATTGTGGTTGCCGCGCTGGTTATGGCAATACAGCCCATTATGTACCTTGTCGCCGCACAGCAGGTGCATTCGGACGAAAATGCCCTGAATGCGCCGGAAATTACCGAAATCAAAGGGGTTCTCGCCCAACAGGACAGCCTCCAGACGCAGCTGAAAGCGCTGAAAGCCGACGAAAACCTGCTGCCGTACCAGAAGTCCAAGATGGAAGAGGCCGTCACCAAACTGCACGCGGAATTAATCCCGCAGATTGCGTCCATTACGAACTGCCAGGTTGACGGCACCAAGGGCACCATTGTCCTTTCGTTCACAACTACCAGCTTCGAACAGTTCAACGATGCGCGGAAGGCCGTGGCCGCCGCCAACTACTTCGACGTTCTAATTCCTTTCAGTGCCGCCATCGACCCTAAAACAAATAAGTGGCAATGCTCTGCGGCGCTGTATATCCGCAACTACAAGCCGTTTATGACCAGTTCTGCAAACGGAGGCGGAAAATGAAAAATGCTAAAATATCCGGCGTGCTGATTTGTGCCTTGGCTGTTGCCGTCATTCTTGCCTTTTACTACGGGCTTTTCTATGGGAACCTTTCCACACAGACCAATTCTATGAACCAAAAGCACGAGGAAAACACCGAACAGCTCTCCTATTACCGTAACCAGATTTTTAAAGAAGCCGATGTAAAGAAAAACATTTCCAGCCTGAAAGACCAGGTGAAAGCCTCCGGCAAAAAAACGGGCGTCCCGCCGGCAGAGCTAAACGACGACCTCATCAGCGCCTTCCACGCTTCGGGAATCACTACAAAAACCGTCACTTCCGAAGACGAGGTCAGCACAGCGAAAAAGACTTCTTCCGGCCGCCTGCTGAAGACCGTATCCCTCACCGTCACCGCCGACTGCAAAGAAAACCAGCTGGTCACGATGCTGCATTATCTTGAAAAAGGCACCAGCGCCGTCTATTACATAACGGGAATCAGCGCTGCCCCAAAGCAGAACGAAAGCAACACCTTCACAGGGATTTACACGGTTACGCTGAAAATGGATGCCTACTACTTTGCCGCCAGCAACGCGCCTGCCAAAGTGAAGGTCACCTCATGACGCCATGGCTCCTGCTGTACCCGGCTGCGGGGTTCGCCGCGGGCTTCCTTTCCCTCGCGGTTTTTAACCGTGTGCCCGCCCGCTGGCTCTGCGACTACGGAGAAACTCCGTCTCCTGAGCTGCTTGGGCAGCGCCTTTCCCCCGCACCGCACGGCGTGGCGCTCGGCTTTGTTTTCAGTGCAGGCTTTCTTCTGCTGGGGTTTCAGTACCATGCGCCGAATGCAGCGTTTTTTCTTCTCTGTGCTGCTTTGCTGCCGCTTACGTTCGCAGCTGTTTCAGACCTGAAATATCACATCATCCCAGACCAGTGCCTGCCGGCTGCTTTGTTTCCCGCGGCTATCCTTTATGTACTGACACTTTGCGGCCGCGCAGATTTTTACAGCTCCGCTTTTTCACCGCTCCTCGGCGCTCTAATAGGCGGCGGCCTCTGGCTTCTGATTGGCCTGATCGGCAAGCTGATTTACCGCCGGGAAAGCATTGGCTTCGGCGATGTAAAAATCTTCGCTGTCATCGGCTTTCTGTGTGGATTTCCAAACGTACTTGCTGTGTTCCTTATTGGCATTCTGCTTGCAGGGGTTCACTTTATCGTTTTAATGCTGATGCACAAAATAAAGCCCGACCAGTATATGCCTATGGGGCCGTACCTCTGCGCCGCCTGCCTGCTGGAACTTGCGTTTCAAAGCCAGATTGCCGCCGGCATTCAGTGGTACATTTCCCGACTGCACTGAGTAACTGTCGCTTATGAATGGAGGTTCTGCATGAAAGTAACCAATTTAAAACTTGGGCAAATGCTCATTCGGGAAGGCATCCTTACCGAAGATAAGCTGAATGAAGCCCTCCAGATTCAGAAAAAAACGAAAAAACGGCTTGGCGAAATTCTCATTGACCAAAAATATATCTCGGAACTGCAGATTATTCACACGCTGGAGCGTCAGCTTGGCGTCCCTTACGTTGATATTGCCACGCTGCAGCTGCCGCAGGAGCTTTCGTCCCTCATTCCGGAAAGCATGGCGCGCGCCAATATGCTGATTCCCATCAAGAAAACCGGCAGCCTGCTTACCATAGCCATTGCAGACCCCCTGGACTACAACGCCATGAACGACGTGGGCACTTACACCAAACTGCGCGTCTACCCCATGATTGCGGAGCGGGCAAAAATAGAAGCAAAAATCCGCGAACTTTACAGCGCGCAGAAAGCGAAAGACGCTGCGAAAGAGCTTTCCGACATTCAGCCGCCTGTCGTCCCTGTTGTGACCCATGAGGACAACGACGAAGGAGCGTCACAGCCTGTCATCCTTTTCGTCAACACAATGATTGAGCAGGCTGTGGCAAAAAAAGCCAGTGATATTCACATAGAGCCGCAGGAAAAGGAACTGCGCATCCGTTTCCGCGTGGACGGCCACCTCTTCCTCTATATGTCAACCCCGCCGGACCTTGCGCCTGCGGTTGTTTCCCGCATTAAGTTCATCGGCGGCATGAACATCGCCGAAAAACGTGTCCCGCAGGACGGCCGTATCAACTATATGGTCGGGGATAAAGAAATTGATATGCGTATTTCTATACTGCCCTGCGTTTTCGGTGAAAAAGTCGTCATCCGTATCACCACAGCCCTCGGCCTTGCACTGGATAAAAATAAAATCGGCTTTTTGCCCGAGAATCTAAAAAAATTTGACGCTATGCTGGCAAACAACCACGGCATCATCCTTTTGACAGGCCCAACCGGAAGCGGCAAATCCACAACTCTTTACGCCGCTTTGAAATCGGTCATGAGGGAAGACATCAACATTGTCACCGTAGAAAACCCAGTTGAAATGATTATTCCAAACATCACGCAGGTTGAAGTAAACGAAAAGGCGGGGCTGACTTTTGCTTCGGTGCTGCGTTCCATTCTGCGTCAAGACCCGGATGTCGTTATGGTCGGTGAAATCCGTGACCGTGAAACGGCTGAAATTGCAACCAGCGTTGCGATTACCGGGCATCTGGTGCTTTCTACCCTGCACACTTACGACGCTGCCAGCACCGTGATCCGCCTTGTGGATATGGGCGTCGAGCCTTTTATGGTTTCCTCCGCCCTGCTGGGCGTTGTGGCCCAGCGCCTTGTGCGCACACTTTGCCCCCACTGCAAGGAAGAATATACGCCAAGCCCCAATGAACTGCAGATGCTTGGACTAGACCCGGCCGAAAGCGGCAGTTTGCACCTCTTCCGAGCCCATGAAGGCGGGTGCCAATTCTGCAACAACAAAGGCTATACGGGCCGCATGGCAATCCACGAAGTCATGCCCGTTACGAACACGATTAAACGGCTGATAAACAGCAATGCCACCGTCGACACCATTCGCGAAACCGCAATTCAAGAAGGTATGATTACCATGGACGAAAACCTGAAGCAAATCGTTATTTGCGGCCGAACCTCGGTAGAAGAAATGGTCAATATCCATTCGCTCAAAATGTAACTGGGCTTTAAAATTCATTCAAAACAAAGGACGGCGGTTTTTCGATGCAGTTCAAAGACATTGTCTTTAAAAGCGTATCGCTCGGCGCTTCCGATATTCACCTTTCCACAAACAACAAACCTGCCTGCCGGGTAAACGGTAAAATGCGGTTTTATGATTTGCCGGTTCTGACTGCCGATGACGTGAAAGGCATGATACAGAAATGCCTGAACCCAACAAAATTCGAACAGTTTCTGCGCACCGGCGATGTGGATGCTTCGGCGGAAATCCGCGGCTGCGGGCGTTTCCGTCTGAACGCTTTCCGGCAGGCGCACGGCTATACCATGGTGCTGCGTATTATCAACGCCCATACGCCGGAGCTTTCGCAGCTGCGCCTTCCGGATTCCATACGGAACATTCTGACCTACAAAGACGGTTTGGTCCTTGTTGTAGGCCCTACCGGAAGCGGTAAATCCACAACGCTTGCCGCCATCATTAATGAAATTAACAAAACACGCTGCGACCACATTATCACCATTGAAGACCCGATTGAATATATGCACAGCCCGAAGCGGTGTGTAATAGACCAGCGTGAAGTCGGCGCCGACAGCGTTTCTTACGCACGGGCACTGAAAGCCGCACTTCGTGAAGACCCGGATATTATTCTCGTGGGCGAAATGCGTGACCTGGAGTCCATTTCCATCGCCGTTACCGCGGCAGAAACCGGCCACCTTGTGTTTTCCACCCTGCATACAAGCGGCGCAGCCAACACAATCGACCGTATGATTGACGTTTTTCCGGCAGACCAGCAGCAGCAGATACGCACACAGCTTTCTATGGCGCTGCGGGCTGTTATTTCACAGCATCTGCTTCCAACGGCAGACGGCCGCGGCCGCGTTGCCGCATTTGAGATGATGTTTGTCAACAATGCTGTCAGCAACCTGATTCGCGAAGGAAAAACAGCAAATATTACCCAGATGATTCAGACCGGTGCTTCCCAGGGAATGCTTTCGCTTGAAAACAGCCTTCTGGCACTGATAAAAAGCGGCATGATTCGCAAAGAAGCGGCCACCGGCTACCTGTCGAACGGCCGTTATTCCCTTGTAAACTGAAAAAAGCGGCTGAAAAGCCGGAAAGGATCTGATTCCACTGCGTTACCAATACAATGCGGTAGATGTACACCACAAAAAGCTGCACGGCACTATCACAGCCGGGGATTCGCGTGAAGCGATTGACCAGCTGATGACGAGCGGTATGACTGTACTGAACCTCCACCCAATGGGTGGAACGAACAGTACGGCATCCATTTGGGAAAAAGATCTTGGTTCTTCCGATATACATAAGGCCAAAATTAAAAAAAAGCTCTTGCTGAATATGTTGAACCAGATGGCTTTGATGCTGCACGCCGGTGTTTCACTGACGATGGCTATGGATGTCATGATTGGAAGCCAAACAGATAAAACGTTTAAAAGAATTCTGCAGGAAATGCGGCAGGACCTTCTGGGCGGCAAAACGTTTACCGCTTCTATGTCGAAATTCCGCGCTTTTCCGGAGCTGGTTGTCAGCATGATTCGTTCCGGCGAAGAAAATGGCCGTCTTGATACGGCTTTTGAACATTGCGCTTCCATACTGGAGAAAGAAATGGAGCTTTCTTCGAAACTGCGCGGCGCTACCATTTACCCCTGCCTGCTTTTCATCCTTGTGATTGTTCTGATTATTGTCATGAACATTTTTGTCCTGCCGAGCTTTTCCGAGGTTTTCCAGGTGTTCGGTGCGGACTTACCGGTATTGACAAAAGGGGTCATCGCTGTTTCCAACTTTATTATACACGACTGGTTCATTATTGTAGGCATCATTGTTGGCCTTATTGTAGCCTACAAGTTTGCACGGCGTTCCCCGGATTTTCGCCGCCAGTCTGATGCAGCCAAACTGAAATTTCCGCTTGCCGGGGAAATGATGCGTGTTTCACTCACCGCACGCTTCTGCCGCGTAATGGCCTCGCTGATCGACGCAGGCGTTAATGTCGTACACGCCCTGCGGATTTCGCGCGACATTGTAACCAACCGGCTCATACAGACCCAACTGGACCAGGTGATTGAGGATGTCAAAGTCGGCCTGCCAATTAACGTCTCCCTCTCCCGCTTTTCCACCTTTGACCCGCTGTTTATATCCATGGTGAAAGCAGGCGAGGAATCCGGCATGCTGGGGGATTCCTTTTCAAAGCTTGCCGACCTTTACGAGCAGCAGACCGACGTTTATACCAAGCGCCTGACTTCTTTGATGGAGCCTATTATAACAATTATCATTGCCGTCATCGTAGGCGTTGTTGTTATTTCCATTGTTCTGCCTATGTTCGGTATGTACAGCGTTATCAGCGGAAACGGAAAATAGGCCGTAAAACAGACAGTATTATATAATGGTATACAGAAAAGGATGGCAGAAAACCCGTCCTTTTCTTTTTTCTCACCTTAATTTTAGCAGAAAGAAGTATACTGTGCCTAAAAACCTGACGGATAAAAGCAGGGAAAGACCGGAAATAAAATTCATCCGGTGTTATGATTTAGATATTGGAAGTGAACCAAATGGATTGGATTCAGGGTATGTCAAACACGATTGACTACATGGAAACGCATTTGCTTGAACCGGTTGATTACGATGGAATTGCACGGCAGGCAGGAGCTTCAACCTTTCATTTCATGCGGATGTTCAACATCCTCACGGGATTTACTGTAGGCGAGTATATCCGTAACCGCAGGCTGACGCTTGCCGGAACTGAGCTTTCGCTTTCCAATGCAAAAGTTGTTGACATTGCACTCAAGTATGGCTATGAAACACCCGAATCATTCACAAAAGCATTCCGGCATTTTCATGGAATCACGCCGTCGGCTGCGCGCGAGCCGGGGGCACCGCTCAAATCCATTGGCAAACTTTCCATTCAAGTAACATTGAAAGGGGAAAAAGTCATGAATTACAAGTTTATAGAAAAAGACGCATTTACCGTTGTAGGCAAAAAAGTTGCCGTAACCTGTGTGAACGGGGAAAATTTTAAAATTATTCCAGAATTCTGCCAGCAGTGTTCGGCGGACGGCACTTATGACAAGCTTGGAAAAATGTGTACGGACAGCATGGGGGTTATGGGCATCTGTGCAAACTTTGCCAAAGAACATTTTGATTACTATTCCGCTGTCACTTATCAGGGCGGTGACATTCCGAAAGGGATGGATACGCTTAAAATTCCAAAGCTGACGTGGGCTGTCTTTGAGTCGGTTGGTCCAATTCCAGAAGCGATACAAGACACCTGGAAGCGAATTTTTTCCGAATGGTTTCCGTCAAGCGGATATGAGCACGCAGAAGGGCCGGAACTTGAAGTTTATGAGCCCGGCGATATGTCAAAACCTGACTATAAGAGTTACGTCTGGATTCCTGTGAAACGGATTTAGTTTTCACGGCACTTCAATAATCTGCCGGCACTGATATTTTCCTAATATGTATTATAAAAAGGACGGGCACAAAGCCCGTCCTTTTTTCCGGTTTCAGTGGAACATACCCTCTACGTCGTCAATCAGTTCACCGATATTGTGTATCGTTTTGTCTGCGCGGCGGCGGAAGTTGCGGTCTTTTTTCATCATGCTGCCGCCTACAACCGCTAGGGCTGTTCCGGCAAGAATCCCGGCTCCAAGGCCTTTCATGAAACCCATTGTCTGCTGATGCATATTGTAAAGCCTCCAAATACAGTTTATACTGTGTATTAATTTCAAGCCAATTGCTACACTCATCATCCTGCCCCTTTCGTGAAAAGATATTGGTGGAAAGTTCTTCATAAATTCTGCAAAAAAGGAGAATACTGATGCCTGTTCTGAATATTGTTTTGGTCGAACCTGAAATCCCGCAGAATACCGGTAATATTGCCCGCACCTGCGCCCTCACCGGCGCCCGGCTGCATCTTGTGGAGCCGCTGGGCTTTCACATTGACGACCGCCAGCTGAAACGCGCCGGCCTTGACTACTGGCATCTGCTGGATGTAACCCTATACAAAAGTCTTTCCGATTTTTTTGCGCGGAATACCGGAAATTTTTACTATTTTTCTACAAAAGGAAGGAACATTTATTCCGAGATTTCTTACCCTGACGGCTGTTACCTTGTTTTTGGCAAAGAATCGGCGGGCCTGCCGGAAAGTCTTCTTCGTGAAAACCCGGAAACTTGCCTGCGTATTCCCATGCTGAACAACCCGGATGCCCGAAGCTTAAACCTTTCAAATTCCGTTGCGATTGGTGCCTATGAAGTTTTGCGGCAGTGGAAATTTACTAATCTGCTGTGTGAAGGCCAGCTGCGGGAATCTAAATGGTAAAACTTTCACAAACTTTTCCTTTAGGGGCGAATTCGGCGTCAAAATGCTTGAAAAAGCACAGAAAGCGTTGTATAATTTTTTTAGATTGTTATAAAGCAAACAAATGAAAATCATATAAAAAAGGAGCGGCTTTATGAATTATCTGAACAAAAAAACCGTGGAAGACATTAACGTATCGGGGAAAAAAGTCCTTGTACGCTGCGACTTTAATGTTCCGCTTGATGATGCCGGAAAGATCACCGACCCAAAGCGCATTGATGGAGCAATGAAAACCATTCGCTACCTCGTTGACCATAACGCAAAAGTGATTCTCTGCTCGCACCTCGGCCGTCCGAAGGGCGAATTCAACATGAAGTATTCCCTTGCGCCGGTTGCCGCATACCTTTCCAAAGCACTTGGAAAGGAAGTTAAACTGGCAAAAGACGTTGTGGGTGACAGTGCAAAGAGCATCGCCGCTTCCCTGAAGAACGGTGAAGTTGAGCTGCTGGAAAACGTCCGCTTCGAAAAGGGCGAAGAAAAGAATGACCCGGCTTTTGCAAAAGAGCTGGCTTCTCTCGCAGAAATCTATGTTAACGACGCATTTGGCACAGCTCACCGCGCCCATGCTTCCACAGCAGGCGTTGCAGCTTATCTGCCGGCTGTCTGCGGTTACCTGATTCAGAAAGAAATTACCGTGATGGGCAATGCCCTTGCAAACCCGAAACGCCCGTTTGTCGCAATTCTTGGCGGCGCAAAGGTTTCCGACAAAATCGGCGTAATTACCAATCTGCTTGACAAAGTGGATACTCTGATTATCGGCGGCGGCATGGCTTACACCTTTTTGAAGGCAATGGGCAACTCCATTGGCTCTTCCATCTGTGAAGATGACAAAGTCGAACTTGCAAAAGACATCATGAAAAAAGCGAAGGAAAAACACGTTTCCCTTCTGCTCCCAGTTGATAACACCATTGGCCGTGAGTACAAAGCAGACACCGTTTATATGCGTATCTATTCCGACAGCATTCCAGACGGCTGGATGGGCCTTGACATTGGCGAAAAAACACAGGAGCTCTTCTCAAAGACCCTTACCGGTGCCGGAACCGTTGTATGGAATGGCCCAATGGGCGTAAGCGAATGGGGACATTTTGCTGCAGGCACAACTGCTGTTGCTCAGGCTGTAGCAGACAGCGGCGCCGTTTCCATCATTGGCGGCGGCGACTCTGCGGCAGCGATTGAAAAACTTGGCTTTGCCGACAAGATGACCCACATCTCCACAGGCGGCGGCGCTTCCCTTGAATTTCTGGAAGGCAAGGAACTTCCTGGCATTGCCTGCCTGAACGATAAAGACTAAACTGTACAGT
>JAEZFF010000019.1 GCA_023417635.1 Bacillota bacterium | reverse complement strand
TTCTTTCCTGCAAATTATTTCAAAGCAACTCTTCCCCATAAGCTGAAATAGTTGATAAAGCAAAAAGGGCTGAATTCTGTTAAATAACAAAATTCAGTCCCTGAGTATTTTTAGTCAGAGGCAGCTTTCTGCTGAGAAGCACGTTCTGCTAAGCGCTGTACAATATAATCGGCTGCAGCTTCGCCACTGTGGCCGAGGTTGTAGAAATAACTGTCACGCAGTTCCCGTATCTTCTGTGCATAATCGTTCTTTGCCGCAAGCATATTTGCAACGTGTTCGGCAATATTTTTTGTATCTTCTTTGCTGATAGACTGGCCCACAATGTCGCGTGCCGTAATGTCCATCGGTTTCAGCATGATCTTGTCATAATCCTTGTTGACGACCTTCATCTGCGTATTGATAAACAGCGTCGGCTTTTCCGTTGTAAAGCTGAACTCATAGGCAATGGCGGACCAGTCGGTAATCAGAAGGTCGGAAGTATATACCGTTGCACTGGAAGAAAAGTCTGTCTGTATTTCGAAGTCGTCGCTGAAGCGGCTCTTGTACTTTTCTATAATGTTTTCCATCTGCACCGGGAACCTGCGGATATACTGCGGGTGCGGGCGCACAATGACTTTGTATTGGCTGCCGACCAGCCCTTCCAGGAGATTATCAATGCAGCTGTCGAGCAGATTGTCGTACTGCCAAGACGGGGCAATCAGAATAACCGGCTTTTTGTGCGGCTTTTTCTCAAGCTTTTGGTAAGAAGCCATCATGTTGTCTATCAGGCTGTACCCGACTTCAACAATGCGCTTTTTCCTTGTGCCGCGCAGCTTCTCCATTTCGCGGATTTCGATGCCCTGGTTGCGGCTGACGGCAAAGATGGTGTCATAGTAGTCGAAAGCGCCGGTGCGGTAGGTAAGGTTCAGGCTCATGCAGGAATGGTCCAAAAATACATACTCAATGTCTTCACGCACTTTTGAGCGCTTGATATGGTACTTCTCAATATCAGGCGTTGTCATAACAACCATGTCGCATTCCAGCTTCATCATAAGGGCAATCAGCTGATTCCCGCCAATGTAATACGGCTTAATCTGCGGGTTCTTCTTGTTAAAAATCTGGTCGTGCGGGTCACTGGTAATGTAATAAATCGGCTCATCCGTCTTCTTCAGAATGGCTTCAATAATATTTTCGAAGTACTTGTAAAAACCGCTCTGCTCAGAGTAGAACATCAGCTTCATTTTCTGAAGATTTCCGCCATGACAAATCTCTTTGTAGTATTTCCGGGAAAGCCGGGTGTTCTCTTTATGAACCTCACGGTCCTTCTTTGCCTTTACTTTCAACTGGTTCAGCGTCTCGTAGTCTATGTATTCGTGCGGGTTATAAATAATATTTACAATATACATGACTGGGATGGAAAACAGGTTGCCGAAAATCCAGTAGAGGCCCACGCCGCATGGCACAAGAAAAGCGAAGTAAGTGGAAAAGGCAATCATAAAAATTGTCATACCCCACTGAGCAAGCGGGCTTTGCTCAACCTGCAAAACGTTGATTTTATTCTGGATAATGCACATAATCAGTGCGCTGACACCTGCAAGTACAGGAATCAGGAAAAGAAGATCCAAGTGGGTAAAACTCGGCGTTGCTGCAAGGTCGAAACCAAGAAAGTTCATGTGAATGCTCTGCATACGGCTGAGCATCCCTGCAACGTCGTTTCCTTTCAGGGCTCCATTTTGAAGAGACAGAAACGCCTGATGGTTTTTCGGGTCACTGACGCATTTCATGACCACAAGTTCCGGGGAAGAGCCAAGCTGAGATGTTCCGAGAATTTGTCCCGCCTTGGCAATAAACGCATTCGTTATATCCGGTGAAAAATGCAGCAGATGTTTTAGTGGGCGGTACACCACGTCAATCAGCCCGAAAATAATCGGAATCTGTATCAGCAGCGGCACCACGCCTACAAATGGGTTGTATTTTTCCTTTTTGTAAAGGGCATTCTGCGCATCGAACAGCGCATCCTTGTCGTCAACATACTGGTACTTGTAAGCATCCAGGCGAGGCTTCATCTTAATCATTTTGATGGAATTTTTCTGAACCATGAGCGAAACCGGGTAAAGGATTACCTTTGTCAGCAGCGTAAAAACGATGATAGCAAGCCCATAATCCTTAATCAGGTCGTAGCACAGCTTCATGAGATAGCCAAGAGGGGTCCCAAGAACGTCGCCAATAATATCCATATTTTTCTTCCTTACGCTTACCTTAAATCAGAAAAGCCGGGCAAGAAACGAAGCACAGCTTTCCCTATAATCTCATCTCTTCGGACAAAAGGCTTTTTCCACTTTCGCGAGTCATTCGAAACTCTGCGGTTGTCCCCCATCAAAAAGTAACATCCGCTGGGCACCTTTATTTCCCGCATATTTTCACTTTTATCCATCGCCGCAAAGTCATGCGTAACCGGTCGGCCATTGCGGTAAAAGCGGCCCGAGCGGATTGCAAGTGTGTCGCGTGGCAAAGCCATCACACGCTTAATAATCGGCTGCCCCGTCACATCCGGCTTTTTTACAACAACAATATCACCATACGCCGGGCCCTTTTCACAGTACGCCCTTCGGTCAACAATAATCCAGTTGCCGTCTTCCAGGCGAGGCGACATGGAAGCACCGTACACTCTGGCATTGCTGTAAAAAAAAGTACTGACCAAAAAAGACAAAAGCAATGCCGCGGCTACAAGAATCAGAAAACGGTAATTGCCCCGCGGCTCTTTTGAATTATTCTTTTTTGCCATTCAAAACATTCAACTCATCCTGTGAAAGTTTGCTGTCGTCAAACTCATCGTCATTTTCAAACGATGTCTGAGCCTGCACAGCTGTTTTTTTCGTGTCATCCTCTTCCAGTTTTTTAACGCCGTCTTTCATGAGTTTACGCTTCAGCTTTTTGAAATAAAAGCCGACTGCTGCACCGCCCGCAATTACGATACCAACAATAACCTGAACAAGATAGGTCATTGCCGAAGGGTCGATGTAAGCGTTTGCTGCTAGAGAGAAGAAGAATGTACCAAGAACAAAAAATGCTGCAAATGAGAAAACCATACTTTTCTTTTTCATATTCAATGCTCCTATTCCAGTTCTTATTTACCAAAACGAATATTTTGCCGGTTGGACGCTGATAATTTTCCAGTTTTTGAAGTTGGCAGCGTCGCCGTCTATCTGATATTTATAAACCGTTTTTTCTTTTCCGCCCTCTACAATACTCTTATAGAAATAACGGGTCACCTTATCATTTTCGCCTACTTCCTCAATCGGTTTGCCGTACTTATGGTAATCTTTTATGCCAGCCGACTTTGCCATGCTTGCCGGCACATTCAAAAACGAAACCGGGGCGTGCGAAGTTTTCAGCGGTGTGCCCGCGCTTCCCGCAGGCTTGTAGAAGAAGCCGATGCGGTTGGCTTTTTTCAGCGGGCAATAGTCGCTTACCGGCTCGCCATGGTCGGCTAAAATCAAGATGGTAGAATCTTTATAAATCCCCAGTTTCTTCATTTTGTTGAAAGCGCGGAAAAGAATGTTGAAGTTTCCTTTTGTCTGGCTTACAACATCTGTTTTTCCGGTTCTTACACCCTCTGCGTTCACTGTATAAGGAGTATGGGAACCCATAAAATGATAATATTTGAAATAATTTGTCTTGTCCGTCAAGTGAAAATCGCCTACACGGTCGTACAGGGTTTCATCAATCTGGTACATCGCGCTGTGTGAGTAGATACTGTGGTTGATGTCATCTGTGTCGCACCAGAAAAACGGTTTCATGGAAAGAGGTGCGTAGCGGTATGCCGAAAGTTTGCTCAAACTCCGAATCAAGTTGTTGTAACTCACCTGATTGACACTGCAGGACATATTGGAAATCTCATTTTTTACGGTACTGCCATTCCCGAAAATCAAGCCAATCTCCGTATAGAAATCAATTTTGTAATTCTGGTTTTTGATATCCTTCAGCAGATTCTTTCCGCCCTGACTCCAAGAAGTTTCAAAGTATTTCTCAGCCGGTACGTTCCACAGCCGATTATCATTGGTAAAAAGATAATTGATGGCCGGCATAGTGCGCGCGTGCTCAGAAATTGCGTTGTTGTAAGTCGTGAAGCCATCCAGCTTATTAAAGAACGTTGGATCCTGCTTTTGAATTTCCTCAACATGTTCGTAGTCCATTCTGTCCAGCAGAAAGACCAGCGTATTATGTTTGGTGGAGTAATCGCCCATCTCGCTGGTGGTAAGATAATTGTCTTTATTTGATGCTGTGTCTGCCGTGCCGTTCGTGAAAATCGTTACAAATGCAACGGCCTGCATCACAACCAATGCAGCGGAAACATAAATAAGAACGTTCTTCCAGACTTTTCTGCTGACATACAGCACCACAAACGGAATTAAAAAAATCAGCAGCCACAGAAAAAAGTTACCCACCATACCGAATTTTTGAAGTTCCCACTTGACAGAGTCCCCTGTAAGGGCAGCAAGCTTTCCGTTAAAAAAGTTCCCTTGCAGGTAACCGCATATCAATGCTGAGAATACTGCAGTAAGAAGGTAGTCAAAGACTTTGCCATGCAGCAGCGCTATTACCAAAGCAGCCGCCGCGCAAATAATGACCGCAACGATGGCCATCACCGGCAGCGCCATTTTCATGCTGAAAACGAGCGAAGCCTGCGCATAGGCAGTGATCTCCATCGGACCGAAAAAGAGAAATGTAAAGCAAGCTGAAAAAATTACAATTAACGCCAATAGCAGCCTTTTTTTATAGGTTCGGTCATCCTTCCACAAGTTTTTCATTTTCATTGCAAAAGTATGATCTGCTTTTTTCTGTGGGGCACCCGCAACCTTTTGGGAAATACCACTGTTGTTTTTGCTTTCCAACGTATAATCACTTTCCTTAGTTTTCTGTAATGACAGTCTTTCCGCAGCAGTCTGTATCGAAATATATTTATATTTTTCTGTCTTGTGCGTCGTTCGGCCTGCCAAATCAAACCCACGACATCCGGCGAAAGCATTTCTTCTATATACGGCTTATCCTACAAAAAAGGAAAAACGGCTGAAAATGGCTGCAGAATAAAACAGCTAATAAAGTATAGCACAATCAAAAAAGGATGTATAGTGATTCTTTTGTAAAATTAAGTTCCACAGAATAACGAAAATTATAAATATTCCATCCAGATTGTCCAAGAATACAAGACATAACTCCATAAGGACAAATAATGATGCGGCCGGTGCTGTCCCCCAGCACTGCGGCGACTGCGGCTTTTCGGCCGGCTAAATTTTCTGCCTGCTGGGTTCTATCTGGGCTTGTGCATCTGCCGAAAATTATGTTATAATGAAAAATCAATATGAATGGGGAGCTGGAAAAAAAGATGAGTAAAGTAGCCGTACTGGTTCCATGCTACAACGAAGCAAAAACAATCGCGAAAGTTGTGCATGATTACCACGCCGCACTTCCGGAATCTGAGATTTATGTTTTCGACAATAATTCCAATGACGGAACAGCCGAAATTGCAGAAAAAGCGGGTGCCATTGTGCGTCACGAGTACCGCCAGGGCAAGGGCAATGTCATACGCAGTATGTTCCGCGATATTCAGGCCGACTGTTACCTGATGACGGACGGTGATGACACTTACCCAGCAGAAAACGCGCCGAAAATGGCTCGCCTGATACTGGAAGGAAAAGCTGACATGGTAAATGGGGACAGGCTCTCTTCCACTTATTTTCAGGAAAACAAGCGTCCTTTTCACAATATGGGGAACGTAATGGTGCGCGGTCTCATTAACCACATCTTCCATACGCACGTC
Source organism: Bacillota bacterium (assembly GCA_023417635.1). Taxonomy (GTDB): domain Bacteria; phylum Bacillota; class Clostridia; order Oscillospirales; family Acutalibacteraceae; genus Thermocaproicibacter. Next base: position 2,691 of record JAEZFF010000019.1, on the reverse strand, counting down.
TGCGACATTATGACGGGTTACCGCGCTTTCAGCCCAGCTTTTGTAAAGAACTTTCCGGTTCTTTCCCATGGATTTGAAATAGAAACCGAAATGACGATTTACGCTGTAGAGCGAAACTTCATAGTGCGCGAAATCCCAATCCAGTACCGCGACAGGCCGGACGGCAGCGTTTCAAAACTGAATACCTATTCCGACGGATTCAAGGTTCTGCGGACGATTTTCCGCCTTTTTATGGAATACAAACCGTTTGCTTTTTTCGGCATCGTTGCCCTTCTGTTTCTGGCTGCGGCGCTCTGCTGCATGATTCCGGTGCTACACGAATATTTGGTAACCGGACTTGTCCCACGTTTTCCAACTTTGATTGTGGGTGTTTCCTTTGGCATCTGCTCGCTGCTCTCTTTTTTTTCCGGCGTCATCCTCAATATTATCGTAAAGCTGAAAAAGCAGACGACGGAACTCCTGATGAATCTTTACACCGAGGTGAACCGGCATGACAAAGACCGCTGAAAACCCGAAGATCACCCCAGCCGTCGGTGCGGCGGCACTTCTTTTGAGCCTTGTTCTGGTACTGGCACTGTTCCGGTATTTTAATTTCCCGGCGTCGCTGCTTGCCGCTGCAGTGCTCGCAATGGGCTATCTCATACTACGGGTTTCTAAGATTCGCAGCCGGCGTCTGTTTGTAAACTGCGCCGTTTTTTCCTGCCTGATTTCCGCTTCCTTCGTCATCGGAGGCTTAGCCTGCGGTGCGGCAAACAGAACACTTGTAAAAAATATTATCTACTGGGCAGCTCTTTCTGCGGTGTTCTTTTTCTTTTTCTCCTGGGTTGCTAATGCCGTTCTTCACCATCCCATAAAGCTTGGTGAAAAACCGCGCTTTGCACCGGGTAAGGTTTGGCTGCTGAGTGCTGTTCTGCTGTTCTTGTCTTGGATTCCCTGCCTTTTTGTCTACTACCCAGGCAGTGTTTCGCCGGATTCCCTGGCCTGCATCGTGCGCGCGGTAGGCATTGCGGGCCTTTCGAACCAGCAGCCTGTGGCCTATATTCTACTGATGAGACCGTTCTTCCTCTTTGCGCAGGCCATCGGAAAAGACCTGAACTTTGGCGCCGCATTATTTCTGACATTTCAAACGGCTGCCATGGCTGTAATGACAGCCTACTTAGTCGGCTGGGAAACAAAAAAGAAGATGCCGCTGTTTGTTATGGTCCTTACGCTGGCCTATTTCATTCTAAACCCCGTCTTCCCGCTGTACTCCTCCACCATGTGGAAAGACGTGCTGTTCGGCGCACTTGTTTTGCTGTATGTTCTGAATGTTTTCGACATTGCCCAAAGCAGCGGTCAGTGGCTGAAAAGCCGTAAAAACTTTCTCTGGTTTCTGCTGCTGAATCTGCTGGTTGCGTTTCTGCGGAACAACGGGTATTTTATTATTTTTGTAACGCTTGCCGTCATTTTAATTATGTGCCGGAAAAGCTGGAAACGTCTGCTCCCCGGCTTTGTGGCTGTGCTGGTGCTGGTTCCGGTCGTTCAGGGGCCAATCTACAGCGCCTTGAAAATAGCACCGAGCCCGTTTGCGGAATCCGTCGGCATCCCACTCCAGCAAATCGGCTACTCGGTGGCTCACAATGGAAAGATGACCGAAGAACAAAAACAGTTTCTCAACCAGCTTTTACCGCTTGATGAAATGAAAAAAGCTTACCAGCCGCATTCCAGCAATGGGATTAAATTCGACAAACAGTTTAATGACGCTTTTTTGGAAAAAAACAAGTTAAACTTTTTGAAAATATGGGCACAGATGCTGCCTGCAAACTTGAAAAGCTATGTGAACGCCTATGGCTGGCAGACTTATGGCTATTGGCATATTGGCACAACAAACTGGACGGTATACGACGGCATCAGGGAAGGCTACGGCGCACAGGGGCACGGCCTCTTTATGTCGGACCCACTGCACATGGGTGCGAACCGTTCCGTCATGCAGAAAGCCTTTCAGGATCTTCAGCAAAGCATTCCGGTCCTTTCCGGGCTTGTCAGCATTGCCACCCTTTTCTGGATTTCAATTTTTGCGGCCTGCATCCTGGTGATTCGTAGAAAAGGCCGCCTGCTGCTTGCGCTTCTTCCCCTGCTAGTCCTGTGGGGCACACTGATGCTTGCAACGCCGGTCTATTGCGAGTTTCGCTATATGTTTGCTTTCGCCATGACGCTGCCTGCAACTGTGCTGTTTGCTTTTCCGGTTCGGGAGCCGGCTGCTGAAAAATCAGCTGACGAAAAGCCAGCGGAACCATCTGTTCCAGATAAGACACAAGCAGATGTTTCCACCGTGCCGGCAAGCAAGGCATAAAAGGCTTTCCTAGATTTAGCCTCCTAACTATAGAACAATTTTAAAAATTATACAAAATTTAGTACTTTGTGAGCTTTTATTTTCTGGTGTTCTAGAAAATAAAAGCTTATTTTTGTGCATAATGCCGCAATTATGTTAATAATCAAATAAATTATTTGACATTTTTCCTATTTCCGGTTATACTCTTATATTAGAATTATTAATTACATGCTTTTCCAAATAATCCAGGATAGTTGAATCAAATTTTGCAGTATTTTCATTTTTCGGAAGGAGCAATGAGGGATTATGTCACAAAAATTAGGGGCTTTTAAATCAGCCAGTCTGAAAAAGCAGATCATTGTTGCCGTTAGCTTGTTCAT
>JAEZFF010000066.1 GCA_023417635.1 Bacillota bacterium | reverse complement strand
ATCCCCGTAGGCACAGGCGGAAAAGCCGCCATCCTCATCAGCGGCGGAATCGACAGCCCGGTTGCAGCCTGGATGATGGCGCGGCGCGGTGTGGAACTGACGGCCGTTCACTTTGCAAGCCCGCCGTACACCAGTGAGCGCGCTGAGCAAAAAGCCGCTGACCTTCTGCGGCGCGTAGGCGAATACGCCGGCCGCATGACAATGTTCACCGTTCCGTTTGCAAAAGTGCAGGAGGAAATCCTGGCGAAATGCCCGGAAGACCTGTTCACAATCATTATGCGGCGCTTTATGATGCGCGCGGCGGAACGCATCGCCCGCGAAGAAGGCTGCGGCGCCCTGATAACCGGCGAAAGCCTTGGGCAGGTTGCAAGCCAGACCCTGCCCGCCATCGTCTGCACTGACGACGCGGCCGGTATGCCGGTTTTCCGCCCGCTCATCGGCATGGACAAAGTGGAAATTATTGCTACCGCACGCCAGATAGACACTTACGACCTTTCCATCCTTCCTTATGAAGACTGCTGCACCGTCTTCACACCAAAGCACCCACGCACAAAGCCGGTGCTGAAATTCGTACAGCAGGCTGAGGATGCCCTTGACGTGGATGGGCTGCTCGACGACTGTATCTCCCGTGTGAAAATGACGAAAATTGAACCGGATCGGTAAGGAGAAAACAGATGAACGCTGAAATAATATCCGTTGGGACAGAGCTGCTTCTTGGCCACACCGTGAACACCGACACTTCCTTCGTCGCACGGGAGCTTTCCGCCGCGGGAATCGGCCTGCTTTACAGCTGCACCGTCGGTGACAATCCGGAGCGCCTGAAGGCGGCTGTGGAAACTGCCCTGCAGCGCAGCGATATTCTCATCACCACAGGGGGCCTTGGCCCCACGGGCGACGACCTGACGAAAGAAACCGTATCTGCCTGCGCTGGGAAAAGGCTCGTAATGGATGAATCGAGTATGCAGCGCATTGAGAAATACTTTGAAGGCCGCGCGCTCGGCGAAACGCAGAAAAAGCAGGCCATGCTGCCGGAAGGCTGCACCGCTTTGCCAAACGATGTAGGGACCGCGCCGGGGTGCGGCTTCCGTGCAGAGAACGGCACATTGGTCGTCATGCTTCCGGGGCCGCCTTCGGAGCTTGTTCCCATGCTGAAAAATTACGCCATCCCATTTCTGCTGAAAGCGGCCGGAAACGCCGCCATTGTTTCACGGAATGTTCACGTTTTCGGCCTTGGCGAAGGGTATGTCGCCGAAAAGATTGACGACCTCTGCGCTGGGGAGAACCCAACCTGCGCCACCTATGCAAAAGACGGTGAAATGTTTGCACGGGTCACAGCGCGGGCGGAAAGCAAGGAAAAAGCCGCCGCACTGTGCGAACCGGTTGTAGCAGAGCTGAAAAAGCGTCTGGGCGACTTCTGCTATGGCACGGATGCAGAAAGCCTGGAAGAGACCGTCGTCCGTCTGCTTACAGAAAAGCATCAGACGGTTGCCACGGCGGAATCCTGTACCGGCGGGCTTGTCGCCAAACGGATTACCGACATTCCCGGTTCCTCCGATGTGTTTCACATGGGCGTTGTAACCTATTCCAACGACATTAAAACAAAGCTCCTGAGCGTACCGGAAGAAATGCTGGCAAAATACAGCGCCGTCAGCCCACAGGTAGCAAAGCGGATGGCTCAAGGCATACAGGAGCGCTCCGGCGCAGACTACGGCATTGGCGTAACAGGGCTGGCAGGCCCCGGCGGCGGAACACCGGAAAAGCCGGTAGGCCTCGTTTATATTGCCCTCAGCGACGGCAAGGATGTGTGGGTGCGTACCATGACGCACACCGTACGCAGCAAAGGGCGGGAGTATATCCGTTTGCTCGCTGCTTCAAATGCACTTGATATGATTCGCCGCAGGGTGCTGAACCTTGGCGGCATAGAAGACGCTGCTTATTCGCGCGAAAAGTACTGAAGGGTTTTAGAGGGGGAAAAGCAATGGAAGCAGGGCTTTTGTTTTTTCAGGCACGCAGAACATCCGCGTGCCAGCGTATTCTGACCCGGGCCGCCGGTTATTTCGGCATAGAAGTCCCGGATGTGTATACCTGCGTGCAAAAATCTGATTTGAACAACAGCATTGCGCGGATTCTAAAGAAACGCACCATGATTTTTCTGGTCAGCTCCGCGCCGGGCCGCCGGCCGGAATGTGCTGGAGCCATCTTCAACACCCTGCATGTTCCGCCCGACGAAACCGGCGAACCGAAAGGCATCCTGCGGCTGTACGGTGACTCAAAAGTCGGCTATCTGGTTGAAAGTGTAGACCAGGCGATTGTTCTTTTTCCCGATGATCCGTACGAGATTCTGAAAATGGCGCCGAAAACTTTTGCACAATTGAAAAAAAAGTTTCACCTTCCCGGTGACTTTCCTCCAAAGAAGCATCCAGATTACCAAAAACTTTTCGCAGATGCCGCACAGGCAATTCGGGAAGATTAAATTCCGGCTTACAAAAGCAGTCCCCGGCAGTTCAAAACTGCCGGGGACTTTTGCATTTACCGGGAATTCTGTTCTGTGCCGCCGCCCGTACCAAGCGGCTTTTGCCTGTTCTGCAAGGAGGATTCTGCAGGCAGGCAAAACGCACTTATGATTTTCCGGTTGCCTGTATGAGCTTAACGGAAGCGGTAAATGTTTTTCCCGTAGAAGAGCGGGAAACGGTAAGCGTAACCGATTCGCCCGGTTTTTTCGAGGCAATGACGCTGGAAACTGTGTTCTGACTGGTAACGTCTTTGCCGTCAACCTTTGTAATCACATCGCCCTTCTGAAGCCCGGCGGAAGTAACGTATTGGCTGGAAATTGAGGAAATATACATTCCGGTGGAAAGCCCATAGTAACGGGAAGTCATGCTGTCAATATAAGTGCCTGTAATGCCAAGCATTGCGCGGTCTTTCACATAGCCGTACTTCTTCAGTTCCGTAATGACCGGCTGGGCGGTATTGATTGGAATGGAAAAGCCGAGCCCTTCATATCCGGTCGCAACGATTTTGGAAGAGTTAATGCCAATGACCTGCCCTTTCATGTTAACGAGCGCGCCGCCGGAATTTCCTGGGTTAATGGCAGCATCTGTCTGGATGCATTTCATGGTGTAGCCGGTTTCCGAATTTGTAATTTCACGGTTCAGTGCGGAAATGTAGCCAACCGTAACGCTGGAGTTGAATTCCATGCCGCCTGGGTTCCCAATGGCCATCACGGCGTCTGCGATCTGCAAATCGTCGCTTGAGCCAAACTGCGCAGCGGTGAGGCCCGTCGCGTCAATCTTGATAAGCGCAAGGTCGGTAAGGCTGTCACTGCCGATTAATTTTGCAGAGTAGGTTTTGCCGTTGTAGAGTATCACTTTCAAGGAAGAAGCACCGGAAACAACGTGCGCATTCGTAATAATATAACCGTCAGCCGTTGTAATAATACCGCTGCCTTCACTGGTGGGCGAAACGTCACTGCCGGTTGTGCCGTCTGTTGTACCGCCTTCATCATCGCCGAAGTCGCCAAAGCCATAACGGTTTGTATTTCCGCGTGTTGTTGTTTTCTGGCTGGAGTAATTTTCAATGCAGACAACGGATGGAAGAACTTTTTTTGCCACTTCCTGCTTTGTCAGCTCCGCGCCTGCAGTGCTCATATTGGTTGCGGAGGCCGTGCTGCTGGCGCTGTTTTTCTGGATGGTGAAAGCAGCGTTGCCGGAATCGGGAGTGTTCAGCTTGATGGTCCCGTTGTTTACAAGAGCGGTAAAACCGGCAATCGAACCTACTGAAATAATTAAGCAGCAAAGCACACCAGCAACCACTTTGCGAAATGTATGCTTTTTAGGCTTCTTGGGGGTCAGCCTGCTGTCGTTGCTCTCCGGCGCTTCATACGTACCATAAGGGCGGTATGGAACGCTCTGCTGCGGCTGTGAGCTGTACGGGGTATAAGGAGGAGTGCTGCTGCCCTGTGGCGCCGAGTTCTGCTGCGCGTCGCTGTAATCTGTGCTGGCGGCTGCCGGGCGGCCGTGGTAGCACCCGTCATCTTCCCAAATCGTACCGTTTGCTTCTTCGCCCGGCCGGCTGCTTTCCCCTGCCGCGCCCTGAT
>JAEZFF010000104.1 GCA_023417635.1 Bacillota bacterium | reverse complement strand
CTCTGCCGATTCGTTCCCGGTATCCAACTTGGCGGAATCCGCACTTTTTATGCAGACCGATGCTGTTTATGTTGTCTTCCATAATACCCGACTGCAGCATCCAAAAACCTGCTTTCTCCGATTCTGTGAAAAGCAGTAAACAAATCTTATTTTACAGCCTTACTATAAGCACCGGCAAACGCGCCATCTGTGAACGGCAGAAGTTATGGGTACAGACAAACGCTGCCTTTGATTTTCCGCTCATTTGTGGGCCTTCGCCTTTTTTACGGGCATACCGTGCGCATCAAAATATTTGCTCTTCAAATGGAGCGCCAGGCGCACAAGAAGGAGCATGACCGGCACTTCAATCAGCGGCCCAATGACGGCGGCAAACGCTTGACCGGAACCGATGCCAAACACCGCAACAGAAACCGCAATGGCAAGTTCAAAATTATTGCTTGCCGCAGTGAGCGAAAGCGTAGCCGTCTGGTCATACCGGAATCCGCCTTGATAGGAAATGAAGAAACTGATTATAAACATCAGCACAAAGTAAAGAAGCAGCGGAATCGCAATACGCACCACATCCAGCGGCAACTCTACGATATATTTACCTTTCAGCATAAACATAATTACAATGGTGTATAGCAAAGAAATAAGGGCAAGCGGGGAAATTTTCGGTATAAAAGTTTTGTTGAGCCACTCTTTTCCTTTGAAATGGATTACTGCAAAGCGGGTAATAATGCCGGCAGCAAAAGGAATTCCGAGGTAAAACAATACGCTGCGTGCGATGTCCAGCATCGATACATGAATTGCTTTTCCGCCCCAGGAAAGATGAAAGGCCTGCGGCAGAACGGTTGCGAAAAACCAGATATAGACGGAATAAAGAAGAATTTGAAAAATTGCGTTCAGTGCTACAAGTGCCGCGCAATATTCGTTGTCGCCTTTTGCCAGAGTATTCCAGATGATAACCATTGCAATGCAGCGCGCAAGGCCGATGACAATGATCCCGATGGCATATTCCGGCTTATCCGGTAAAAAGATTGCCGCAAGCAGGAACATCAGGAAGGGGCCTATGACCCAGTTTTGCCATAAAGAAAACCCAAATACCCTCTTGTTGTTTGTGACTTTGCCGATTTCCTCAAATTTCACTTTGACCAGCGGCGAGTACATCATTAAAATCAAACCGACCGCAATTGGCCATGAGATTGTACCTGTGCTCAGGTTGCTGATTGCATTTGCTGCGGACGGGAATACATTTCCAAGAAGGATACCAAGTGCCATAGCAATAAAAATCCACAGTGTTAAAAAACGGTCTAACAGCGAAAGTCTGCCTCCAGCTTTTTCCATGCCCGTTCCTCCCTAAAGTAATTTTCACAGCAGTTCAAAAAGGTTCTTTCCCTTTACCTCAAAAGGCTTCCAGGGGATTACCGCATAATTTCCATCTGATATTTCATTGACTTGTTGAATCCAATGTACTTCTTCCTTCGCTTTTGTTCTTAAAAATTCGCTTGCAGTCTCTGTCAGAGAATAACTTGCATTGACAACCCACCACTTAACCGTAAGTCCAGCACGCTTTAAGTCATCTGAAAGGCGCTGCGCTTCGTAAAACGGTGTGGTTTCTGCAAGTGTGACAATAATTACCTCCGTATCGTCCGGGTTTTTCAATCTTGGGAGCAAATTTCTTTCCGCCTCCGTGACTTCCCCGCCGCTGCTTTTAATCTGCCGGTTATAATTTTCGGTTGACTCCAACAAAAGAATCGTATGCCCTGTTGGGGCGGTATCCAGAACGACTGTCTCTTCCCTGCTTTTGGCGACAATATCGGCAAATGCCCGAAATACGGCAATCTCCTGAGTGCAAGGAGAGCGAAGGTCTTCCTTAACATATTCCAGATCGTTTTCGGACATTGTCTGCCGCGCTTTCGCAAGCACTTCTTCCTGGTATTTTTTCAGTTCGCCTTTTTCATTGATGTGGCTAACGGCAATCTCTTTTTCCTGCCCGACAACAAGGCTCAAATTGTCGGCCGGGTCTGTGGTTGCAAGCCGAACCTTCTGTCCTTTCCGGCTTAAGCCGAGAGCAATCGCTGCGGCAACTGTCGTCTTACCGACGCCGCCTTTTCCCATTGTGAAAATGATTTTTTTGCCCGACTGATGAATCTCATCAACAATATCGTCCAGCTTGTAAAAATCCGGGAGACCTTCCGCAGATTTTCCCGAGATAATGCCCGAATCCGACAGCATACGCCTCACATTCTTAATACCGGTGATGTTATAGGCGCGAAGCGGCATTGCTGTAATAGGATACCGCAAAAGGCTTTCCGGAATACTTTGGATGGCGGCCTGCTGTTTTTCATACAAAGCGGTTTCAATTTTATCCATAGAATCATGGCTTTGCAGAATCCCGTTCATCACAAGCAGCTGCTTCCGAATTCCTAATGCGCCAAGCTCATCAGAAGCCCGTTTTGCTTCCAGGATGGGGGCTTTTTCCGGTCTGGCGACGAGGATGAGTGTCGTAAGGCTGCCATCTGCGAGAGTTTCGGCAGCTTTTTTATACACTGCCTTTTTGCTATCTAAGCCTGACAACTGCCCAAGGCAGGAAGCGCCGTGCTTACTTTCGCTGATAAACCCGCTCCATGCGGAGGGTAACTGAAGCATTCGAAGTGTATGGCCGGTAGGAGCCGTATCGAAGATGATACAGTCGAAATCTTCGGCTTTCTTGTCATCGGTCAGAAAATGGGAAAATTCGTTGAATGCCGCAATTTCTACCGTACAGGAACCGGAAAGCTGCTCTTCCATATTTTGAATGGCCGACTCAGGCAATTTGCCGCGGTAAGGGCCAATCACCGATTCACGGTATTCGGCAGCAGCAGCTAAAGGGTCAAGGTTTGCAACAACAAGCCCCGGAGCCTCTTTGATTTCTGTCCCCTTATCGCTTAGCTCCAAGCCAAAAACGTCCTGAAGATTGGAAGCCGGGTCCGTACTGACAAGCAGAACTTTTTGACCGGAATCTGCAAGTGCGACGGCCGTGACACAGGCAATCGAAGTTTTCCCCACGCCGCCTTTTCCGGTAAAGAACAGGTATTTTGTCTTTGCTGTTTTAAGCGGGTCGTATAATTTCATACTCATCATTCCGAAGTTCCTTTCAGCAGCAGCCTTTCGGGCCGCAGTTACATTTATGGATTTTTGTCTTGACCGGAATTGATTGAATTTGTTCAAGATTTACCCCAAGGTAGACTGAAAATTCTTCGTTTGTTGGGTAGCTTGCTTCCTTTACAATCTTTCCGTCAACAATCGTAATTGGCAGAATCCCTGCGCCTTTTTTATTCAGTTCTCTGCTGATTGCGGCATTGTTCAAAAATGCCTGCGGGTTGGAAGAAAGGTTATACCGCTCTACCTCAATGCTATTCTTTTTCAGGTTTTCGATTACAGAAGCAACCCGGATTAGTTCAGGGTTTACGGAAGGGCCGCATATCCCTGTTGAACAGCACATGGCAGGATCGTAAATTTCTATTTTGCTCATGATAAACAACTCCTTAAAATTAGATTGATCAATGTGATAGACAAGCATCTATATCGAAGGCAGGGATGCCTGCCCTGACTTGCTTTGACCGGAATATAGGCTGGGCCAGTACTGTATTCAATAAATTCTATATAATTGAAAACTCTCTATATCGAAGCGATAAAGATAGCCTGCCCATTGTTCCAGAATCAACTGTTATACAGAATACCAACAGCCTTCGCTTTTCAAGAAAGCGCCACAAATTTGCCGTGAATTAGTGCTATTCTGATTGTTTACAGTTATCCTCCGCGCATGTGTTCTTTTCAAATTCATGGCAAATGCAGTCTTTCTTATTACTAGTACTTTTGCTCCAATATTCAGAAATTGCTTTTACCGTCTTCTCATTGAGCGTGTAATACATCCAAGCGCCCTGACGGTTCGCGTTGACAATCCCGCATTGGGTAAGGATTTTCATATGATAGGAAAGTGTTGGCTGTGTGATGTTGAAGTATTTCAAAATATCGCAGGCGCAAAGCTCACCGCACGAAAGCATATCAATGATTTTCAGCCGGGTTTCATCCGAAAGAGCTTTGAAAAGCAGGGCGAAATCCGCATATTTATTTTCCATTTTATCCTCCTGATGCATAGACAATCATAAATCACATTTATCATTGTCTATATAATATGCGCTTTCACATCATTTGTCAACCCTCGTTTTATAACTGCAAATGAATAATCCTTGGAAACTGTTCCTGTTTTACCTGAATATTGCATTAGCTCTCGTTTTATGAACTGTTTTTCGGGGATACTGATGTGGTACAAGGCGTTTCATTTGATTCAGTCGCTGCCTTATATTAAACAGGCATGGGCTGTAATTCTTCATCAACTAAGCCTTCCGCACCTTTCTCCGTCAATTATGTTCTATTATTATATGAATGTTCATGGAACAAAATGCCGCATGAAAAGCGTTTTTTCACTCGTATTTACATCTTCATGATTAGGTTTAGGCTGATTTTTTCGTCTCTTTATTATTTTCGTTCCCTTTAAAATAACACCTTGACAAAACACTTTCCATATATTATGATTGGAGAATCTCTTTGCGCTGCATATAAATCTACAGTACAAACTGAGCAGGCGACGAACCAATAGGTTTGTGGGGCTGGGCCGGTAACGGCAACAGATTAAGTTTGTGTCGCATCTGTGGGACAGTTGTATGTTCCATAGGTGTGTTTTTTTATACCTTTTTGGGATGAACTGAATTTATAGCATGCCATAGAGCTATCTTTATGAAACGCCGGAGGGCGTACGGAGGTAACTGATATGACAACTCAGAAGGAAACTCTCCTCAGGCAAGGCTTGACCACGGAAGAGGTCCAGAAATCACAGGAGAAGTT
>JAEZFF010000058.1 GCA_023417635.1 Bacillota bacterium | reverse complement strand
TTCTGCTGCGCGTCGCTGTAATCTGTGCTGGCGGCTGCCGGGCGGCCGTGGTAGCACCCGTCATCTTCCCAAATCGTACCGTTTGCTTCTTCGCCCGGCCGGCTGCTTTCCCCTGCCGCGCCCTGATTTTCATTTTGATTTTCGTTGTTTTTATCACTGTCATAATGGTTGGAATCAAACATTTCAATCATCCTTTCACAACTTTACTGTGGCTTTATTATGCACCGATTCTGTGAAAAAGGTGTGATGGCGCATTGGTATTTTTTTTAATAAAATTTAAAGATTATGTGAACGGCAGCCATTTGAAAAAGCATGGTAAAAGGCTTCGCCAATTTTTACCTGTAAAGAACCCTATAAAAGTAAATTGCATTGACAAGGCAAAAAAAGCAATTATAATGTGAGCTAAACATAAATAAATAATACTAATAATGGAGGAATGAAAAATGGGAACTGTACCAACCCTGGAAGAAGCCGAAAGCCTGCTGGAAGAATACAACGAAGACCCTTTCCACCTGAAGCACGGAAAAATTGTTTCCGGCGTTATGGGGTACTTTGCGAAGGAGTATGACCCGGAAAACGTGGATTTCTGGAAAGTTGCCGGTCTGCTGCATGACCTTGACTTTGAGAAATGGCCGGAACAGCACTGCATTAAGGAACAGGAAATAATGCGCACGTGCGGGATTGACGAGCGGCTCATTCACGCTGTGGCCAGCCACGGCTACGGCCTGACCGTAGACGTAAAGCCGGAACATATTATGGAAAAAATTTTGTTTGCAACCGATGAGCTGACGGGACTCATTGGAGCGGTAGCATTGATGCACCCCTCCAAAAGTGTGCGCGACTTGCAGCCAAAATCCGTTAAAAAGAAATTCAAGTCCCCCTCATTTGCTGCTGGCTGTTCCCGCCAGGTTATTCAGCAAGGGGCAGATATGCTTGGCTGGACGCTGGACGACCTCATCTCGCGTACTCTCACTGCCATGCAGTCATTGGCCGACGAACTGGCACTGTAAGCAGTAAAAACCGAAAAGCGTGCCCTGCGGCAGTCTTTTCCCTTGGGTTATTGGGGAAAACTGCTGTTTTGGGCACGCTTTTTTGTTCCCACCAAAAAAGCCGTCCCACCCGGTTTCGGGTGGGACGGCTGCACAGGTTTTATCCTGCGGGATTAGATCTTTGCCATTTTCTCAAGGTGTTCGTAGTCTTCCTGCGCATACTTCTCGGCCTTCGTGAAGAGTTCTTCTGCACGCTCCGGGAAAGCACGGGTGAGGGAGTTGTAACGAACTTCGCCCATGATGAAGTCACGGTAAGAAGCAGACGGAGCCTTGCTGTCAAGCTGGAACGGATTTTTGCCTTCTGCCGCAAGACGCGGATCGAAGCGGAAATTCTTCCAGTAGCCAGCTGCAACAGCCTTCTTCTCTTCCAGCTGTGCTGTGCTCATACCGGACTTAATGCCCTGGTTGATGCACGGCGCATACGCGATGATGATGGACGGGCCATCGTAGCTTTCTGCTTCGGAAATAGCCTTAATGGTCTGGTTATAGTCAGCGCCCATGGCAACATGAGCAACATACACATAGCCGTAAGTCATGAACATGCCAGGCATATCCTTCTTTTTGGTTGACTTACCGGTTGCCGCGAACTGTGCCACGGAGCCGATTGGTGTAGCCTTTGAAGCCTGCCCGCCGGTGTTGGAATAAACTTCGGTGTCGAAGACGAGGACGTTGACGTTTTCGCCGGAAGCAAGAACGTGGTCGAGGCCGCCGAAACCAATATCATAGGACCAGCCGTCGCCGCCGAAGATCCACATGGATTTCTTTGCGAGGTAATCCTTGTCAGCAAGAGTCTTCTTTGCAAGCTCTGCAACTTCACCGGAGCCGCCTGCAACCTTTTCGAGTTCGGCAATCAGCTTGTCGGTAGGCTCGCGGTTTGCCACGCTGCTCTTGGAAGTGTCAAGGTATTCTTTGCATGCAGCCTTCAGGGAAGCAGAAGTCTTGTCTGAAGCTTCAATACCCTTTACATAATCTGCAAGACGTGCACGGATTGCATCATTTGCAAGAGCCATGCCGTAGCCAAACTCGGCGTTGTCTTCAAACAGGGAGTTGTTCCATGCCGGGCCATAACCCTTTTCGTTGCGGGTATACGGAGTAGCCGGTGCAGAACCGCCCCAAATGGAAGAGCAGCCGGTGGCGTTTGCAATATACATTCTGTCGCCGAAGAGCTGTGTAACAAGCTTTGCATAAGGAGTTTCGCCGCAGGCACCGCACGCGCCTGAGAACTCAAGCAGCGGTTTGCAGAACTGGCTGCCCTTGACGGAAGTCGGCTTGAACTTTTCGGCAACTTCCTTCTTCTGCGGCAGCTTTACGCCGTAAGCGAAGCCCTTCTGGCTGTCCATCTGAGATGCCATCGGCTTCATAACGAGTGCTTTTGCACCCTTCATGCCAGGGCAGATTGTTGCGCAGGAACCGCAGCCTGTGCAGTCCAGAGCAGAAACTGTCATAGAGAACTTCATGCCAGGTATCAGCATCATGTCCTTCATCTTCATGCCCTGCGGAGCCTTTGCAGCTTCGTCGGCAGTCAGAGCAACCGGACGGATTGCTGCGTGCGGGCAGACATAAGAGCACTGGTTGCACTCGATACAGTTGTTCGGATCCCATTCCGGAACATCAATCGCGATGCCGCGCTTTTCGTAAGCAGCGGAACCGGCCGGAACCGAACCGTCTGCCATCTTAAGAACAGCAGAAACCGGCAGCTGGTCGCCGCGGTGATGGTTTGCAGGCATCATGACGTTGTTTACATACTCGGTCAAAGCCGCGTCGCCGCAGTCAATCTTCTGAGCCTTTGCATCATCCTTTGCGTCTTTCCAGGAAGCCGGGATAGTAATCTTGACGAACTCGTTTGCGCCGCGCTCAATCGCGTCGTGGTTCATCTTAACAATCTTTTCGCCCTTTTTGCTGTAAGACTTTGTAGCTGCGTCCTTCATGTACTGGATTGCTTCATCCTTCGGGATGATATTTGCAATCGTGAAGAATGCGGACTGCAGGATGGTGTTAATACGGCCGCCGAGGCCGATTTCCTTGCCAAGTTTCACACCGTTGATGGTGTAGAAGTTAATATTGTTGTTGGCAATGTACTTCTTCATCTTAGCCGGCAGGTATTTGTCAAGTTCCTTCTCGTCCCATTCGCAGTTCAGCAGGAAGCTGCCGCCCGGTTTCAGGTCCTCAACCATGTCGTAGTCATAGATGTAAGAAGGCTTGTGGCAGGCAACGAAGTCAGCCTTGGTGATATAGTAAGTGGACTTAATCGGCTTTTTGCCGAAACGCAGGTGGGAAATAGTCAGGCCGCCGGACTTCTTAGAGTCATAGGCGAAGTAGCCCTGCGCGTACATATCGGTATGGTCGCCGATAATTTTGATGGAGTTCTTGTTTGCGCCGACGGTGCCGTCTGCGCCAAGGCCCCAGAATTTGCAGGAATGTGTTCCTTCTGCAGTTGTGTCCGGATTTTCCTTAACTTCGAGGGAAAGATGTGTAACGTCGTCGTCAATGCCAATGGTGAAGCGCTTCTTCGGAGAAGCGGATTCCATGTTGCGGTAAACGGCAACAATCTGGCCCGGGTTGGTGTCTTTGGAGCCGAGGCCATAACGACCGCCGAAAATCGGCAGAGCGTCGAACTCGGTATCCTTCAGAGCAGCAACGATGTCAAGGTAAAGCGGTTCGCCAATGGAGCCACGCTCTTTTGTACGGTCGAGGACTGTAATCTTCTTAACCGTCTTCGGCAGAACAGCTGTAAGGTACTTCGGAACAAACGGACGGTACAGGTGAACCTTTACAAGGCCGACCTTGCTGCCTTTAGCATTCAGGTAGTCAACAACTTCTTCTGCGCATTCGCAGACGGAACCCATAGCAACGATAACTTCTGTTGCATCCGGTGCGCCGTAGTAGTTGAATGGCTTGTAGTCTGTGCCAATCTTGGCATTGACTTTGTTCATATAGTCAACAACGATTTCCGGGAAAGCATCGTAGTGTGAGTTGCTGGCTTCGTTGACCTGGAAGAACAGGTCATCATTTTCAGAGGTGCCCTTTGTTACCGGATGCTCCGGGTTCATGGCATGGTGACGGAAATCGCTGACGGCATCCCAGTCGAGCATGTCCGCAAGGTCTTTGTCATCCCAGATGTGAATCTTCTGGATTTCATGGGAAGTGCGGAAACCGTCGAAGAAGTGCATCATTGGAACGCGGCCTTTAATGGCAGCAAGATGAGCAACTGCACCGAGGTCCATGCATTCCTGCGGGCTGTTGGAGCAAAGCATTGCCCAGCCGGTCTGGCGGCAGGCATAAACATCAGAATGATCGCCAAAAATGCAGAGTGCCTGTGTAGAAATGGAGCGTGCCGCTACGTGCATAACGGCCGGAAGCATTTCGCCGGCAATCTTGTACATGTTCGGGATCATAAGCAGGAGGCCCTGGGAAGCGGTGTATGTCGTTGTTAATGCACCAGCAGCCAAAGAGCCGTGTACGGTGCCGGAAGCACCGCCTTCAGATTCCATCTCTGTGATTTGGACCGGACGGCCAAACAGGTTTTTACGATTTGCTGCAGCCATCTTGTCAGTTTCATCCGCCATAACGGATGAAGGTGTGATAGGGTAGATGGCGGAAACGTCGGTAAAAGCATATGAAGCGTATGCAGCGGCGTTGTTGCCATCCATGGTCTTCATTTTTCTTGAATCCATGAAATATTTTCCTCCTTATGATATAAGTTAAAGCTATGCAGACGTGTTTTACGCGTTTGTCTAAATACTATCATTTTTTATGGATGATGTAAAGTTAAAACCGGTAAATTTACTGTGAATGCTTTTTACAGTATATTTGCATGCAAAATATTTTCGATTTGACAGGAATGCCCGAAAACTATATGATGTATAAAAAGATGCTGTTTAGAGTGAGAACCCTAAGCATCTGTTTGCAAATGTTTGCAAAAAATCCGTACTTTTTGAAAGGGGAAACATTATGCCTCCCGAACCTGACGGTTCCACAATTCCTGCCGCACTGCTGGCACAAGCAGCCATGCCGACGCCCGGAAGCACCTGGGGCGCAGTCCTGCTTTTGATTCTTCTCACCTTAATTAACGCGTTCTTTTCTGCAATGGAAATTGCCATTGTTACCTTAAAGGACGTAAAAGTTGAAAAGATGGCGGAAAGCGGCGACAAAAAAGCCCAAAAACTGCTGAAACTTACTTCAAACTCAAGCCGGTTTTTTTCCACCATACAGATTGGTGTAACACTGGCCGGGTTTCTTTCTTCCGCTGCCGCTGCTCAAAGCTTTTCCCAAGGGTTGACTTCTGCACTTTCATTCCTGCCGTTTTCCGAAAGGACAGTAGAGGGAATTGCCACGTTTTTGATCACGCTGATTCTTTCCTATTTCTCCCTCGTTTTCGGCGAACTGGTCCCGAAAAAGATTGCCATGAATCGTGCGGAAGAACTTTCGTTCCGCTTTGTCGGTGCTTTAACGGGAATTGCAGCGGTCTTCCACCCCATTGTTTCGCTTCTTACTGCTTCCACGAACGGCGTTCTGCGCCTGCTTGGCATTGATCCGAAAGATACGGAAGAGACCGTTACGGAAGAAGAAATCCTCATGATGGTGGATGCCGGTGAAGAAAAGGGCGTGCTGGACGAAGACGCAAAAGACATGATTTCCAATATTTTTGATTTCAGCGACAGCACTGTAAGTGAAATTATGACGCACCGCACTGAGGTTGAGGCAGTAGAAGACACGTCCACCGTACAGGATGTGGTTGCGCTTTCCCGGAAACGCGGTTTTTCGCGCATCCCCATTTTTCACGATGACCTTGACAATGTGCTTGGCATTATCTATGTAAAGGACCTGCTGAAATACATCGGGGTACCTGTCGATTCAGCCGTCAAACTGACGGATTTAATGCGCCCCGCCTATTTTGTGCCGGAAACAAAACTCTGCGCCGACCTCTTCTCCGAGATGACGGCGCACAAGCTTCAGATAGCCGTTGTGGTCGATGAGTATGGCGGCACGGAAGGCATTGTCACCATGGAAGACCTGCTGGAATCCATTGTGGGCAATATGCAGGACGAATACGACACCGAAGAGGAAGAGATTTTCCGCGAGAGCGACAACCGCTACAGTGTAGACGGCACAACGCCGGTGGAAGAAATCTCTGACCTGACAGGCGTAGAGCTTCCGGAGGGTGACTATGATACCATCGCGGGCCTGATGATGGAGCAGCTGGGACGTATTCCAAAGCAAAACGAGCATCCGCATGTGAAAGTCAAAAATTTGACGCTTACTGTGGACAAAATGGACGACCGCCGCATCGCGCGTATTACGATAGAAAAAGAACCCCTTTCCCCAGTGCATCCAACGAAACCGGATTCCGCGGAAGACCGTGGAGAGCAGCCTCCGAAAGGGGCCTGAAGCCCTTTCCATTTGATTTTTTCGCCTCTGCGCGTTAAGATAGAAGACGCGCGGGGGCGCTTTTTTTGCGGAAAACGGTCGATTCTATAAAAAAGCGTTCCCACGCGCGGTCAGTCGCAACATCCTGACCTAAAACAAAACTACGGGGGGAATTACCTGATGAATCAGTCCAAGCATACTCTTTATCTTGCAAAAGGCGCACTTATTGCCGCGGCCTACACGGTGCTGACCTACCTTGCAGCCATGGCAAACCTGGCCTATGGACCAGTGCAGTTCCGTTTTTCGGAAGCACTCACCATTCTTCCAATTTTCACTTCAGCCGCCGTCCCCGGCCTTACGCTTGGGTGCCTGCTCTCAAATATTCTGAGCGGCTACGGCGTATACGACATGGTTTTCGGTACGCTGGCAACCTTCCTGGCGGCAGTGCTGACACGCGCTGCGCGGAATGTGCGGGTGCATAACGTTCCCGTGCTTGCACCGCTTCCGCCTGTGCTGCTGAACGCGCTGATTGTAGGGTTTGAAATCACCATCGTTGCCGGTGGGAAATTCAGCCCTGCTTCTTTCAGCCTCACCGTATTCGGAGCAAATGCGGCATCCGTCGGCCTTGGCGAACTCGTTATCTGCTACGCGCTCGGCCTGCCGCTTGCCATACTGATTGAAAGAAACAAAAAATTAAAAGCCCTTCTGCAGTAAGAAGCTGGAAGCCCGGCGCCGGATTTTTTGATGCTGCGCGGCGCTCGGCTTTTCACCCCAATCTAAACAAAAATCAGGAGTCCCAAAAAGGGCTCCTGATTTTTTGTCTTCCAGCGGAAACCATGTTATTGGATGACAACCCTTGTGTTATCCGGGATATGCTCATAAATCCATTTTGCGTCCTTCAGCGCCAGGCGGATACAACCATGAGAAGCAGTTTTGCCAAGTTTCGTCGCTTCTTCCGGCTTAATTTGGTAGTGCTCGTCAATCGGTATGCTGTGGAACAGGTAATCCCCATAAAAGCGCGTCCAATAATACGCGCCTTCCTGTAAACTCTCGTTATAAAAAGATTTCCCCCTGCCCCCAATAGTATATGCTCCCGTTGGCGTTTCATAGCCGCTTTCCCCGGAAGAGCAGGTAAAAGTCTTAACTGCCTTGTCGTTCGCGTCAAGCACAATGACTTTTTGCTGGGCAAGTGAAACATGGATGCTCAGCGGTGCGGCTACCCCTACGGGCACTTGAACAGCCATGGCATCAACGGCGTCGACATCCAGAAACGCCCGGCAGCACCAGCCTGTTTTGCCATCCGGCGTTTCCACCTGAACCCAAGTGCTGTCTGGGTTAGCCTGCCCTGTCAGCTTCAGCTGCGTATTGGCCGGTACGGAACAGACCGTGCCGTTTTGTGTTCCAACTCCGGTGCGGATATTCAGCCGTTCCGAAGTGACCGCAGTAGAAGCTGCAGCAGGATTTTTGGCACTCGAACTTGTCCCAGCTTGCAGATTTTTGGCAGCAGCCGGCTGTTTTGGGATCTTCTGTTCCGGCTTTGCCTGACGGCTGTTCAAAAAGGCAATCGTACCTGCAGCAAGTGCAAATAATGCCAGAATCAATACAAAATTTATTTTTCGCGTTCTGCGTTTTCCGCGTCTTCGACGATTTTCCATAGTGTTTTATAGGTTCCTTTCAAATTAGAATTGCAGGTAATAGGATTCGCTCAGCATTCCGTTATCATTCGTCACCGTCAGCGCACGGGCTGAAGTTCGCCTGCATCCATCTCGTGTACGGTGTCACATAAAGCATTCATGTCTTCCTCGCTGTGGCCTGTTACTCTAGAATCAGTTTGTTCTCGATTGCAGTCACGCGCAAACTCCCCCAAATTTAATAATAACATAAATTACTTTTTTTGCAATATTTTTGAAGATTCTAATATTTTTGTTCTAATATAGGAGGATTACTCCACAAAATTTTCATATTGATTATCCCCACTAAAGAATCGCCGGGAATATTTCGGGCATTACTCTGAAAGAATAATAGTTAAAGTTATTTCCGAAAGGAAGAGATTACTTTGACTGTTACGAAAAATGAGTACCAGAAAATGGTGAAAAAAGACTCACCAAACTCCACCTATGGCAAAGATATGCTGCTGGCGTTTGTCTTTGGCGGCGGCATCTGCACCCTGGGCCAGCTCATCATGAATTTCTACAAATATCTCGGGATGGACGAAAAGACCGCAGCCACTTTCGTTTCCATCACGCTCATCGGCCTAAGCGCACTGCTGACCGCCCTGCGCGTTTACGACAACATTGCAAAGTATGGAGGTGCCGGCACTCTTGTACCTATTACCGGTTTTGCGAATTCCGTTGTTGCCCCAGCCATGGAATTTAAAAGTGAAGGGCTTATTCTTGGTATCGGTGCAAAGATGTTTATCATTGCAGGGCCGGTGCTTGTTTACGGAACCGCAGCGTCAATTCTTTATGGCCTGATTCTATGGTTCTTCCATTTGTATTAAAAGAAAGGGGGGAAAGCTATGCCCACAAGAGTTGGCAAATACACTATACAGCTTCAGTCTAACCCGGCCGTACTCGGCTTCGCCTCAGTAGTTGGGAAAAAAGAAAGCGAAGGACCGTTCGGCCAGTATTATGACCAGTGCCACGCCGACACAACCCTCGGAAAAGCAAGCTGGGAAAAAGCAGAAAGCCAGCTGCAAAACGAGGCCGTCCACCTGGCGCTGAAAAAAGCAAACCTGAAAAGCAGCGACATCGACTGCATTTTTGCCGGTGACCTGCTGAATCAGTGCATCTCCTCAACATTTGGCCTGCGCAGTCTTGACATCCCATTTCTCGGGCAGTATGGCGCCTGCTCCACCATGGCACAGACGCTCGGCATTGCTTCTCTTTTTGTAGAAGCTGGTGCGGCAGTGCGCACAGCGGCTGTTACATCCTCACATTTCTGCTCGGCGGAACGCCAGTTCCGCTTCCCACTGGAGTACGGCGGGCAGCGCACACCGACGGCGCAGTGGACGGCAACGGCTTCCGGGGCTGTGATTATCGGTGCGCGGGACCAATACCCGGCGGCCTGTGTGGGGCTGCAGGCGGTCACGTTCGGCCGTATTGCAGATTTTGGCATTAAGGATGCCGCCAATATGGGGGCTGCTATGGCTCCGGCTGCCGCTGCAACTTTACTGGATTATTTTAACGACACCGGCACAAACCCAAAAGACTACGACCTAATTCTAACCGGCGACCTTGGCTTTGTGGGCAGCCAACTGCTGGATGAATTAATGCAGCGCGAGGGGAGGGACATCCGCCCGGTTCACAACGACTGCGGTATGATGATCTATAACCGTGAAAAGCAGGATGTTCATGCGGGTGGCTCCGGGTGCGGGTGCAGTGCGGCAATTCTCTGCTCTGCTATCCTGCAGCAGATGAATGCCGGGCAGCTGCACAAAGTGCTGTTTCTCGGCACCGGTGCGCTCATGTCGCCTACCTCTTCCCAGCAAGGCGAAAGCATCCCCGGCGTGGCGCATTTGGTCTACCTGAAAAGTTAGCCAGCCAGCCTTTTCTTAGAAGAAAAGGCTGGGCGAAAAGAACCAGCATTTGCCTAC
>JAEZFF010000029.1 GCA_023417635.1 Bacillota bacterium | reverse complement strand
ATAGGCTGCTCATGCTGCTGTTTCAGCAGGGCAACGGATTTTTCCATGAGATTAATATACCTTTCGTCTTGCTTCTTGATTTGTGCTCGAAGCCCGTCACCATGGGTGCGCAAAAGGATTTCTTCCGAGGCTTCCATCCCCATTTTGGAAACTTTATATAATTCGTTCAGCATTTTGGAACGGTCTTTATTTCTCTGCATAATCATTTTCCTCCCGATTGCAGCTTCTGTATCAAGCGTTCCCGTTCTGAAGATTTTTAATCCACCAATCTGTGGATGTTGAATGCCATAAGACCGAAAGCCTCGTCTGGACTTTTGAGCGGTGAAAGAATATAATAAAAATAGAGGTGATTTGATTGCAGGCAGGAATTTCAACGGCTTGTCTTTACCCCATGCTACTGGAAAAGTCATTTTCCACACTGATCTCGTTGGGCTTTCGGACATTTGAAGTTTTTGTTAATACCTTTAGTGAATTAGGGGAAGAATATCTGAAAGACATCAAAAAAACAGCAGATGAGAGTGGCAGCCGAATTGTTTCGGTCCACCCGTTTACTTCTGGGTATGAAAACTTCCTTCTATTTTCAGATTATAAGCGCAGGTATGAAGACGGACTTGAATTCTATAAAAGATACTTCAATGCCTGCAATGTTTTTGGCGCTCATATTTTAGTGCTCCATGGCCGAAGAAGCGACAAAAAGAGCATTTCGGATGAAGAGTTCTTTGAACGTTACCTTCGTTTGTATGAACTGGGGCAGTCGTTTGGCGTAACGGTCGCACAGGAAAACGTCAATGCATTTTGCAGTGACAGCCCGGAGTTTGTGAGCAGGATGCGACAGGCCTGCGGAAAAGACTGCGCCTTTGTTCTGGATATTAAACAGGCGGTGCGGGGAGGTACGGATCCTTACATACTCTGTAATGCTATGGGAAAACAGGTTTGCCACGTCCATATTAATGACAACACGATTCATTCCGACTGTCTGCTTCCCGGTTTTGGATGCATGGATTACCAAAAACTCATTTGTCAGCTGAAAAGTTTTCAATATAACGGATGTCTGATGATTGAAGTCTACCGCAAAAGCTTTGGGGAACTAAATGAGCTTCTTTCGGCAAAACGTGTGGTAGAAGCGCTTTTATAGCCGCTTCATTTGAAAATTTAAAGGATTACTTGATGGATATTCGGAAATATGTTATACTTTTTTTCAAATTGTCAAATTGGCGGAAGGAATGAGAAGAATATGAAATGCCCTTACTGTGGCTATGCAGAAAGCAAGGTAATTGATTCCCGCCCCACTGACGAAGGCGCAAGAATTCGCCGACGCCGTGAATGCTTGAAATGCTCCAAGCGCTTTACGACTTATGAAATCATTGAAACAGTGCCAATCGTTGTCATAAAGAAAGACAAGTCCCGCGAAACATTTGACCGTAATAAGCTGCTAAATGGCCTTTTGCGTGCTTGCGAAAAGCGCCCGGTTTCCATTGAAACTTTGGAGAAAATTGTAGATGAAATTGAAAATATGCTTCAAAATTCGCTTGACCGAGAAGTGCCTTCCAGTCTGATAGGTAAATATGCTATGGAAAAGCTGAAAAATGTTGACGAAGTGGCATATGTACGCTTTGCCTCCGTTTACCGTCAGTTTAAAGACATTAATTCATTTATGGAAGAACTAAGCAAAATGCTGAAAAACAGAAAATAACCGTTGGCGCAGTGGCTTCCGCGCCGTCAGCCGCCGTATCTTCCCGGGCGGCTGCTTTTTTACTGCAGGAGCCAAGGCTTTGCAGTATCCGCATGAATGTTTCATAATTGTGAAATCTTACGCCTCTGCGATGTTTGAGAGCTGAAATGCTTTACTTTGCCTTTTTCTTATTGTAAAATGGAAGAAATCGAACGAGGAGTTGTTAGTGGTGCAGCCAAAATATAAAAGAGTATTACTGAAATTAAGCGGCGAGAGCCTTGCTGGAGAAGAGAAGCATGGCATAGACTTCGAAACTGTATTGAAAATCTGCAAACCAATCAAAGAATGTTCTGACATGGGTGTTCAGATTGCCATAGTTGTTGGCGGGGGAAATTTCTGGCGTGGCCGCTCCAGTGGAAAAATGGATCGTACAAGGGCAGACCATATGGGGATGCTTGCTACTACCATTAACGCACTTGGCGTAGCGGATGCTCTGGAACAGCTTGGCTTGAACGTGCGAGTACAGACGGCGATTGAAATGAGACAGATTGCGGAGCCGTATATCCGTAACCGTGCAGTGCGCCACCTTGAAAAAGGCCGTATTGTTGTTTTTGGATGCGGAACAGGCAACCCGTTCTTCTCTACAGACACGGCGGCAGCCTTGCGTGCGGCTGAAATTGACGCGGACATTATTCTGAAAGCCACTATGGTGGATGGCGTCTATGATAGCGATCCGAAAAAGAATCCGAACGCAAAAAAATATGATGAGCTGACTTACCTCGATATTCTGAAAGAAAATCTTCAGGTAATGGACAGCACTGCCGCGTCACTTTGCCGCGACAATCATATCCCGATTTGTGTTTTCAGCATTTCGGAACCGGACAATATTACAAAAGCAATCTGCGGTGATAAAATAGGAACCATTGTGAAGGAGGAACTGTAATGAAAGACATTTTAACCGATGCCGAAACCCGTATGGAAAAAAGCATCAGCGTACTCTCTTCCGACTATGCAGCCGTACGCGCAGGCAGGGCGAACCCAGCAGTCCTTGACAAAATCCGTGTGGATTATTATGGCGCGCCTACGCCGATTAATCAGCTTGCTGCGGTTTCCGTCAGTGAAGCGCGCGTCCTTACCATACAGCCTTGGGATGTTTCTCTGAGCAAATCTATTTTGCGCGCGATTGAAACTTCCGACATTGGCATCAATCCGCAGAGCGACGGAAGAATCATTCGCCTTACTTTTCCACCTCTTTCTGAAGAGCGCCGCCGTGACCTAGTAAAGGACGTCAGCAAAATGGCTGAAGAATGCAAGGTCGCGATTCGCTCTATTCGCCGTGATGCAATGGAAAAACTGAAGGCAGAAAAGAAAAAATCCGAGCTTACGGAAGATGACTTAAAAGCAGCAGAAAAAAAGACACAGGATTTGACGGATAAGTTCTGCAAGGAAGTTGACACTACCTGTGCAGATAAGAAAAAGGAAATAATGGAGATATAACGGTATGGCGGAAAGGGTATTGCCACGGCATTTGGGAATTATAATGGATGGGAATGGCCGCTGGGCAAAAAAACGCGGCCTTCCACGTTCTGCCGGTCACGTTGCCGGAGCAAAGGTTTTTAAAACCATTGTTCGGTATTGCAGCAGAATTGGAATTCAGTATCTTACGATTTATGCATTTTCAACGGAAAACTGGAAGCGCCCGCATGATGAAATACTGACTTTGGTGAACTTGTTTAAGGAGTATTTGCGCGACGCACTGACTAATTTTTTGGATGAAAATGTGAAGGTGCGTTTCTTAGGTGATACTTCAGTATTTGACCCGCAGCTGCAGCAACTGATTTCGGAGATTGAGCAGGTTTCCGAAAACCGAACCGGAATGATACTGAATATTGCTTTAAATTACGGTGGCCGTGCAGAGATTGTACGTGCTGTCCGACTTTTAGCACAGGATGTGCAGGACGGCAAACTTCAGCCGGAAGCAATTAATGAACAAGCGATTTCTTCTCATCTTTATACTGCGGGGCAGCCTGACCCGGATCTTGTGATCCGCCCAAGTGGGGAACAGAGAATTTCCAATTTCCTGCTTTGGCAGTCTGCTTATACTGAGTATTTTGTGCTTGACATTCTCTGGCCTGATTTCACACCGGAAATGCTTGACAAAGCGCTGGAAGATTATGCAAAGAGAAACCGCAGGTTTGGAGGGGTTTAAGTGAAAGAAAGGGTTACTTCGGGGGCAGCACTGGTTTTCTTGCTGGCTGCGGTCGTTGTTTTCAATCACTCCTTTCGGCTTGCGCTGAATATTGCGATTGCTGTTGTGTCGCTTCTTGGCGTTTACGAGATTATTTCAGCTCTCGGACTAACAAAGTGCTACATCTTGATGGCGCCAAGCCTGATTTTTGCGGCGGCTTTCCCGTTCTTTCCCAATCTGCAGGGCCGTGAAACTGCGTATTTTATCTACACAGTTGTTATTTTTGCTGGGTTGATTTTTTACCACTCTGACATAACATTCCGTGAAGTTGGAGTTATCTACAGCATGGCGCTGATGATACCGACTGCATTATGCACCATTATCTATCTGCGCGATCTTGGCGGTGACCATGGGATGTTTTATGCGATTATTGCTATTTCTTCCGCGTGGATTTCAGATGTGGGCGGATTCTTTGCGGGCCGTTTTTGGGGAAAGCATAAGCTGTGCCCGAACATTAGCCCAAAGAAAACAAAAGAAGGTGCCGCTGGTTCTTTTGTATTGAATATTTTAGCGATGCTGTTCTTTGGCTATTTATTCGAGTCGGTATTTTATGCACATAAAGTCCATGTTTCATACTTTACGCTGCTGCTTATCGGCTTTTTCGGCACAATCCTCTCAATTCTTGGCGACCTGAGCTTTTCTCTTATTAAGCGCAGCTGCCACATAAAAGATTTCAGCGAGATTATCCCGGGCCACGGTGGGATTCTGGATCGCTTTGACAGTGTGATTTTTGAAGCGCCGTTTGTCTACCTGCTAGTTCAGTTTTTGCCGATTGTCCGCTGATTTATTTTCTGCAATAAAGTGTAGAAATGGAGAATATGATTGAAACATTGTTTATCTATTTTGGGCTCCACTGGTTCCATTGGGACGCAGACGCTTGACGTTGTGCGGGGCCTTCCCATTAAAGTCTGCGCACTAGCAGCACGGCGGAATGTACGCCTCTTGGAAAAGCAGATCCGTGAATTCCGGCCTGAACTTGCCGCAGTTTATGAAGAATCTGCGGCCAAGGAGCTTCGCACAGCCGTGGCGGATCTTCCTGTGAAAATAGTCAGCGGCATGGCTGGCCTCTGTGAAGCCGCCGCTTATGAAAAGGCAGACCTTGTTTGCAATTCCGTTGTCGGGTTGATTGGTCTCCAGCCTACACTTGCAGCTATTCATGCGAAAAAGGATGTTGCCCTTGCCAACAAGGAAACACTTGTTGCGGGTGGTTCCATTGTTATGAAGGCTGCGCGCGAGGCTGGTGTAAAGATTCTTCCGGTTGACAGTGAACACTCTGCTGTGTTTCAGTGCCTGCAGGGATGCCCGGAAAAAAAGGCTCTAAAGAGGATTATCCTTACGGCTTCTGGCGGACCCTTTTTTGGCTGGAACCGGGAACAACTGAAAGTAGTAACACCGGAACAGGCGCTGCACCACCCGAATTGGAAAATGGGGCCAAAGGTCACGATTGACTCCGCGACTATGATGAATAAAGGGCTGGAAATTATGGAGGCCTCTTGGCTTTTCGACCTTCCTGCTTCCCGCATCGGTGTTCTTGTCCAGCGGGAAAGCATTATTCATTCCATGGTGGAGTACCAAGACAATGCCATTGTTGCACAGCTTGGCGTGCCGGATATGCGTATCCCGATTCAGTATGCGGTTACATGGCCGCAGCGTTTTCCTTCGCCGGTTCGCCCGCTTAACCTTGCGGCGTATGGAACCCTGACTTTTGCGAAGCCAGATGAAAAGACTTTTCAGTGCCTCGCGGTCTGCCGCCAAGCCATGCAGCGGGGCGGCCTTGCGCCCGCTGCAGCAAATGGAGCAAACGAGGCGGCCGTAAAACTGTTTTTAGAGCACCGGATTTCATTCCTTGAAATTGGTGAGCTTGTTTCAGAAGCCATGGAGCATCAGCAAGATGTTCCTGAAGGCTTTTCTGCCGATGATATTTTTCAAGCCGACGTGTCTGCCAGAAAATTTGTACTGGATGCCGTTGACCGTTTGAGGTGATTGCTATTCTTCAGGTTCTTTTAATTATAATTGCAGTGCTTTTATTTGGCTTTATGATTTTTATCCATGAGTTTGGCCATTTCTTTACAGCTAAACTGTGTGGAATCCGCGTCAATGAATTTGCCATTGGCATGGGGCCTGTGTTGGCTCATTTCCAAAAGGGTGACACCAAGTATTCATTTAGGCTTTTCCCCATCGGCGGCTTCTGCGCCATGGAAGGTGAGCAAGGTGAGGATGGCGAAAAGAGTGTAGACGAACACGCATTTTTTAACAAGCCTGTTTGGCAGCGGATGCTTGTTGTTGTTATGGGCGCTGTGATGAACGTCATTTTTGGCCTCGTTTTAATGATGATTCTGTTGAGTCAGCAGCAGGCATTTAACTCAACCACCATAGCACAGTTTACCAAAAATTCCGCGTTTCAGGCAGCGGGCATGAAGGTAGGCGACACATTTGTGTCGTTTGACCATTACCGTATTTATGGTGACAAAGACCTTTCATTTGCCATTGCTACAGCGAATCCTTCTTCGGTTGACATTGCTGTAAATCGGGGCGGAAAAGAAATTGATTTTCACAATGTCAAGTTGAACTCCAGAAAAATTCAGGGGAAGAATTACGTTTCTTTTGATTTCTATGTAGAAGCAATTCCGAAAAACCTTGGCACACTTCTGATGAAAACTGGGCAGGATACGGTATCGGTTGTCCGCCTTGTTTGGTACAGTTTAGTAGGCCTGCTGACCGGAAAGTTTGGGTTTAACGAGATGGCTGGCCCAATCGGTGCGGCGGATGCGGTTGGTCAGGCAATGACGGTGGGGCTGAAACAGAGCTTTTTATCCGGGCTTAACAATGTTATTTATATTATGATGATGTTTACCGTGAACCTTGGTGTGTTTAATCTGATTCCTTTCCCGGCACTTGACGGTGGTAAGCTTTTCCTTTTCCTGATTGAGGCGATTCGCCGTAAGCCACTTAATGAAAAATATGTTGGTGTTGTGGAAACGGCTGGTTTTGCGCTTTTGATGATTTTTGCACTTGTTGTAACATACAGCGATATTCTTCGGCTTGTTACCGGAAAGGGGCTTGGCGGATAGTGAGGGTTTCCAGAAAAATAATGGTAGGCGGAGTGCCGGTAGGCGGCGGTTCACCGGTTACGGTGCAATCCATGCTGAATGTACCGGCTGACCATATTGAAGATGGTGTGCGGCAGGCAAAGCAGCTGGCTCATGCGGGCTGTGAGATTCTGCGTGCGGCAATCCCGGATGAAGCAGCCGTTGCACTGATTCCTGCGATAAAGAAAGAGGTTTCCACTCCGCTCGTCGCAGATATCCATTTTGATTATCGGCTTGCGCTGGCTTCAGTTGCCGCTGGAATTGATGCAATACGAATTAACCCGGGAAATATCGGTTCCGATGACCATGTGAAAGCTGTTGCGGATGCCTGCCGCAGCCGCAAGATACCAATTCGTATCGGTGTAAATTCTGGCTCAGTGCAGAAAGAAATCCTTGCAAAATACGGCGGCCCAACTCCGCAGGCTCTTGCAGAAAGTGCGCTGTACCATGCGTCGCTGCTTGAAAAGTTCGATTTTCACGATATTGTGATTTCCATTAAATCTTCCAATGTCGACACCATGATAAAGGCCAATGAAATTGTCGCTGAGAAATGCAGCTATCCGCTCCACCTCGGTGTAACGGAAGCCGGAACGGAGCGCATGGGGATTATTAAGTCCTCCATAGGAATTGGCTCTTTGCTGCAAAGAGGCATTGGGGATACCATCCGTGTTTCCCTCACGGCAGACCCAGTGCGCGAAATCAATGCAGGGATTGATCTTTTGAAAGCACTCGGTTTGCGCAGAGGCGTAAAAATCGTTTCCTGCCCAACATGCGGCCGCACAAAAATAGACTTGATTTCAATCGCTTCTGAAGTTGAAAAACGGCTTGCGTCCTGTAAAAAAGATATTACCGTAGCGGTTATGGGCTGTGCCGTAAACGGTCCCGGTGAAGCGCGCGAAGCCGATGTAGGCCTTGCGGGCGGCGATGGGTGCGGACTGATTTTCCGGAAAGGACAAATTTTGCGTAAAGTGCCGGAAGACAAGCTCATTGATGAGCTGATGCTGGAAATTCAAAGATTATAAAGGGTGGAACATCGTTGAAAAATTTCGGGGAATTTTTTGAACCATACATAAGTTTTGCCGGTTTGCCGCAGCAGGTTTCTGCAGGCCAGATTCAGCTGCTGCAAATCGATTCCGCCAAGCGGGCGCTTGCCATTCAGCTGGGGCTTTCTGCGCTGACGAACCGCACTGTGCTGTATGACTTGGAAAAACGGCTTTTAGGCTGTGAACGGCTAAAGCTGAAAGGGGCGGCTGTTTCCCCCAAATACCCCGAAGGATGTTTTTCAACAGAATATTACCCTAGCCTTGTTATGGAACTAAAACGGCGCGATGCCAGCATAAATGGAACTTTAAAGGGCTCGTCGGTCCGCCTTGAGAACGGTACGCTTTTTGTAACGCTCAGTCACGGCGGCGGCGAGCTTTTGCTTTCACGCCATGCGGACAAAGTCCTATCCGGCCTGATTCAGGAGGAATTCGGGAAAACCGTTCCGGTTCGTTTCGATGGCCTCTTAACGGTTCATGAGTCTGACCCGGTTTACATAGAGCAAAAGAAAAAAACAGCCGAAACAAAACGTCGTCAGGCAAATCTGGAAATGACAGCCGAGTATGCACCCGTTAGGGGCAGCAAATCGGCTCCCAAAGTCGTCAATATCCGCAGGGGTGAAACTCTTTTGCCGTGCATGATTCCGGAAAGCGCACGGGAAATTTATGGCCATATCAGTAAATCGTCAAAACCTGTCCCAATCGGGCAGATAACGCCAGACATTGGCAGTGTAGTTGCATGGGGTGAGATCTTTTCGGCCGAGCAAAAGGTAACGCGTGACAAGCAGCGCAAAATTTACTCGATTAATATTACGGACTATACTGGCTCCATCACACTGAAAATAATTGAAATGGCAAATCAGTGTAAGATGCTCGATACCCTTACAAAGGGCACATCCGTTCTGGTGCGCGGAACCGTGGAGTATGACAAATACGACCATGAAATTGTTCTGCGCCCGCGTGGAATTGCCACAGTAGACCAGATTAAGGTAGCAGACACTGCCGAAAAGAAGCGCGTGGAGCTTCATATGCACAGCAGTATGTCTGCAATGGATGGTGTGAACGCGGCTGGCGATCTTGTGCGCCGTGCAGCCGAGTGGGGTCATCCAGCCGTTGCTATTACCGACCACGGTGTTGCACAGGCTTTTCCGGATGCGATGAACGCTGCGGATGACATGAAGAAAAAGGGTAAGCCAATTAAGGTTATTTACGGTATGGAAGCCTACTATGTCAATGACCTTGTCCTTGCGGTAAAAGGAAAAACGGATAAAACATTCCACGATGAATTCATTTCGTTCGACATAGAAACGACAGGGCTTAGCCCAACCAATGACCGCATTACAGAAATTGGTGCAGTGCGTATTGTGAAAGGTGAAACTGCTGATTCTTTCGACACATTTGTAAACCCGGAACGTCCCATACCAGCCAAAATCACAGAGCTTACCAGCATTACGGACGCGATGGTAAAAGACGCGCCGAGTGAAAAAGAGGCTCTTGAGGCATTTTTCAAGTTCTGTGGCGAGAATCCTGTGCTGATAGCGCATAATGCAGATTTTGATACTTCATTTATTCGCGTGGCCGCGCAGCGCAGCGGCATGGAATTTTCCGACACTTACATTGACACCGTGCCAATGTGCCGTTCACTCCTAAAAGGAATTAAAAACTGCAAGCTGGATACAGTGGCCAAGTTTTTGAAACTGCAGGATTTTCACCACCACCGCGCCTGCGATGATGCTGCAATTCTCGCAAGAATTTTTATCTGCCTGCTGCAGCGCCTTTCGGAGGACACCGGCGCAAAAAATGTAATGGATATCAACACATCTCTTACCGGCGGCAACATTAAAAAGTTAAAATCTTACCACATGATTCTTCTTGCTGAAAACAATATTGGTCTGAAAAATCTTTATAAGATGATTTCCACGTCACACCTTAAGAATTTTTACCGCAATCCGCGAATCCCGAAAACAGAGCTGGTCAAACATCGAGAGGGAATCCTCGTCGGAAGCGCCTGCCAGGCTGGTGAACTTTACGAAGCAATTTTCAATGCGCAGCCCTGGTCCGTTTTGTGTGATATTGCATCGTTTTATGACTATCTTGAGATACAGCCTCTTGGCAACAATGAATTTATGGTGCGGGAAGGCATGGTGCCGGATGAGGAAAAACTGCGTGAATTTAACCGAACCATTGTCAAGCTTGGCGAAGCGCTTCACAAGCCGGTTGTTGCGACCTGCGATGTGCATTTTCTCGACCCGAAAGACGGCGACTACCGTAAAATTCTAATGGCTGGCCTTGGCTACAAAGATACCGACAATCAGGCACCGCTTTACTTCCGCACGACGGATGAAATGCTGGAGGAATTTTCTTACCTCGGCAAAGAAAAGGCGTACGAAGTCGTCGTAGAAAACACCAACCATATAGCCGACCGAATCGAAAATATCCGCCCAATTCCGGATGGAACATTCCCGCCTTTTATTGCCGGTGCGGAGGAGCAGCTCACCAGTATTTGCTGGAACCGAGCGAAAGAAATTTACGGCGATCCTCTGCCTGAAATTGTGAAGAAACGGCTGGACCGTGAACTTGGCTCTATCACAAAGCACGGCTTTTCTATTTTGTACATGACGGCGCAGAAACTTGTGGCCAACTCTGTAGAGCATGGCTATTTGGTTGGTTCGCGTGGTTCTGTCGGCTCATCATTTGTCGCAAATATGGCGGGAATTTCTGAAGTAAACCCGCTGCAGCCGCACTATGTCTGCCCAAAATGCAAACACAGCGAGTTTGTTACAGACGGCAGTGTGGGCAGCGGTTTTGACCTTCCACCAAAAAAATGCCCGGTTTGCGGAACAGAATACAACCGTGACGGTCATACAATTCCATTTGAAACATTTCTTGGTTTTGACGGCGACAAGACGCCGGATATTGAC
>JAEZFF010000012.1 GCA_023417635.1 Bacillota bacterium | reverse complement strand
ATGCCATAGAGCTATCTTTATGAAACGCCGGAGGGCGTACGGAGGTAACTGATATGACAACTCAGAAGGAAACTCTCCTCAGGCAAGGCTTGACCACGGAAGAGGTCCAGAAATCACAGGAGAAGTTTGGCAAAAACGAGCTGACTCCACAAAAAAAGCAAAGTTTCATCCACAAAGCACTTCGTACTATTTGTGAACCCATGTTTCTACTTCTGCTGATTGCCGCAACGATTTATTTTTTCCTGGGTGAACCGCGCGACGGTGCCATTATGCTGATTTCCGTTGTTGGCGTCATCGGCATCGATATTATTCAGGAGTGGAAAACGGACCATACGCTGAATGCACTGAAAGATCTGTCCGCCCCGCGGGTACAGGTCATCCGGAACGGGAAGCAGCAAACAGTCGAAAGCGTCAATCTGGTCCCGGGCGACCTTATGATTATTGCAGAAGGCGTAAAAGTCCCCGCCGACGGAAAGATTCTGGAAGCAAATGATCTTTGCATTGATGAATCCTCGCTCACTGGAGAAGCCGAGGGTGTCTGGAAGGTAACGGCGGACAAAGCGGAACCAACCTCCGATTACTGGCGCAAAGATACTTGTTACGCGGGCACGCTTGTGACGCAGGGCAGCGCCGTCGTTCAAGTCGAAAGCATCGGGGCCGCTACGGAATATGGGAAAATCGGCACACATGTCGCTTCCGCTCCCGAAAGCCAGACTCCACTGCAAAAACAAACAGGCAGCCTTGTAAAAACATGTTCCCTCATCGCCATTGTGTTTTTTGTTCTGGTCTGCGTTTTCACGTATTGGAATCTCCCAGACCATACATTCGGCGCGCGCATGGTCGAAAGCATCCTGTCTGGAATTACGCTTGCCATGGCGATGATTCCGGAAGAGTTTCCTGTGATTCTCACAGTCTTTCTTTCCATGGGCGCATGGCGGCTTGCAAAGCGGCAGTCCCTTGTAAGAAAGCTGCCCTCCGTGGAAACGCTTGGTGCCGTATCCGTTTTATGTGTTGATAAGACCGGAACGATTACGATGAATCAGATGTCGGTTCAGGATACTTGGGCACCGACCGGCGATACAAAGGCCCTGATTGAAACCATGGGCCTTGCCTGTGAGACAAATGCCTATGACCCTATGGAAAAAGCCATGGTTGCCTACTGTGAAACCAATGGCATCGGCAAAGAACACCTGTTCGGCGGAACCCTCATCAGCGAGTATGCTTTCACCAATGAATTGAAAATGATGGGGCATGTCTGGCGGCACGATGGGGAAATCATCATTGCCGCGAAAGGTTCTCCCGAGAAAATTCTGACGCTCTGCACTCTGTCCGAAGAAGAGCGCAAACAGGCCGAAAGCAAGATTTTGGAGATGTCTTCTCAGGGCCTGCGCGTCATTGCGGTAGGAATTGAGAAACC
Source organism: Bacillota bacterium (assembly GCA_023417635.1). Classification (GTDB taxonomy): domain Bacteria; phylum Bacillota; class Clostridia; order Oscillospirales; family Acutalibacteraceae; genus Thermocaproicibacter. The sequence goes on along the minus strand of JAEZFF010000012.1, from coordinate 17,079 downwards.
CGCTGATGAAAATGAGATTCCGGCAGCCATCACCGACTGTAAACTTACCTTATGCGGACTTGTTGGGTTGATCGACCCGCCGCGGGAATCGGTGAAAGAAGATATTCGGCGGTGTACAAAAGCCGGTATCCGTGTGGTTATGATTACCGGTGACAACGGCATTACCGCGAGCTCCATCGCAAAGCAGATTGGTATGCCGAACTCCGATCATATTATTACCGGCAACGAATTGAACGGCATGAGCGACGAAGAACTTCGCAGCCGTGTTCGTGATGTCAGCATCTTCTCACGCGTGATTCCTGAACACAAAATGCGTATCGTCAAAGCATTGAAAGACAACGGCGAAGTCGTGGCTATGACAGGCGACGGCGTAAACGATGCTCCGGCGCTGAAATATGCGGATATTGGCATTGCAATGGGTAAACGTGGCTCCGAAGTAGCGCGTGAAGCAGCCGACTTGATTTTAATGGATGACAATTTTACCACGATAGTCGATACGGTTCACAATGGCAGAAGGATTTACGACAATATCCGGAAAGCGGTAGGCTATGTATTTACCATTCATATTCCAATCGCTTTTTCCGCTCTTCTCGCGCCGTTTCTCCGTATTAACCCGGCTGATTTGTTTCTTCTGCCGCTCCACGTCGTTTTGCTGGAACTGATTATTGACCCCACCTGCTCCATTGTTCTGGAGCGTCAGCCTGCCGAACACAATATTATGGAGCGGAAACCGCGAAATTTGAATGAAAAGATTTTAACTCCAGGCATCCTTTTAAAAAGCGTCCTGCAGGGTCTTGCGGTCTTTGCCGCGTCATTTGGGACCTATTTTACTTTCCTGCAGCAAAATTCCGGAAATGCTCCGCTTGCAAGAACCATGGGACTTTCCATCGTCATGCTTGCCAATCTGTTTCTTGTACTGGTCAACAGTTCAAATTTCGATTTTGTATTTCAGTCTATCCGCCGTCTGGCAAAAGACAAAGTCATGTGGGGAGTTTTAATTGGCACAATCTCCGGGCTGCTTTTGATTCTTTATACACCGCTGAACGGCATTCTGAAGTTGGCTCCGCTTACTATTGGCCAATTTTTACTGGTCATAGGTATTTCTGCAGCTTCTGTTTTGTGGTATGAAATTGTGAAACTATGCAACCACGTTACCGGCCCTCGCATGAAAAGATCTAAAAAGGGCTGAGCTTTTTGGGGGATGGAACAGGCGGACTGCCAAATACAGTCCGCCTGTTCGTTTCGTTATGGCAAAGCGTACGCATAGCTTACGATATGGACTTGTTCCCTTCGATATGATATGATTGCTGATTGGGTAAACTTGCTAAATAAAATCACATTTTCGAAAGCAAAGGGTAGGTGCTTATGTTGACTCAAATAAAATTTCAGGACGTATCCTATCGTGACGGCGAGAATACGATTCTTAGTAATCTTTCGCTTGAAATTGAAAAAGGCGATTATATTTCCATTATGGGCCCATCCGGAAGCGGAAAAAGCACGTTTCTGAAGCTCTGCTGCCATCTCATCAGCCCCACGGAAGGGAAAATTCTGCTGAATGGCAGTGATGTCATGCAGCAAGACCCCATCGAATTAAGAAAAAAGGTCTGCTACTGTTTTCAAACACCCGTACTTTTTGGAGATATGGTTGAGGATAATATCTCGTTTGCCTATTCCATTCGGAAACAGGCAATAGACCTTGAGCGAATTGATTTTTTGTTTTCAAAATTTAACATGAACCATGATTATATGAAACACGACATTAAAACTCTTTCGGGAGGAGAGAAGCAGAGGATTGCCTTGATTCGCACATTGCTTTTCAAGCCGGAGGTGTTACTGCTGGATGAGGTAACGTCAGCCCTTGATGTGGACAACACATTGATTGTTGAAAAGGCAATTCAGGCAATGAACCAAGAGGGCATTACCATTCTGTGGGTCACTCACAATCCTGAACAAGGCAAAAAACAGGCAAATAAACTGCTTACCATTAATGACGGCAAAATTGCTTCGTTGGAGGTGCTGAAATGAACGGTGCCAATCTCAGTATTAGTTCCCTAATGATTTCCTCACTGCTTGTAATTGTTTCCCTGCTGTTTTCCTATTTTCAAAAGCTCAAACTGGAGAAAGAAACGCTTATCAGCGTTATCAGGGCCATTGTTCAGTTAATTGCAGTAGGCTATGTTCTTGAATTTATTTTTGGACTGAGTAACCCGGCTTTTACAACTTTGCTTGTCCTGATTATGACATTCAACGCTGCCTATAATGCTTCAAAAAGAGGCAAGGGAATTAAAAATGGCCTTCTCATCTCTTTTGTTTCCATTGCCGTAGGGGCCGGGCTTACACTGTGCGTTCTTGTTTTGTCAGGCGCAATTAAATATCTGCCAAATCAAATCATACCAATCAGCGGAATGATTATCAGCAATGCCATGGTTGCACTTGGTCTGTGCTATCGCCAATTATCCGCGGATTTCAAGAGCAGGCGCGACGAAGTTGAGACAAAGCTTGCCCTTGGCGCAGACATCCTGCCATCCTCTATTGAAATTATCCGGGATTCCATCCGGACGGGAATGATTCCGACGATTGACTCAGCCAAAACACTGGGCATTGTTTCTTTGCCGGGTATGATGACCGGGCTCATCCTTGCGGGTACTTCTCCCCTGCAAGCCATCCGGTATCAGATCATGGTGACCTTTATGCTGCTGTCAACTACCGCTATTTCCTCTTTCATGGCTTGTTATCTTTCTTATAAAGGCTTTTTTAATAGCCGAAAGCAATTAAGGTAAACAAAAATCAGCCCTCCGAAAAGATAAGTCAACTTATGACTGCTTCGCTTTCGACCGTAATGTTTCCCCCATGAGCATCCACAATTCATAAGTTTTCGGGTTCAGTTTTTCGAAACAACGGCATCCGCAGGATACGTTCCGAAGGGATTTGGGAACCGCCCCAGCAAGCAGTTTTTGAGGAATGGTCCGTCAAAAGTGAAGGCTGGCGAAGAAAAGTATCTTCATAAAATCTTAAGACTTTCATAAGGAAAACAAGCCGATTCTTGCTTATCCTTTGCTTTATGATGGATCATGGAAGTTTTGCGGAAAAAGGAGTGACGCCCCGTATGGGAGCTGAAATTTTAGTTGTAGACGATGAACAGGCTATAGCAGATTTAGTAGAAGTATATTTAAGCAACGAAGGATTTACCGTACATAAATTTTATAACGGAAAAGATGCCATGCAAAGTGTAGAATCACAACAAATTGACCTTGCGATTCTTGATGTCATGCTGCCGGACATCAGTGGGTTTGACCTTTGCCGGAAAATCCGGGAAAAACACAATTTCCCCGTTATTATGCTGACGGCCAAAGAGGAGGAAATGGATAAAATCACCGGTCTGACGCTTGGAGCAGATGATTATGTAACAAAGCCGTTTCAACCCTTGGAACTCGTCGCCCGCGTTAAAGCGCAGCTTCGAAGGTTTACCCGCTACAATTCCAGCGAACTGGAACGGGAAGAATCCATTCTTTCTTTTTCCGGGCTTGTTTTGAATCAGGATACGCACGAATGTGCCCTGAATGAAAGGCCGCTGTCACTGACGCCAACGGAATTTTCAATTTTATGGGTTCTCGGCTTCAATCGCGGACATGTAGTAAGCTCGGAAGAACTGTTCCGGAAAGTCTGGGGCGAAAAATATTACAGCAACAGCAGCAATACGGTCATGGTGCATATCCGGCATCTGCGCGAAAAAATGAACGATTCCGCAGAACATCCCAAGTACATTAAGACCGTATGGGGAGTTGGCTATAAAATTGAAAAGTAAACTGAATGCTCCGGTAAAAACGCTTCTAGTCATCGCAGTTTCCACCATATTGAGCGTCGGCGTCCTGTTTGTTCTGGACAACGGAATCACCCACAGAATGTTCGCCGACTGGATATATAATAATTTTGTTAAAGAAATCGCACATACCTATCGCGGAATTCCAGGTACTGTTGTAGATACGATATTTAACTGGCCTGCTATGAAAAAATGCATCTGCATTGTCTTTGTTGCTGCAGTTGCAATGATTGTTTTACTGTGCTGTTTGGTTTATTACCGTTCCGCGAAGAAAAAGTCGAAACAGATGATGAACCAAATTACAAACGCGATGCAGCAGGTCCTGCTGTCGAATCAAAATTTGCCTGCTTTGCCGCAGGAATATGAAGAATTTAAAATACAGCTGATGCAGTTAAAAGCCATGGAACAGCACAGCCGTCAGCTTGCGCAGGCTGAAATGCAGCGAAAAAACGACTTGATTACTTACCTTGCGCACGACCTGAAAACTCCACTGGCATCTGTAGTCGGTTATCTTTGCCTTTTGAACGAAGCGCCGGATATGCCGGAAAAGCAGAAAGAAAAATACACAAATGTAGCACTGCAAAAAGCATATCGGCTGGAAGAACTTATCAACGAGTTTTTCGATATTACCCGTTTCAATTTGCAGTCTCTTGTACTGAACAAGGAAAAAATAAACCTCTCTTTGATGCTCCGGCAGATGGCAGATGAGTTTTACCCCATGCTGGTTCCAAAAGGAAGGAAGGCTGCTGTTCATGTAGCACCGGAAGACCTTACTCTGACGGGTGACGCGGACAAACTTGCCCGGGTCTTCAATAACATCTTAAAAAATGCGATTGCCTACAGCTTCGAGAACAGTGTAATCGATATTTCAGCGACCCAGCAGGATAAGAATATTGTAATTATATTTACGAATCATGGGGAACCGATTCCGCCGCAAAAACTGGATACAATTTTTGAGAAATTCTATCGTTTAGATTCCTCGCGATCCTCCAATACCGGAGGCGCGGGCCTTGGCCTCGCCATTGCCAAAGAAATTGTGACGGCACATGGCGGCACAATTACGGCGGAAAGCGACTCGGAGCGCACAATGTTTACAGTAAAACTTCCATCATAAGGATTTCTTAAGGAATTCATAAGGCAGAATTCCAATTTAAAGAGTGAAAGGATGATTAAATAGAGATACTAAAAACCAAGGAGCTGTTTACTGTTGCATTGCAGAAAGAAAAAATCAGGTTGTCTGTTTGTTGTGCTGCTCGTAATAGTCTTCGCCGCGGCATTCAGAATTGGCCCGTCTATTTTTAGCAGCCTTCCGAAACATGGGGTTGATACCGTCAATGACGCTCATTCCGGTCCCTCTGTCACTTTGGTACCGCAAGTTTCAATCGATGCGGGAAATCTGCACAGCCCCTGTGCGATTCTCGTTCGGCTAAACGATAAAGCCGTTTTGCTGCAGAAACAAAGTGGCAAAAAAATTTTTCCTGCTTCACTGACTAAGATGATGACGGCTGTTGTGGCTATCGAAAATCTGCCGAATCTGCAAAAGAAGGTCGAACTTTCTTCCTCTATTTTTCAGCCGCTTTACAAAGAGGATGCATCGAGAGCCGGTTTTCTGCCGGGAGAAAAAGTCCCAGCCATTGACCTTCTGTACGGTGCTTTGCTGCCAAGCGGCGCGGAGTGCTGCATCGGGCTTGCAAATGAAGTCTCCGGCTCGGAGCGGGACTTTGTTAAAATGATGAATCAGAAAGCGGAACAACTCGGTATGAAGAATACCCATTTTGCCAACTCAACCGGGCTGCAAAATGAAAGCCACTACACAACCGTGAAAGATTTGTCGCTTCTTCTCACTTATGCGCTCCAAAATAAAACGTTCCGAGAGATATTCACTTCTTCCAGCTATTCTACAGCGGCCACCAACAAACATCCGGACGGCATTACCTTTACAAGCACCCTGTCCCAAAGTCTCAAAAGCCACACGCTTCCGGGCGGAGAAATCCTCGGTGGAAAAACAGGATATACCGACGAAGCCGGTCTTTGTCTTGCCAGTCTTGCCCGCGTTGGAGGAAAAGAATACATCCTTGTGACTGCCGGAGCAAAAGGTGACCACAAGACCGAGCAGTACGATATTGACGACGCCCGTGAAGTATATAAAGAATTGAATTGAGTTACGATTGAAATTCGTTTTTGAAAATCCCGCCTCTATGATAGGCGGGATTTTCACATTTCAGATAATAAAAGGATAAGGCTTCCGTAAGAAAATATTAAGGGTTTGATAAGAGCAAATTTCAATATAGCCTGCTTGATTTCGGTAAGATGGAATTACCGAATCGGGCAGGCTTTTATATTTCCTAAAAAGGGGCCGGGAAGAAAATAGATAAAAGCAAAAAGAAAACAGGAAAGGATCGATTGAAATCATGGCAAAAATAGGGATTACAATTTATGGATGCGAGCAGGACGAGGCCATTTTGTTCCGGAAGACGGCATCTCGTTTTGGCGTTACGCCGACGATTACCGATGCAGCAATATCTGAATCCAACATTGAATTGGCGTTGGGAAATCGGTGCATCAGTGTCGGTCATAAAACTCAAATCACAAATTCCGTTCTTTTTGCGCTCAGCCAAGCTGGTGTAAAATATATCTCCACAAGAAGTATCGGATATAACCATATTAATGTAGAATATGCAAAAAGCGTTGGCATTTCCGTTGGAAATGTTGCTTACTCGCCCGACAGCGTGGCTGATTATACAGTAATGCTGATGCTGATGGCGGTGCGAAATGCCAAATCCATTATCAGCCGCGCAGCCATGCACGATTACAGATTGAATGATGTACGTGGGAAAGAATTGCGCGATATGACCGTTGGGATAATGGGGACAGGACACATTGGCGCAGCAGTTATAGACAGACTGCGGGGCTTCGGCTGCCGTATCTTAGCCTATGACCTTCACCCCATGACCTCTGCCAATTACGTTCCTCTTGAGGAATTGTTACGGCAGAGCGATGTGGTAACACTCCATACGCCGCTTCATGCAGATACAAACCATCTTTTGAATCGTCAGCGGATTGGGCAAATGAAGCAAGGCGCGTTTGTTATCAATACCGGACGCGGTTCTCTTCTTGATACCGAAGCTCTTATTTCGGCGCTGGAAAGCGGTAAATTGGGCGGTGCAGCGTTGGACGTTCTCGAAGGAGAGGAAGAAGTATTTTACTTTGACTGCAGGGAAAAAGCCGTTGAAAACAAACTGCTGCTGCAGTTACAAAAGTTTCCGAATGTGCTGATTACTCCGCACACTGCCTATTACACAGAACACGCTCTAAGTGATACCGTTGAAAATACTGTTGTCAATTGTCTGAAATTCGAAAGGAGAAAGTGTCATGGATAGGTTGAAAATCGCGATTATATTCGGAGGCTGTTCCGAAGAGCATCCCATTTCCGTTAAATCTGCGCAAGAGGTAGCGAAAAGCCTCGATCTTGAAAAGTATGAACCGTTCTATATTGGGATTGCAAAAGACGGTGTTTGGAAGCTTTGTGACTATCCTGACACAAATTGGGAGAACGGCAGTTGCCGTCCGGCGGTGTTGTCGCCGGACAGAAGCGTACACGGATTGCTTGTTTTGGAGCAAGGAAAATACAAAACGATTCATTTGGATGTGATATTCCCCGTTCTGCATGGCAAACTTGGCGAAGATGGTGCGATGCAGGGTCTGATGGAACTTGCCGGCATCCCGTATGTGGGCTGCGATGTCCAAAGTTCAGCTTTTTGTATGGATAAATCCCTTGCTTATATCATTGCCAGAAGTGCTGGAATTGCCACGCCAGATTTCCGGATTGTTATGGCAAACGAGGATATTGATGCCGGCCAGCTTCCTTATCCCGTTTTTGTAAAACCGGCCCGTTCGGGTTCCTCTTTCGGCGTCAGCAAAGTATGCTGCAAAGAAGAGTTGCCGTGTGCAGTGAAAGCCGCAAGACAATATGACTCTAAGATTCTGATTGAAGCGGCTATTGTTGGCAGCGAGGTAGGATGTGCCATATTGGGGAACAATACGGATTTGATTACAGGCGAAGTGGATCAGATTCGTCTTTCTCATGGCTTTTTTAGAATTCATCAGGAGAATAAGCCTGAAAACGGTTCCGAAAACTCAACGGTAATCGTTCCGGCTGATATTTCGGCGGAAACGCGCTTGCTCGTTCAGAAGACAGCAAAAACCGTATATCGCGTCTTGGGATGCAGGGGACTTTCGCGGGTAGATATGTTCCTCAAGGGAAATGAGGAAGTGGTTCTGAATGAAGTTAACACGATGCCCGGTATGACTTCATACAGTCGTTATCCGAGAATGATGAAGGCCGCAGGTTTATCGCTTGCCGAAGTGATCGACCGGATTGTGTCGTTGGCAATGAAAGGAGAAAGACGGTGAAAGATAATTTTGTCTTTATAGACGAATTTGTATCTGGAATCCGTTGGGATGCCAAATATGCCACATGGGATAATTTTACCGGCAAGCCAGTGGACGGATATGGTGCAAATCGAATTGTTGGTACGAAAGCTTTATGTGCGGCACTGAAAAAAGCGCAGGAAAACGCTGCAGCCTTTGGTTTTGGCCTACTTCTTTGGGACGGGTATCGCCCTCAGTGTGCCGTGGATTGTTTTCTGCGTTGGTCCAAGCAGCCGGAAGATGGTCAGACAAAACTAAAACACTACCCGAATATTGACAAGGCCCAAATTGTTGAAAAAGGATATGTGGCCGCTAAGCCGGGCCACAGCCGAGGCAGCACGATTGACTTGACACTTTATCATTTAGCTACCGGTACCCTCGTTCCAATGGGCGGCGGCTTTGATTTAATGGATCTGATCTCACATCACGGAGCGAAAGGAATCACGCAAAGCGAAGCTAAAAACCGTCAATGTCTTTGTTCCATCATGGAATCCTGCGGTTTTATTCCATACGATTGCGAGTGGTGGCATTATACCCTTCAGCACGAACCTTACCCGGATACTTATTTTGATTTTCCCATCGCATAAACCACACCGGGAAATTGAAAGGTGCTTGTTCAATGGAAATGGCGGTGCGCGAAATTGTTGCCGCGTGCGGCGATGTAGTTCTGCAAATGCCGCAAGTCAGACAAAAAGGATTAGAACAAGCCTGCTCTGACAAGTATGACTACGCTGGGGACAAAGATGAGGAATCGGAAACGTCCAACGGTGAAACGGAGCGTGAGGACGAATGACCTTTTTCAGCGACATCCCTTTCGAGCGGATGATGGTGCAGAAGTTGCAGTACAGGCGGGAGGACGGCCTCCCGCCCCACCGAAAGGCCGTCCTGAACATTCCTGTGCTTCTTACCGTGACCTTATTATAACATCGAAAGCTGGCAAGCCGGAGCAATAACGTTCCGGCTTGTTCTGGATGAGTCAGTGTGATAAAATGGCCTTATAAAAGTTTATGGGCAAAACTGAAACTTTAAACTATTTAAAAGGAAGTCTAAATTGTACATTAGCAATCTGGGATGAAGTAAAAGATGCATTTCTGGATATGGACGTGACTTTTGTTGAGTATCCACATGAAATCACCAAAAATGCGCATCAAGTATCAGATATTACAAAATGGGTTTATGAGACATATGGAAATGACCAATTTGATTTCATGGTTGGCCATAGCATGGGCGGATTAGTAGCTCTTGAGTTGGTTGCCAAATATAAAGTAAAATGTGATAGCGTTATCTTTATAGAGTCGAATCTACGCCCTGCGAAAGAGTTTTATCGAAATCTTATGTTACCGACTAATATGGTAAAACTTGGTAAAAAGTGAAGAGCATGTTTATAAGTGAAGCTCCTTTTTACACGGATGATTTAAAGAAGTCAAATCAGGCAAATTTCGATTTTTCAACATATATAAGTAAAATCTCTGGAAGAGTGTATGGTATTTATGGTGACAGAGGCATAGAGAATTATAGTGGACGAATCGCTGATTTGCGTCTGAATAAGACGGTGGAAGATAAAATTAATTTTAAATTTGTAAGGAATTCATGCCATTTACCTATGATAGAAAATCCACATGAACTGGCCAGTATTCTTAGAATATGTCTAAAATGAACACCACATGAAACCGAAGCCCCAGTATTTCAAAAACAAATAACCGTTATATATTCAAGGGCAATCGAGAAATCGGTTGCTTTTTTTATGCAAAAGGGGCTAATTAAAATAATGCGGCTTGTTTTGATTAAGTCTGTGTGATACGATTCTCTATAAGGATGTGATGGTATGCCACCCAAGAATCGCTTTTCCTCTGTGCAAAAATAAAACACAAATTGTACAGAGGAGTGCATCGTAAATGATGAGACTAAATAAACCAGCTTTTTCAAATGAAACAATCCGAGCAATGGAGGATATGTCGTTTTTTACCCATTCGCTGATTTTCGATGATCTGCTAATTGTTGCTCAAAGAGAGACAAACTGCTTCGTATTAAAGACGAATGATGGCTTGATAATCATTGATGCCATTTGGCCGTCGAAAAAAGCTTTTGATGCTATTGTAGCTGCGATTAAAGATGTAGGATGGAATCCGGGCACCATTAAGAAGCTGCTCCTAACGCATGGCCATGTTGACCATACCGGATGTGGTAAATGGTTTGTTGAACGATATCATGTGGACACATATCTCTCCAAAGTAGATGATATTTTCTGGCAGGAACATCCGACAAAGCCGGATAGACCTGAAACATGGAAAGATTACGATATTGATCACTATCTGCAAGATGGAGATGCCGTAACATTAGGCGGCAAGACAATATTCGTCTACAGTACGCCTGGTCATACCCCTGGCTGCCTGAGTTATATATTCCCCGTAACAGAAAGCGGAGAAAATCACATGGCAGCATTATGGGGAGGTACTACGCCGCCTTGGACAAAGGCAGAAGTGAAACAGTACCTGAAATCATTGGATTATTTTGTAGATGCGTCAATGCGCAAAAATGTAGATGTAGCTTTAAGCAATCACACGGCTATCGATAATGGTCTGGAACGCATTGAATATTCTAGAAAAAGATTAGCTTATATGCCGAACATCTATATCATTGGCTCGGATGGATTTCAAAAATACTGCCAGGTCTTTCGGACAATGAGCCATGAAATACTCGAAAGATTATAAACGTTATACGAAGCCAAAGATCCAGTATCTCAAAGTGAATAGTTGTTACCATGAAGGGCAATCGAAAAATCGGTTGCCCTTTTTCTACGTCCGGATGAAAGGGAAAAAAATTGAAACTTGTAATCAGTAAAAACCATCGGCTGACCAAAGCATTTACCAACGACCATGATGAAAAATACGTCAAGAAGAACGCCGGCACAGGCTTTGCCAGAACTATCTGTGGCACAAAGTTAATGGCAAACAGGTGGAAGCAAACAAAAATTTGTGTATGCCCTGACTTTTTTAAGAGTTAAACTGTTATATAGAGTGTACAGGCAAAAAAGGAAGTGTGGCAGTGGATGACGAAAAACTGATTTTGCGGATAAAATCCGGCGACACGGATGCACTGGACACACTGATTCAAAAGCACTATGACGATATTTATACATATTGTTACCGGAGACTGGGTAATCAGCTTGATGCTCAGGACGTTACACAGGACGTCTTTCTCCACTTTTGCCGAGACTTCGATGCCTATACGAACATGGGCAAATGCAAAAATTACCTTTATGTCATTGCTCACAATCTCTGTATCAATACGATGCAAAAAAAGAAACCGATTCCATTGGAAGACGCTAAAGAAGAAATGTCTTCTCGGATTGGTATTCCGGCAGAAAGATTTGAAGAAGCAGGCCCCGTTCAGGCAGCTTTGAAAAAATTGCCTCAAGAACAAAAAGAAGTCGTTATTCTTCGGTTCTATCACGATTTGAAGCTCCGGGAGATTGCACAAATCACGAATTCCAGATTGTCCACTACAAAATATCGACTGGGCCAGGGCCTTAAGACTTTAAGCAAACTGCTTTCTAAGGAGGATCGGCTATGAAGATGAACGACCCGAAAATACGGGAAGATTTACAGCAATTTGCGGTTCCGCCCTATGACCGTAGCAAGATGCAGAAAACGATTCATCTTGCCAAACAGGCATATAAAGAAAGGCTGTTATCCAAGCGAATCGGTTTCTGGGAATTTATTGAGATGCAAATCCGGTTTATTGGGCATTGGGTGTGGCTGTCACAAGCTGTTCTTTTGTTTGCAGCTTTATTTTTTTTAAGCCGTTTCCACACAAACACAGCCGATATGCAGTCTGTCTTTTTGCTATTATCATCGTTTGCCCCAATGGTTGCCTTTGTGGGCTTTCCCGAAATTATGAAAAGTTATACTCACAGCATGGAGGAAATCGAAGCGTGCACTCGTTTTTCCATGCGAAAACTGATGGGTGCAAGAATTCTGATTCTCGGTCTAACGGATTTATGCTCTCTGACAATCATACTTGCAGCCTCCGCTGTAGGTGACGCTTCGCTCATTCTGCGTATGATTCTGTATCTATTTGTCCCGTTCAATCTAACCTGCTGTGCCTGTATGACGGTTCTTGAACACATAAAGAGCAGATACGCCGGGTACTACTGTGGAGCAATCTGTGCTGCCTGTATGGTGATTCTTTGCAGACTGCCCTGGGCAGTTCATTATTATGAGGCCGCTGCAACGGGAGCATGGATTATTTTGTTTTTCATTTCCATCGTGTATTTTGTGATAGAAACTGCCCGCATTTTTCAAAGGTTCAATCAAGTTTGTTTTCATGATGAAACGCTGTCTGTTAAATGGAGATAAGTTTAGGGAGGAAACAAAATGGAATTAGAATTGAATCATCTTTCAAAGCAATACAAAGACAAAATCGCCGTGGATTCGCTTACCGCAGCACTTTCACCCGGAATCTATGGCCTTCTTGGCGCGAACGGAGCGGGCAAGACGACGCTGATGCGCATGATTTGCGGCATCCTGAACCCGACTTCCGGAAATGTTACACTTGACGGCAAAGATACGTTAGGCATGGGAGAAAACTACCGCGATCTGCTTGGCTATCTCCCGCAGAATTTCGGCTATTACCCCGTTTTTTCCGCAATAGATTATCTTTTCTATGTAGCGGCGCTCAAAGGGCTGACGAAAAGCGCTGCAAAGGTTCGCACTAACGAATTATTAGAAACCGTTTCTTTGCAGACTGTAGCAAAGAAAAAAATCAAGACCTTTTCAGGTGGAATGCGGCAGAGACTTGGTATTGCGCAGGCACTTCTGAACGACCCAAAGATTCTTGTGCTTGACGAGCCCACGGCAGGTCTCGACCCGAAGGAGCGCGTCCGCTTCCGCAACCTGATTTCTGAAATCTCGCAGGACAAGATTGTGATTCTTTCCACCCACATCGTGTCTGATGTGGAATACATTGCGGACAAGATTCTCGTCATGAAGGACGGCCGTCTGGTTCATCAAGGGAAGCCGGATGAAATCACCGCGTCTATCAACGGCTATGTCTGGGAATGCAAAATTAATCCAGAGCAAACAAAGCAAATGGATACACAGTTCACGGTTTCCAACCTGAAGCATGAAGGGGCTCAGGATATGCTCCGAATTATATCAAAGCAAAAACCGATTGAGAATGCCGTACAGGTCGAGCCGACACTGGAAGATTTGTATCTTTATTACTTTTCAGAAGAAACTGACAATCAGATTTCCGGTAACACAGAAAATTGACCGGAAGATTAAGGAGGATACTGAAATGCATATATTACTATTAGAGATGAAACGTGTTATCAAATCGCGTATGACATGGATACTGCTCCTAGTTGCCATTGCCTTGTCTGGCATCATTTCCTACCAAGTTATTGCCAAAGAATGTTATACGAAATTTGACAAAAACGGGCATGCAATAAATATAACCGGTATAGAAGCCATTCGAGCGAATAAAAAGCAGAGTCAGCCTTATGACGGGATGATAACTGAAAAAAAGTTGAAAAATGCACTTTTAATGTATCAGGAGTTTGATCGGGATTCTCGGAAAAATATACCTACTGACAGATACACAGCCTTGTCTGAAAAAGTACCTAACACTTTTTTTATGCTTGATATGATTGGTCTGGTTTATCCCGGAAAGGGGGATCATTTTGAAGACCTGAAAAATTTGGATCCGAAATGCATTGACACCTTTTATCAGCGTCGAACAAAGATCTTAACAGAACAGATAAAAGCGCAGTACCCGGGGAACCAAAACATATTGCGCCAAGTTCAGGAATTAAACAGCAGGGTTAAAAAACCTTTTTTCTACAATTCCGGATATGTGAGCGTTAATACGGTCTTTTTATGCTCTCTTATTTTCATTTTAGTTCTGATTGCCGCCATGATTGTTTCACCCGTGTTCTCTGCAGATTATCAGAACGGTTCCGATGACATCCTTCGGTGTACAAAGAATGGGCACATGAAGCTGGCGGTTGCGAAATTGAGTTCCGCTGTTTTTATTTTGCTGGCAATGTTTGCTATTTGTATTTTGACATTTGTATTAACGGTTAACAGTGCCTTTGGGTGGAACAGTCTGCAATCTTCCTATCAGGCGACATGTGTGCTTAGTTTTGTTCCCCTTACCATGGGGCAAACACAGGGGCTAACAATTTTAGCTGGTCTGCTCATTCTGCTGGCAATGGCATGTTTCGTTCTTTTTGTCTCTGCAAAATGCCAGCATCCTACAACGGCACTGATTATTGCCGTCGCATTTTGTATTCTTCCCGAAATTTTACACGCTATATGGAATGGAAATGTTGTCAATTTTCTGACTTGTGTGCTTCCCGCTGGCAGTGCTGGGTCACATAACTTTTACACTCAACTGAACCAGACGACTTTTTTTCATTTGGGTTCGCTGGATATTGGGGCACCTTACATCATAATAGGAGCTGCTATTATCGAAATCCCTTTGTTCTTCATTCTTGCTATTCGTGCTTACTGTAAGCATCGGGCTGCATAGCTCAATTCTGTTAAAACGGTCATCTGGTTCATAAGGGAAAACCAGATGAAATTACCGCACCCATATTTTTTGCTTCGGCGGTCAGTTCTTGAATCCCCATACTGCCTTTTTCTACCAGCCAATTCAGGTGTTGCGCGGATCTGCCGAAAATCCGAATGGACAGTGTATCCCGTTTGGTGGAATTTCTGACTCTGCCCCACGCATCTATGGCGGATCAGTAAACGTTCCCACTGGTTTCAGATATCTGTTGAAATCTTTCTTTGACACTGAACTTTTCATAGGCAGCGTTTCGAGCGGTGATGGCCTCGACCGATTTATCCTGTTTGTCGAACTGCAAGGCATTTTAAAAGCCATTTTCGCCCTCAACGCTGATTTTGAAACCGAAATCATCAGGCATAGGTCACCTCCCGCTTAAAATAAGCGAAAAGCGTATACTTCGCTAAGGCTTTTTATTGACAATATTAATTTTGCGTGTATGATAAAATTTAGAATAAAGATTTGTAAGAAAGAACGATTTAATGAAATATGATATCTATGCCAAAATTATGTGGACATTTCTAAAAAGTGGTTTTACTAAGGAGCTTTCTTGTTTTCTAAACAAGGCAGATTCTAAAGAAATCATGGTGAAAGGAAAACAGGAATACCGCAAAATTATCGAAAGAACAGATGACATTGGCGGCATAAAAAAGAATCCGATGACCATAAATCTGATTAATGGCTCTATGCTGATTGCCATATATAAGGCCGCAAAAGAAAAGCTTACTGTAGACCAAATGGGTCAGATTTACATAAAAGCAATGGCAGGCAATTCATTTGTTAAAAAATTCTCAAAAAAAGATTGCTTCAATGCTGATTGGCAGAAAAACCGCAACGAAATTGCCCTTGAATCACAAAAGCGTAAATTCTCCAACGATTGGGTAAGCGAATTTTTGCCTGGAAAGAATATAAATGAATACGGCATCAATTTTTATGAATGCGGTATCTGCAAATTGTGCAGGCAGGAAAATTGTTTTGAACTTGCTTCCCAGATGTGTAAATTCGACTACGCCATGGCGGCAGCAATGGGCGCAGAATTAACCCGCACAAAAACGATTGCGAGTGGCGATAAGCTATGCGATTTTTTCTACAGAAAAAAATAATCACTCAGGAATTATTCCATCAAAAATCATTCTCGTTTCGGCTTCGCCAACCCAAGAAACTGCTTTCAGTCAGGCAAACAGTTCTTCATCTGTTTCCCGGACGGATGCCGTTTGCCAACTTCCACATTTTTTCGGAATTCTCGCTTTCCACATACCGCTTCGTACCCTTGTCAGCGCTTTCAGAATGGCATTTTTGTAATCCGCTAAAGCCAGCGAAGATGTGAGAAGTTCCCGTTCCTATGCGTTCTGCAATACTTTCTCCAGTGTGCTGATTTTGAAACCGAAATTATCAGCCATACGTCACCTCCCGCTGGGAATAGGCATAGAAAAACGCCCTGATTTTCTCAGAGCGTCATAACCCAATAATGAATATCTCCAGCAGTTTATAAAACAATAAGTTTTATAAATGTGAAAGGAAGTTTTTCAAAATGGGAATTGTAAGTACTGCAACAGACAAATATCAAAAGTGCATCGACACCTGCAACAGATGTGCGCAAGCGTGCATGGAATGTCTGAACTTGTGCTTGAATGAGCCGGATGTAAGTGCCCGTAAGAAATGCATCGGTAAGCTTCATGAGTGTGCATGCATTTGTAAAGAGGCATCCTCTTTTATGTCCATGGAAGCATGTCATGCAAAGGATCTGTGCTCATTATGTGAAACAATCTGCAATGAATGTGCCCAGGAATGCGGAATGTTCCAGGATAACCATTGCCAAAAATGTGCTACAGAATGTAAAAACTGCGCAAATGAATGCAAATCCATGGTGTCAATGTAATCTTTTCCAGCAAGGGAAGAAAAATCATCCGTGTAGTATTTATTCTGCACGGATCTTTTTATACGCTGGATTGTAAAATGAAGTTTGCCACCCTAAGAGGGTGACAAATAGCCTATAATGAAAACTTCGTGTAGAATAGAGTTGTCAAAACGACATTCAAATTGCAAACTCCTATTGACACTACCTCTCTTGTTTTGTCCAGTGTTCAAGAAGCTTTGTAAAATTCATTGCTCTTTATATCAATAATATTCATTTTGGTGCGTATCTCACAGGGTCTTCCCGTGCGATACGCACCAAAATTTTAAGCTTGGTTGTGGCTCTGATATCCACCGACAAGTCCGCATCAAATATTATAATTTATAAATATCAGCAAACTCTA
>JAEZFF010000047.1 GCA_023417635.1 Bacillota bacterium | reverse complement strand
TGAATATTCCTCGTTAGCTCAGTTGGTAGAGCATGCGGCTGTTAACCGCAGGGTCGTTGGTTCGAGCCCAACACGAGGAGCCAAAAGGTAGGACTGCTGTAAAGCAGTCCTTTTTTGTCTTTATTACAAGATGG
This sequence comes from Bacillota bacterium, assembly GCA_023417635.1. Classification (GTDB taxonomy): domain Bacteria; phylum Bacillota; class Clostridia; order Oscillospirales; family Acutalibacteraceae; genus Thermocaproicibacter. The sequence goes on along the minus strand of JAEZFF010000047.1, from coordinate 24,747 downwards.
CTGACTTTTGCTTTCCCCACATACCGTTGTTGCGGTTAAGTGGTTCAGGCGCTGCCGCCTCCAGTGGTGAAAGACGGCAGCAACCGGAATAGAAAGAAACAAGGAGTGTGTCGACCAAAAAGGGGGCAGACAACTGTGCCCATTGGTTCGAGCCCAACACGGGGAGCCGATTGGCTGCTGTGGCTCAACGAGCAGAGCACGTCCTTACCAGGGACAAGGGGTCATGCGTTCGAATGCATGACCAGACTTGGATACTGTTTAATGTTTGGGGCTAGAATAGAGTGCTAAGAATACGTATCACCTTTATGCTTTTAGATAGCGTACCGTAAAGCGGGTGTAAATGGAAAAACACAAGTAGGGCTTCTGAAAAGAAGCCCTACTTGTGTTTTTCTTGATAATACTAGAATGGTTTACTGTATTTATAATTTCTGTATTGATCTTCAATAAATTAAAAATCACAGCAGAAATTATTTTTAAAGTGTTTTTTACTGATTCCTGAAAACTGCGATACTTATATGTGATTTGACGTGCCTTTGAATAGAAAGGCTATTCAACCGATTTAAGTGCGCCAACCATATCAATTTTACGAACTCTATGGCTTAAAAACAGGTTAACACAAACCGAGCAGCCAACCGTAATGGCTGTGGCAAGCAAAAAATCCAGAAAGTTAAGATGAGGTATCATGCTTACGCTGGAAGTTGATAAAACAGTGACATACACGTTTAGAAACAGCAGTCCGGCGGGTATGCCAATCAGCCAGCCAGTGATGGAAGTCACAAGGTTTTCGCGCAAGGCAAGAGAACGGATTTCCTTTTGATAGAATCCCAAAACCTTTAGCGTGGCGTATTCTCTTACACGCTCGGTGAAACTGAGAATACCAAGGTTGTATAAAATTACTACATCAAGCAAAATGGCGGCCATTTTAAGAAGAAGAAAAATAAAGTTTAGAGGCTGGAAGTTGTTGAGCATACTGGTATGCTGATTTGGAAGAGTTGTTACCTCTTGAACATATGAAAGGCCGCTTATCCTGCCGTTTGCGTCAGCGCTTCCTGTTAGTAGGGAGGTCGGTGTAAACGTTTTGTTCAGTTTCTCCCATGCACTTTCTGAAATATATATCCCTTGTGGTGCCGGCGTTACCACAATGTCTGACACTGTGGCGGTGGTGTAATTTTTCTCGCCGGCGGTGCGGAATGAAATCTTGCTGCCCTTTTGAAGTTTCAGCAGTTTTGCCGCTCTCTGGGTTACCAAAATACCGCTGTCGGGCATTTTTTGCGTGGCACTTTCTGCATTTCTAAGATGGATGAAATTCCCGTTTCCCGCAACCGTCAGCGTTTCTGTCTCATTTGGCAAGTCTTTGTATTCAACGGATGTTTCCTGAACCCATTGACCGTTTCCGTATGTTTTGTAAAGTGCATCTCGATTATCTTTCGTAGCCATAGAAGTTAAAAGAATTTTCGTCTGGTATGTGTATTGCTGCCCGTAAATGGCATCCGGCAAAGTGTTACATGTATATTGCATCCCAAAGCCCGCCATGAGAAGCATCATGCAGCCAAGTACGCCAATTATGCCCATGAAGGAGCGAACCTTGTTGCGGGCAATATCGCGGAAAGTCCATTTCCAGCCGAAGGAAATTCTTTTCCACAGCTGAGGCATCTTTTCAAGAAGAATTTGCCGCCCTGCCTTTGGGGCTGCTCCTCGCATTGTTTCGGCGGGCATCGTAGTGAGCCCTTTTCGGCAGGCAAGCAGCGTCGCGAACATACAGCAAAGAGCTACAGCCCCAACCATTACGTAGGAGATGAGGGTTAGGCGCACAGGCCATTCCGGCAGAGAATATTGTGTGGCTTGTGCCCGCAGCAGAGTAGGAGAAATGGTGACCGGCGCAATGATTATTCCGAGTAGTCCACCGAGCAGCCCGACTGTAACGCCATAAAGAGCATAGTGTCCCCGAATTTGCCAGTCTTTTATGCCGAGTGCCTTCATGGTCCCAATTTGGATGCGCTGGGTATCGACCAGGCGCGCCATCGTTGTCTGCATGGTTAAAAGTGCCAACAGAAAAAACAGCAGAGAAAACATGAGCGACAATTTCTTAATCTGCGAAGCTTTCTGAACAATAGCATGAGCGGAAGTCATGTTGTTCCTGTCAGCAAATCCAACGTACCGGCTTCCCAGAATGTCCTGCGATTTTTGCTCAATCATTTCCGAATTGGCATTGCCGTCTGTGCGAATGCGAACCATGTTATAGTCAGCGGGTGTCTGCTTTAAAGTGGCAAGTGAAAAGCCGCCGACGCTTTGAGAGAGCATGGAATCGGGTAACTTCTTAAGCAGCGTGATCAGCTGCTTTGCTGTGTCGGTTCGTTTGTTGCTGTCCATTGACTGAAGTTTGGGCAAGGCCACCAGGTTTTGAACGGCATCGAATTGCTCGGAGGTCAAGTCATATTTTTTTAGAATCGCCTTAGTAGCTTTGTCCTTCGCGGTGCTTTCTGCCTGTTTTTTTACCGCTGCAGACCGTTTGGAAAGCTGCTCTTGCTGCAACGAAAACTGCTGGTCTACTGTGGTTTTTGCCTTCGCTTCGGCCTGCACTTTGGCAGTTAAAAGCTGTTTTTTAAGCTGTGTCTGCTGTGCTGCAAATTGCTTTTCCACTGCCGCTTTTGCCTGAATTTCCGCCTTCCTTTTGGCACTTGAAAGCGCCTGCTGGTATTGTGGCAGAAAGGAGAAATCAGTTATACTAGGGACCTTCGCCTGAAATTCCCGGTTGACTGCCTGCACGGTTAAAGCATCTGCCTGCAAGACTGCCTGTTTTTCGGCGGTTTCTTTCTTCTTGCCTACACTTTTTGTAAAAGCCTGTTCAGCAAAAGCATCCGCCTGTGCTTTCGCCTTGGAATAAGCGGCCTGTTTCTGCTGATTAACTGATTCTGTAAATAGTTGTTCGGCTGTGCTGTCTGCTTTTTCCCGGGCGGTATCATAGGCGCCATTTATTTGATTTGCAAGCTGTGGCAGCGCATCTTTTTGCATTTTGAAGGCGACTGTTTCATTCATCATGTTTTCAGCTGTAGGCAGGCCAATAAACGCAAAGCCGTGTTGCTTGTGGTTTGGCATAGTATCGGAACCGGAACCAGTGTAGTAGGTGTATTCCGAACTCATGACTAACCCGCGGATTTTAAGCGTTTGCTGCACGTCACCAATCGAAAGAGTCAAACTGTCCCCGGTTTTCAAGCCATTTGCTTTTGCAAAATCGTCGTCCAGCCAGATGCCGGAGCCATCCTGTGAAAAGTTTGCACCGGAAACAGTGAGTGGCTTTGAAATTTTTCCGGCTGTATCAAAATTAAGTCTTAAATCCGGCTCTTTGGTGCTTGACTGCCCCGGAAGTTTCATTTTGGCAGAAACAAGGCCGGATAGGGCTGCATCTGTTACGCCGTTGATATTTTTGATTTTTTGCAGGTCGCTGCCTGTCATCCCGTTGCCGTAAATCCATGCGGAAGCAAGATTGGTTTCGGCAAAGTAACTATTCAGTTCGGTTTCCATGCCAAACCAGGTGCCTTCCATCCCAACGTAAATCAAAATTCCTAGAAATGCCATTAAAAAGACGGAAAGAAATTGCGTCCACATCCCAGCAAGGTCGCGGCGCATTTTTACAAAAAGGTATTTCATTACCAGACAACCTCCTCCATCGGCGTAGGGGAAGCGTTGTCTTCTACCGCCTGAATATGCCCGTCTTTGAGGCGAATTACCCGGTCGGCTGCCGGCGCGATAGCCGCATTATGAGTCACGACAACTACGGCGTTGTGGTATTGCCGAGACATTTTCTGCAGCAGGTTTAGAATCTTTTTCCCTGTTTCACTGTCCAAGGCGCCAGTTGGCTCATCGCAGAGAAGCAACTGCGGCTTCTTGCAAAGTGCACGGGCAATGGAAACCCGCTGCTGTTCGCCTCCGGAAAGTTCTGAGGGGAAATTGTTCATCCGCTTTTCTAATCCGACGGCCTGCAGGGATTCCTTTGCGGAAAGTGGGTTTTTGCCAAGTCGGCAGGCGAGATCAATGTTTTCAAAGGCTGTGAGGTTTGGGATGAGGTTGTAGAACTGAAAGACGAAACCGACGTTGTGGCGGCGGTAAACGGTCAGCTGGTCGTCACTGAAAGAAGTGATTTTCTTTTTGCCGACTGTAATTTCACCTGACGTCGCTTTGTCCATGCCGCCGAGAAGATTAAGCGTTGTGCTTTTGCCGGAACCGGATGGCCCGAGAATAACGGTAAACTGCCCTTCTTCCACCTGAAAGCTTATGCCATCAAGCGCTTTAATGTCTTCTTCCCCAGTCCGGTAAGTGCGTGTTACATGATTGAATTGAATTAAGCTCATGGAGTATCTCCTTTGCTGCTAATTTTTCATCATAATAAGGCTTTACATTTTTTTAGAATTCTGTATTCCCAAAGGTGGGAGCCCAAGAATCTGTGTAATAAAGACAGGAATGAGTTTTGGATTTTCCTCCAGCGTAGATTTTCCTCGAAACAACTCGATGACTCCGCTGCAAATCAGCTCCGTGAGCAACTGCGGACCGGCCTGTTTTGCAAGATTCGTCAGTGGAATTTGCCCGTCTTTCAGTCCGCCAGAAATTATTTCTGCAGCGTGCGGTTTAATTTTTGTAAAGAACCGGTCAATAATCAGCTGATGGAAAGAAGCCGCATAATAATTTTCTGCTTCCATGAACATCTGATGGAAGTCCTGCATAGCACTTTGCACACGAGTAGTTATTCCTTGAATTTTTGCTGAAAGATCAAGCGAGGTGTCATCAATCAGTGAAATAACGTCTTCCGCATAACACTCGACATAAGTGTTTAGACAGGCATCCAGCAGCTCATCTTTTGATTTGAAGTAATAGTAAAACACACTTGGTGAAAGTGGGGATGTTTTTCCCATCGCCGAAAGAATCTCATTTAAAGATGTGTTGTCATATCCCTTGGTAAGGAATAACTGTGTTGCTGTTTTAATAAACTCATTTTTTCGTTTTGTTGGGTCTTGTCTTTTTCGTCCCATCGGAAGGCCTCCTTTTTAGTAGAACGGCGCTCTATAAATCATAGAATACCAGCCTCATGCCGTTTTGTCAATATTTATAGAGCAGCATTCTATAAATATTTTAAGCTTCGATATCTTGGTCATATTGCAAAAGTACAGTGTTTTTCCTGTTGCCTGGCAGCCTGAATATAGAAAAGACTTCGGCTCAATTCTGAGTCGAAGTCTTTTTAAAGATGCTTATTATTCTATTTGCTGAATTTAGGAATGGCTGCAAACCGGTTCCTATTAATTTTTTAGTTGTAGCAGGTCTTTGTGAGATGGTGGGACTACTGCTTGACGGCTGGAATGACATATCCGGGTATCAGGCTCAGTGTATCCTTGCCGTCCTTGGATTTACTTCTCACGTTGGCGGTAATAACTGCTACCAGGTCGAGGCCGGGGACCATGATAATTATCTGCCCTCCGGAACCGGCGGCGTGGTAGGCAAACCAGCTTTTGCCGTTTTCAGAGTTGCTTACCTGCTGAATCCAGAATAAATAGCCGTAATCAAGCCCTTTGTCGACAGCAACATGCTTGCCGATGGAAGCCTGAATCCAGTCCTGCGGAATAATCTGTTCACCGTTCCAGTTGCCATTATGTAAATACAGATAACCGAATTTTGCCATATCTCTTGGAGTAAGGCTTAGCCCAAAACCGCCCCCGTAGTAACCTTTTGAGTCTTTATCCCAGGCATGAACTGCAACTCCAATTTTCGAAAACAGATTTTCTTCGGCAAACTTTCTCAGACTCATTCCGGAGTTTTTTGCGATGATAACCGAAAGAAACTGCGGAAGCCCCGTATTGTATCCGAATTTCGTTCCGGGTTTTGCTGTAATCGGTTGGCTAAGAGTATCCTGTGCCCAGTCGCTGCTCCGGTAAAATGACCTGAAATCGTCGTCAGTGCTGCGCAGGCCGCCCGTCATGGTTAATGCGTGTTCCACCGTAATGTCTTTTTTCTGCTGATTGTCTACTTTTGTAAAATATTCCGGCAGTAAGTTGGAGATTCGCTGGTTGACACCTTGCAGTAGCTTTTTCTGCACAGCAATGCCCGTTAAGGCGGATGTCACGCTTTTGGTAACAGAGTAAACCGGGTTTGCATTGTCACGGGTCATGCCGCCATAATACTTTTCGTAGACAAGATATCCGTGCCGCACAATCAGAAGGCTGTAAAAGTTAGGGTAATTGTCCTGAATACGCTTGTCGGCTTTTGCAAGTTTTGCTGAGTCTATTCCTTGCTGCTCCGGAGTGCTTATGCTCCAATCTTTCGTCGGCCAATCGGCTTTCGCCGGAACATTTCGAGCAGATGAAACAGTACTGCTGGCTGCAGAAGAAGGTGCTGTGATTTTACTTGCAGTAGGCGGGGAAGGCTGTTGTTTTCCACAGCCGCAGGGCAGAAGTGCAATGGTCAAAGCCATTAGAAAAGCGAGACACTTTTTCATTTTCATCTTTCCCTTCAGTAAGATTATGCATGAGCCAACAGTGACACTGAATCTGGCTTTATGCTGCTGCTTTTCTTACCGTTGTGAAAATGTTATGCCTGCTGAAATGATACTGTGACCGTGATAAAGCTTAGTGGACTGCTGTTTGATTTATGTGCCCTTACAAAGCCATCGTAAATATTTTCTTTACATCTTCTTTGGTAAGCGGCATAAATCCATTTGCAAGCCCGCCGTTTGCCGCTTTTTCAGACATAATGTCAAAGTGTGTCTGGTCAATGCTAAGGTCTTTAAGATGGCTTGGCATTCCAATCGAAAGGAAAAACTCCCTGGTTTTCGCTATTGCTTCCTTAGCAATTGCCATGGGCTCTTTGGATGAATCAATGCCCCATACATTCACACCGTATTCTGCAAACTTGCCAACCGTTTTTTCGCACAGAATATATTCCATCCAATATGGCGTCAAAAGGGCAAGGCCTGCACCATGGGTAATATCATAAAATGCGCTCAGCTCGTGCTCCATGGGATGTACCGTCCAGGCTGTGTCCTCGCCGTAGCTGATTAAACCGTTGATTGCCAGGCTGGATGCCCACATAAGATTTGCACGGGCTTCATAATTATCCGGATGCTCAATTGCGATCGGCGCATATTTTATAACAGTTTTTAAGATACCTTCCGCAAGGCGTGCCTGAAGGAAGGCTCCTTTTGTGTTGTTAAAATAGTTTTCAAAAGTATGGCTCATAATGTCAGATGACCCGGCAGCCGTTTGATATTTAGAAACACTGAATGTATACTGCGGATCCATAATGGCAAATACAGGTTTTGTCAATTCATTTCCGGTGCCCCATTTTTCATTTTTGTCCATATCGGAAATAACAGCAAAACCATCCATTTCGGAGCCGGTAGCTGCCAGAGTGAGTATGGCGGCAACAGGAATTGCCTTTTTAATTTTATTGCTGTCCAGGACAAGGTCCCAGGCGTCACCATCGTAGCAGGTGCCTGCTGCAATCATCTTGGCACAGTCGATTGTACTGCCGCCGCCAACTGCAAGGACGCCTTCAATGCCTTCCTGTTTGCAGACTGCGACGCCTTTCTTTACGGTCTGAATCCGTGGGTTTGGTTCGACACCGGCAAGTTCAAATACCGTTATGCCTGCCTGTTTCAGCTGCTGCATCGCTTGGTCATACAGCCCAATTCTCTTAATGCTACCACCGCCGTAGACGAAAAGTACCTTCTTTGCAATCGAAGACATTCTCTGCCCAAGCTGATTAATTTGCCCTTTTCCAAAGTACACGTCAGTTGGGATGTGGTAATCAAAATTGTTCATTGCGTTTAGCCTCCATAATTTATATTTATTTTTAGTATTTTATAAAGCGATAGAATGCTGTGCCATGTGCCTTCCTCAAATACTTCCACACGAAGCAGTTTCCCGGTTTTTAGCAGATGCCCTAGCTTTTATCAGCAAAAAGGCTTTCCGTATAACAAGCTGTGTCTATAAACAAAAATACCGGTACTTGCAGACTGTTTTTCGGATGGTTATACTTTAGTATAGTAGGCCGGGCAAAGAAAGTAAAGCTCGTTTTTTGCTGTCGGTCAAAATCGCCAGAACATTAAGAAAGGTGGAATTCAGAATGGACTTCTTGGAACTTGCCGCAAAGCGGTACTCTCTGCGTCAGTTCAGCCCTAAAAAAGTTGAGAAAGAAAAATTTGACCGTATTCTCGAAGCTGGCAGGCTTGCCCCAACCGCCTGCAATAACCAGCCGCAAAAGATTCTTGTACTTGAAAGCGAAGAGGCGCTTAATAAATTAAAGAAATGTACTTCCTGCCATTTTAATGCTCCTCTTGCTTTCTTAGTCTGCTACGACAGCAGCCTAAGCTGGAAGCGCAGTTATGACGGCAAAGAATTCGGCGACATTGACGCCAGCATTGTTGGGACTCACATGATGATGGAGGCCGCCAACCTAGGTCTTGGTACAACTTGGGTTGGCTATTTTGACCCTGCAGCTGTAGTCAGGGAATTTGCTCTTCCAAGTAATATTATTCCCGTCGCGCTTTTCCCGACCGGCTATCCGGGAAAGGATGCTGCACCTAATCCGCAACGGCACTTCAGCAGAAAACCGGTTGAACAGACGGTGTTTTATAATCATTTTTAAAGCAAGCGAAAGATTCAGTACTTTGGGGATCTGCCTTCGTGGCAGGTCCCAATTTATTTTTATGTTTTGAAGATCATCAAATCATTTCCTCTAAGATTATGCAGAATTGCTGATTGACAGAGATTTCCAGCAGGAGTAACATAAAAGAAGTAAAGCGGGTCAAATTGTAATAATTACTATTTTATTACAGCAAATTAGTCACACGAAGCAATGCTGGAAAAACTGATATGCTTTATTCTGACCATTTTCTACCCAAAGAAAACGCAATGAGAGGGGTTGATTGGAATGAAGAAGATTCTCAGTATCATTTGTTCCTGTCTAATCTTATTTTCAGCTACAAGCTGCGGCGCCTTTACAAAACCGGAGTCTAAGCCTGCCGGCAGCACCACAGTACAGACCGCTGCAGGCTCAAATGCCCAGTCAACAGCGGAAAAAGTTGCAGCTCTTATGAAAAAAATGACCTTGCAGCAAAAAATTGCTCAGATGCTGCAGGGCGCTGGTTTTCGCCTGACATACGACGATATGCAGAAGAACTGTTATGGTTCCGTACTGAACGGCGGGAATTCCCGTTCCCGGGACGCAGCAACCTGGCGCTCCTTCGTTGAGGAGTACCAGAAAGCCGCCATGAGTTCTAAATTGCCAATTCCGTGCCTGTATGGGCTGGATGCAATCCATGGGCACAACAATGTTCAGGATGCGGTGATTTTTCCTCACAACATTGGCATTGGTGCGGCAAATGATGAGCAGCTGACGAATCAGATGGGCGCAGCCGTCGCGGAAGAAATGAAGGTGACCGGCGTTCTGTGGAATTTTGGCCCCTGCCTTGCGGTAGATTCCGACCCCCGGTGGGGCAGAACTTATGAAAGCTATTCGTCAGACCCTAATCTGGTTGCAAAGCTTGGCGCGGCTTTTGCAAAGGGCCAGCTTGACCACGGCGTGATGCCGACGGCTAAGCACTTCGTTGGGGATGGCAGTGTCGTTTTCGGTACCGGCGAAGAAGGCAAACTTATCGACCGTGGAGATGCAAAGCTTACGGATGCACAGCTAGAGGAATTGCTGAAGCCTTACCGGGCACTTCTGAAGGAAGGTGTCAAAATTGTCATGGCCAGCCACAGCAGCGTAAATGGGGTTAAAATGCATGCTAATAAACAGCTTTTAACCGGTAAGCTAAAAGGTGAGCTGAAGTTTGACGGATTTGTAGTCAGCGACTGGGAATCCATTCAGCATATTCCGGGTAAAAATCTCAGCGAAAAGCTGGCAGCAGCAGTTAATGCGGGAATCGATATGCTGATGCAGCCGGAAAATTTTGAAGAGTGCGGCCAATTGATTGAAAAATCGGTTAACAGCGGCGCAATTCCGCAGTCCCGCATTGATGATGCTGTCCGCCGTATTTTAACGGTGAAATATGAAATGGGACTGTTTAACGACCCTATGGAGAAAAACGTCAAGCATGAGGTAACGCAGGTCGGTACTCAGGGAATCCGTGACTTGGCAAAGCGGTTAGCTGAGGAAAGCCTGGTCCTTGTTAAAAATGATAAAAATACACTGCCGCTAAAAAAAGGAAGCACCGTTTTTGTTACTGGACCTGCCGCAGACAATGTAGGGGTGCAGTGCGGTGGTTGGACTGTTCAGTGGGCAGGTGGGATAGACCGGAATGGCCAGCACGTCACAAAGGGAACCACAATTCTGGAAGGCCTGCAGTCCGCTGCAAAGGAATATGGCCTGAATATAATTACGGATAAGAGCCAGGCTTCAAAAGCGGATGTCACTCTGCTTTGCGTTGGTGAAAAACCGTACTCCGAATGGGAAGGAGACACAAAAGACTTGAGTCTGACCGGAAGCCTTGGACTAAACGGAAATGCAGAAGCAATTCAGCTTGCAAAAAGTCTGCAAAAACCGACTGTTACTCTTGTTGTTGCGGGCAGGGAAGTGCTGATTCAAAATTATTTAAAAGATTGGAACAGTGTAGTGATGTGCTATCTTCCCGGCAGTGAAGGCGGGAGTGTTGCAGACGTGCTGGTGAACAAAGCAGACTTTAGGGGAAAACTGTCGATGCCGTGGTATAAAACGGTTCAGAGCATCGGAACGAGCGATGTGCTTTTCAGGCAGGGATTCGGATTAAGCTATAAAACTCAGAATTAAAAAAGCTTTTATTTTAAATGAAAATGTGTCTGCTGAAAAAATCATAGGACTAAAGAATCCATTCACAAGTCGAAAAAGCAGCCGCTATCCCGGGTTCCCGAGACAGCGGCTGCTTTTGCATTCAAAATTCACAATCAAAACCCGCATGAATTCTGATATTTCCAGAATTCATGCGGGTTTATAATGGCAGGGGCAGAAGGATTCGAACCCTCGGCACGCGGTTTTGGAGACCGCTGCTCTACCAGCTGAGCTATGCCCCTATAAAAATAGTACGCTCAATATTATAGCGCGTCCGACAGAAACTGTCAAGCAACGCAAAGCAGAAATCCGTTTTGAGAAAATATATGTTGCATTTATATTGGAGCTGTGATAAACTTAGTTAGTATTTTGTCCGCCGATATTCTTTATCGGTGCGGATTATGCCCGGTTTCCAGGGCATGAAGCTGACAGTCCTCTGCCACTGGCATGAATGTCTGAAATTAAAAGGAGAGTTTATTTATGGATGCATTGAAAACCATTACGCAGGATTCCCTTAAAAAGGAACTTCCTCAGTTCGAAATTGGAGATACCGTTCGTGTGGACGTTAATATCCGCGAAGGTGACCACGAAAGAATCCAGGCTTTTGAAGGCACAGTGATTGCACGCAAGGGCAGTGCAGTAAGCGAAACTTTCACAGTCCGCCGCGTTTCTTACGGTGTAGGCGTTGAAAGAGTATTCCCAATCCATTCCCCAAATGTTAAGGCGGTTAAGGTTATCCGCAAAGGTAATGTCCGCAGAGCGAAGCTGTACTTTATCCGTCACAGAGTCGGTAAGGCTGCAAAGGTTAAGGAACAGATTCGGTAATTTTCAATTATTACAAGTTATAGAGAAGGGACATAGAGTGTCCCTTTTTTGTTATCCGTTATTTTGCTGTAAGGTGGTAATTTTATGGCGGATTCAGATTCCGGTATTCAGCCGCAGGAAAAGCCAAAAAACGGTTTTGCAGCTGGCTGCTACGACTGGGCAGAGGCTTTTATCACGGCATTGATTGGCGTAATGATTCTGCTCATTTTTATTTTTCGGCTTAATATTATGGTGCAGGGCGATTCGATGCTGCCGAATTATGTAAACGGGTACCGCGTTTTTGTTTCCTGCGCCGATCGCAATTTTCAGCGTGGCAATGTTGTTGTAATTGATGCCGACGGCACACAACTGAAAACACGGATTATCAAGCGCGTAATTGCTACAGAAGGCCAGAAAGTTGATATTAACTTTGCAAAAGGCGTTGTTTCCGTCGATGGAAAAGAGCTTGATGAGTCGGCCTATATCCGGAACGGCATTACCAAAGTGCAGGGTTCTGCAGCATTCCCGGTAACAGTTCCGAAGGGATGCGTTTTCGTTTTGGGTGACAATCGGCCGGTTTCAGAAGACAGCCGCTACACTGCTGTCGGGATGATAGATACCCGTTATATTATAGGAAAAGCCAGTTTCATCATCAGTCCATTTCACGGTTTTCAAAGTAAGTAAATAAAGTGAGTGAATAATAATTCAGAAAGACAGAGAAGCAGCCAATGAATGAACAGCAGACAATACAGTGGTTTCCAGGGCATATGGCCCGTACGGAAAAGCAAATTGCAAAAAATTTAAAGCTCGCGGATGCCATTGTGGAAATCCTGGATGCCCGGATTCCCGTCAGCAGCCGCAACCCAGATCTTGGGCGGCTGGTTGGCGGAAAGCCCCGGATTTTGCTGATGAATAAATTTGACCTTGCTGATGCAGGCAAAACCTCGGAATGGATTCGCTATTTCCGCGGAAAAGGGTATGGAGCCATTGCCGCAGACTGCAAGACTGGGAAAAACCTTAGTTTACTTTTCCCACAGGTCGAAAGTGTGCTTCGGGATAAAATTGCTTCTTGGAGAGAAAAGGGTATGGCCGGCCGCAAAATCCGCATTATGGCCGTCGGCATCCCGAATGTGGGAAAGAGCTCGCTGGTTAACCGCTTGGCAGGCGGAAAACGGGCAGTGGTTGCGAACAAGCCTGGTGTTACGCGTGCAAGTCAGTGGTTCCCCGTTGGCAAAAATTTTGAAATGCTTGACACACCGGGTGTTTTATGGCCGAAAATCAGCAGCGCCGGGCAAGGGGAGCACCTTGCCTTTACAGGTGCGGTAAAAGATGATGTTTTTGATGTGGAGCAAATAGCGTACCGTTTGCTGGAAACACTGCGCGAGGATGCACCGGAAGCACTGAAAGCGCGCTATAAGCTAGAAGGCTCTGACCTTTCCGCACTAGATGGTTTCGCTATGCTGGAGCTTGTGGGGCGGAAACGTGGAATGCTGCAGGGCGGTGGTTCTGTCGATACCGAACGCGCCGCACATATGCTTCTGGAAGAGTTCCGAAGCGGTAAAATTGGCCGTATTACACTGGAACAGGCAGACAAGCTATGACCAAACAAGCTGTGACAGACGATTGGTACCGGTACGAAAAACTTGCTGTGCAGGAAGGCTTCTGCACGGTCTGCGGCATCGACGAAGCCGGGCGCGGGCCTCTTGCCGGGCCTGTCTTTGCTGCTGCGGTTATCCTGCCGGCAGGATGCACGATAAAGGGCATTAACGATTCTAAAAAACTTAGCCCCAAAAAACGAGAAGCCCTCTTTGACGAGATTGAAGCAGGTGCTGTTTCTTATGGCATTGGTTTTGCAACGGAAGAGGAAATTGACGAGATTAATATTCTGCAGGCAACGTTTCGCGCCATGAAGCGTGCGTTCGACGCATTAAAAATTTTGCCGGATCTTGCGCTCGTTGATGGTAACCGCATGCCAACGCTTGGGGTGGAAACGCGTACTATCGTTCGTGGCGACGCACTGTCGGCCAGCATTGCGGCGGCTTCTATTTTAGCAAAAGTCAGCCGTGACCGCCTGATGCGTCAGGTAGACGAAATTTACCCGCAGTATGGGTTCGCGAAGCACAAAGGATACGGCACAGCCTACCATGTGGAGATGCTGAAAAAGTATGGCCCTTGCCCGGTACACCGCAGAACGTTCCTGAAAAAGATTCTGGGGGATGTGGTAGCTGATGGATAATTCTTCCGGGGCCGTCGGGGAAGAGTACACAGCAGTGTACCTTCAAGAAAAGGGCTACAGTATTCTGAAACGCAATTTTCACTCCCGCTATGGTGAAATTGATATTATTGCTAAGAATCAAAAATATCTTGCTTTTGTTGAGGTTAAAACACGGGAACAGGGTTCGCTTGTCAATCCGCTGGAAGCAGTCACGGCTTCCAAACAGAAAAAGATAATCCGTACAGCGCTGCTTTTTCTGCAAAAAAAACCAATGCCTCTGCAGCCGCGCTTTGACGCTGCCGCCGTTATAACAGAGAACGGCATTCCAGTTTCAATTCAGTACATTACCGACGCTTTTTCGTGCGGCGGCTTTTTTTGACATTTCCTTTTTGATTGTATATGATAAAAGTATAATTGAAAACCGATCCTGAAGGGGGTAAACGCCTTGAACTATCAATCGACGCGGAACAGCCGGATGAGTGTTTCCGCAGCGCAGGCGATTGCGCAGGGAATCTGCGAAAACGGCGGCCTGTTTGTTCCGGAGTCTTTCCCGGCTATTTCGCCGGTGCGTCTTGCAGAACTTCGGCGAATGGACTACGCTGGCCGCGCAGCCGCTATTATGAGCCTTTTTCTTACGGATTTTACAGATGATGAAATTACAAGTTGTGTTTCAAACGCTTATGGTGCCGGAAAATTTTCCGGTGGAAAACCTGCGCCGGTTGTAACTCCGGAAGAAGGCATTTCCTACCTTGAACTTTGGCATGGGCCAACCTGCGCATTTAAGGATATGGCGCTTCAGATTCTGCCGCATTTTTTAACCCGTTCGCTCAAAAAAATCCATTCGGAAAAAGATGCGATGATTCTTGTTGCAACTTCCGGCGATACCGGCAAAGCTGCACTGGAAGGTTTCCGCAATGTGCCGGGGACTCGAATTCTTGTGTTTTACCCGCAGAATGGTGTCAGCGCTATGCAGGAACGTCAGATGCGTACACAGGAAGGCGGCAATGTTGCGGTTGTAGCTGTGCGCGGAAATTTTGACGATGCCCAGACGGGTGTTAAAAAGATTTTTGGCAATGAGGCCATCCGGAGAAAAATCGGGGAGCAGGGATTAATGTTCTCCAGCGCAAATTCTATTAACTGGGGCAGGCTGCTGCCACAGATTGTTTATTATTTTTCAGCATGGTGCGACCTTGCAAATGCGGGAAAAATTGCCGCGGATGAAGCAGTCGATTTCTGCGTTCCTACAGGAAATTTCGGCGATATTCTTGCAGGATATTATGCTCGGGAAATGGGCCTTCCAATTCGCAGGCTTATCTGTGCTTCTAATTCAAATAACGTCCTTACGGATTTTCTGAAAACCGGAGTTTATGACCGCAACCGCCCTTTCCACACGACAATTTCGCCGTCTATGGATATTCTGATTTCCAGTAATCTGGAGCGCCTGCTGTATGACATCACAGGGTGTGACGGCGAAAAAGTTACCCGCTGGATGGAGCAGCTTACCACAGACGGAAAATATACGGTTGACTCAGAAACACTAGCAAAGATTCAGAGCATTTTTGCAGCAGGGTTCTGCAGCGATGAAGAAACAAAAGAAGAGATTCGCCGCATTTACGGACAAATGCACTACCTTTGTGACCCACATACAGCTGTTGCTTCCTGTATTGGCCGCCGGTACCGTAAAGCGGATGGAAACCGGGTGCATCTGGTTGTCATTTCTACAGCAAGCCCATATAAATTTGGTCCGGATGTTCTCTCAGCACTTACGCCGGGTATACAGCCGGCAGAAAATGTTTTTGAGGATGTGCGCCGCCTTTCTTCCATGACGGGTACGGTAGTTCCAGCTTCCATCGCAGCGCTGGAAACAAGGCCGGTTCGTTTTTCACAGGTCTGCGAAAAAGACGGGATGAGCGATGCCGTCTTAGCAGCTGCAGAAAGGAAGGCATAGCGGAATGGCCCTGTATGCCATTGCCGACCTACATCTTTCACTTGGCGCCGATAAGCCAATGGATGTTTTCCCAGGCTGGGAAAATTATGTTTCCCGCTTGCAGAAGAATTGGTGCGCTACTGTTGGCCCACAGGATACTGTTGTGGTTGCGGGCGACATTTCGTGGGCAATGCACCTGGAAGACGCTGCGCCCGATTTTCGCTTTATCCAGTCACTCCCGGGGCGCAAGTTAATCCTCAAGGGTAACCATGACTATTGGTGGTCTACCCGGAAAAAGATTGACCAGTTCCTTACAGAAAATGGGTTTTCCAGTATCGGCATTATCCATAACTGCGCTGAAGCAGTTGGAAAACTTGCAGTCTGCGGTACGCGTGGATGGCTGTACAATGCCGAAAGCGGCGAGGACAAGAAAATTGTCAGCCGCGAGGTTGGCCGCCTGAGCGCTTCTTTGGATGATGCCGTTAAAACCGGGAAAAAGCCGGTTGTCTTCCTTCATTACCCCCCAATCTATGATGGTATGGAGTGCAGCGAGATTATGGATGTGCTTGTGAACCGTGGAGTTTCAGACTGCTATTTTGGGCATATACACGGAAGTGCGGCGGCGCGGTGCCAGCCGGTAACAGAGTACCGCGGGGTTTCCATGCACCTCATTTCAAGCGACTATCTCGGCTTTACGCCGGTTCCAGTCTGTGAATAAAATAAAAAACATTTCAGCAATCTGTAGAAACTTATTTGGCCATGTGGTATAATGTTCTTCGTTAATATGTAAACTTTCAGGAGGAAGTATCAATTATGAGCTTGAAATCATCAAATAAAGTCGATACAAACCGTTATCAGCTTGAAGTTACGGTGGATGCCGAAACTTTTGAAAAGGCTGTTGAAAAGGCTTACCGCAAAGAAAACAAGAAAATTACAATCCCTGGGTTCCGCAAAGGCAAGGCTCCCCGCAAGTTCGTTGAAAAATATTACGGCGAAAATGTCTTTTATGAAGATGCTATCAATGAGGTTTATCCGCAGGCAATGGATGATGCCATCCATGAAGCAAAGCTGGAACTGGTACGCGACAAAGTCGATTTTGAGCTTGTTTCCGCAGGCAAAGAGGGCCTCGATTTTAAGGCAACCGTTACCACAAAGCCGGAAGTAAAGATTGACGGCTACAAGGGAATTACCGCGTGGAAAAAGCCGGTTGAAGTAACCGACAAAGATGTTGACGGCGAGATTGCACGCGTTCAGGAGCGCAACTCCAGAATGGTTACAGTAGAGGACCGTGAAGCACAGAAGGGCGACATCGCCATGATAGACTTCGACGGATCCCTCGACGGCAAGCGCTTTGAAGGCGGCAAGGCTGAAAACTATAGCCTTGAGCTTGGCTCCAACCAGTTTATCCCGGGCTTTGAAGAGCAGGTCGCCGGTCACAAGTCCGGTGATGAGTTTGACGTAAACGTTAAATTCCCGGAAGACTATCAGGCAAAAGACCTTGCAGGCAAGGATACTGTATTTAAGGTTAAGCTGCATGAAATTAAGAAAAAAGAACTTCCGGCCGTCGATGACGATTTTGTCAAGGATGTCAGTGAGTTCAATACGCTTGACGAATACAAGGCAGATATCAGCAAAAAGCTGAAAGACGCCCGCGAAGAAGAAGTGGACGACAATGTTGACAATCAGCTGATTGACAAATTGGTTGGGCTGGTTCAGGCTGATATTCCGGAAGCAATGTATGAGAATCGAATTGATGAAGACCTGCGCGACTTCAGCTATCGTTTGCAGTCGCAGGGCATGAACATCGAAGCCTACATGAAATATACGGGCCTTGACAAAGATGCCATCCGCAGTCAGTTCCATCCGCAGGCAGAGCGTCAGGTAAAACTGCGCCTTGCGTTGGAAGCAATTGTTGCTCTTGAGGGTGTTAAGCCTTCCGATGAAGATGTGGAAGAAGAGTACAAGAAAATCGCCGACGGTTACAAAGTAGAGCCGGAAAAAATCAAGAAAGTTATTGCGCGCGAAGATCTTGAAAAAGACATCGCAGTCGAAAAGGCATTTAACTTTGTAAAAGATAAAGCAGTTATTGCCGAAGGTGAACCACCGAAGGCAGACGATGCTGAAAAGAAAGATTCCGACAAAGCGGAATAAACCCACAGGGTTTCGCCAATGCTTTATAAAGTGTGTTTGAAGGAGGTCAGCGCAGATGAGTAATCTAGTTCCTTATGTTATTGAACAGACAAACCGCGGTGAGCGCTCTTACGATATTTTTTCTAGGCTGCTGAATGACCGCATCATTATGCTGAACGATGAGGTGAATGACGCATCGGCCAGCCTTGTTGTGGCCCAGCTTCTTTATTTGGAAGGGCAGGACCCCGCAAAGGATATTAGTCTTTACATCAACAGCCCAGGCGGCTCCGTTACAGCAGGTATCGCAATTTATGATACGATGCAGTATATTAAGTGTGACGTTTCAACCATCTGCATGGGTCTTGCGGCAAGCATGGGATCATTCCTGCTTTCAGCGGGCGCAAAGGGCAAACGTTACTCCCTTCCGCACACAGATATTTTGATTCATCAGCCAAGCGGCGGTCTGCCGCAGTCTCAGGTTTCAGATATTATGATTCATGCCAATTATCTTTCCAATAAGAAAAAGCTTTTAAATGAGCTTCTGGCTAAGAACACCGGTCAGCCGCTTGAAGTGATTGAACGCGACACAGACCGCGACAATTTCATGACACCAGAAGAAGCCGTTCAGTACGGCCTCATTGACAAGGTGATTGAGAGTCGATGAAATAAGGTGATACAGTGGCAAACAGCGATGATAATAAAGGCAGAGAAATCTGCTGTTCTTTTTGCGGCAAGCCTCAGAGCGAAGCGCGCCGCTTAATAGCGGGGCCGGGTGTTTTCATCTGTGACGAATGCATTGAGCTTTGTATGTCCATTTTGAATGATGAAAAAGACCTTTCCGCTCGGAAAGAAAATTACGGTGGCCGTACGGCAGAATTGCCGAAACCGCAGGAAATTAAAAAGAAACTAGACGAGTATGTTATTGGGCAGGAACGCGCTAAAGTTACGCTTTCTGTTGCCGTATACAACCATTATAAGCGCATTTATTGTAGCAGCCAAAATGACGACGTTGAACTAACGAAAAGCAATATTCTGCTTCTTGGGCCTACAGGCGTCGGGAAGACGCTTTTGGCACAGACTTTGGCAAAGATACTGGATGTGCCGTTTGCAATCGCGGATGCCACAACGCTTACCGAAGCCGGTTATGTCGGCGAGGATGTTGAAAATATCCTTCTTCGTCTCATACAGGCTGCAGATTTTGACATTGAGCGTGCCGAACACGGTATTATCTATATTGATGAAATCGATAAAATCGCCCGCAAGTCCGAAAACCCGTCTATTACAAGAGATGTGAGCGGCGAAGGTGTGCAGCAGGCCCTTTTGAAAATCCTTGAAGGCACAGTTTCAAATGTTCCGCCGCAGGGAGGGCGCAAGCATCCTCAGCAGGAGTTCTTGCAGATTGATACGACCAATATCCTCTTTATCTGCGGCGGCGCTTTCGATGGTCTAAATAAGATTATTGAGCAGCGGACGGCTTCTTCTGGTATCGGTTTCGGTGCCGACGTACACAGTAAAGCGGAACTGGACACAACTTCCTGGATGAAAGATGTTACTCCGCACGACCTTGTAAAGTTTGGAATTATTCCGGAATTGGTTGGGCGGCTTCCTGTTGTTGCTTCGCTGGATGGCCTTGATGAGGATGCGTTGGTGCGCATCCTGACCGAGCCGAAAAACAGCCTGATTCACCAGTATAAGAAACTGTTCCAGCTGGATAAGGTGGAACTTGAGTTTGAGCCGGAGGCGCTTCGCGCTATTGCAAAGAAAACGATTGAACGCCACACCGGTGCCCGCGGCCTGAGGTCAGTCGTTGAGGGTATCCTCACAAAAATGATGTACGATGTGCCGTCGGATTATACGATTGAAAAGGTTACAATTACTGCCGATACCGTGCAGAACGGCGCACAGCCCCTGATTGTACGCAATCCGGAGCGAAAGCCCGTAAAGCTGAAAATATCGGCTCCCGGCAAACGCGGAGGCCGAAGAGAGACCGCGTCATAAACCATACACGAGGACTGTTGCAGCGTGGTAGCTTTTTGTAGCACCCTGCAGCAGTTCTTTTTTCAAGGAGCTGAAACTTATGAGCACAGATCGCGAAATGAAGAAGTCGGATATTGTTACACTTCCGGCTCTTGCCCTGCGCGGGCTGGTTGTGTTTCCAGGCATGCTTCTTCAGTTTGATGTTGGAAGAAAGAAATCAATCACTGCGCTGGAAAAAGCCTTGAAAGCGGACCAGATGATTTTTTTGGTTGCCCAGAAAGACCTGGCCGACAATAATCCTTCTGAAAAAGGGCTTTACCAAGTCGGTGTTGTTGCAAAAATTAAGCAGGTTATCCGTCGCAGCGAGGAGGGAATTCGCCTTTTCGCAGAGGGTGTGTACCGTGCTGAAACTGTTTCTATCAAGCGTACTGACCCTTGTTTTGTAGCAGATGTGCTTCGCATTGATTCACTGCCATACCGCTCTACACGTCGTTCAGAGGCGCTGGTGCGCTATACGGAAGGCCTGTTCGAGGAGTATGTGCAGAACTATAGCCATATCCCGCCGGATATTGTCGTTGGCGTCGTTCAACGAAAAGAATGTGGGGAACTAGCCGATTATATCGCTGCAAATATTATGTTCGATTACCAGGAAAAGCAGCAGATATTGGAAGAATTGCATCCGGAAAAACGCCTGGAAAAGCTTTCGAAGATTCTTAATAAAGAGATTGAAGTTCTTTCACTGGAATCAAAAATCAGTGAAAAAGCGAAGAGTCAAATTGACGAGAATCAAAAAGAGTATTTCCTGCGGGAGCAAATGCGTGCTATTTCCGATGAACTGGGCGAGAGTGACAATCCGCAGCAGGAAGCTGACGAACTGCGGGAGCGCATAGAAAAAGCAAAATTGCCGCAATTGCAGCACGACAAGCTGGCAAAAGAATGTGACCGCCTGAACAGTATGCCAGAAGGTTCCCATGAGGCAAGCGTGATTGCAAGCTATATTGATACCTGCCTGGAACTGCCTTGGAATACTTCCACGCGCGACCATATCAATTTGGAAAAGGCGCAGCGCATCCTTGACCGGGATCATTATGGCCTTACCAAGGTAAAAGAGCGGATTCTCGAAATCCTTGCGGTCAAAAAACTTTCTCCGGACATCCGTGGCCAGATTATCTGTTTAGTAGGCCCTCCGGGAGTAGGCAAGACATCGATTGCACATTCTATTGCGGAAGCAATCGGACGTAAATACGTCCGTGTTTCCCTTGGAGGTGTGCGCGATGAATCTGATATTGTCGGCCATCGCCGCACTTATATTGGTTCGATGCCGGGCCGCATTATGGCGGCGCTGAAGCAGGCCGGCACGAATAATCCGCTGATTCTTCTTGACGAAATTGACAAGATGGGGAACAATTTCCGTGGTGACCCGTCTTCTGCACTGCTGGAAGTCCTTGATTCAGAGCAAAACTGTACTTTTTACGACCATTATATTGATATGCCGTTTGACCTGAGCAATGTCCTGTTTATTACAACGGCAAACGATGCCAGTGAGATACCGGAGCCGCTCTATGACCGTATGGATGTTATTACATTGGGTAGTTATACCCATGAAGAAAAGTTCCATATTGCCACGGAGCACCTGATTCCAAAACAGCTTAAAAAGCACGGTATGAGCCGTAAAATGCTTCGCATTACTCCGGCAGCCGTTCATAAACTTATCAGTGCCTATACCCGCGAAGCAGGTGTTCGCAGCTTGGAACGTCAGATCGCTTCCATTTGCCGCAAAAGCGCCCGTACGTTTGTAGAAGATAAAGAGGCAAAAGTGGTTATTACTCCAGCAAAGCTAAAGGCACTGCTTGGCCCCGAAAAATTCAAGGATGAAACAACAAACAAAAAAGATACCGTCGGCTTGGTGAATGGCCTTGCCTGGACGAGTGTAGGCGGGACCATGCTGCCAATCGAAGTTGCTGTTATGGAGGGCACTGGAAAGATTGAGTTGACCGGTTCCCTTGGCGATGTGATGAAGGAATCGGCAAAAACCGCCATTAGCTGCATACGCACTCGTGCCGCCCAGCTTGGCATCCGGCACGATTTTTACACAAAGTACGACATCCATATCCACGCTCCGGAAGGTGCCATTCCGAAAGATGGTCCATCAGCTGGTGCAGCTATGGCTACAGCTATCACTTCAGCGCTTACCAATATCCCGATTCACCATGATATTGCCATGACCGGTGAAATTACCCTTCTCGGCCGTATCCTGCCGATTGGCGGACTGAAAGAAAAGACGATGGCTGCGTACCGAAGCGGAATAAAGACTGTGATTATCCCGGCTGAGAATGAGCCGGATCTTGCGGAAGTTGATTCTGCGGTAAAGGAACACGTCCATTTTGAACCGGTCGAGATGATTGACCAGGTTTTGAAACTGGCATTGAGCGAGATGCCAGTGCCGCGCAAAATTGTGCCGGAAGAACGGTCAAAAGCTTCCTGCAAAGAGCCTTCTGCACAACAGACACCGGCCGTAGAACACAGTTCCTGTGAACAGACGCGAATCCCGCAGTAAGGGGAGTAAATGAATTTTCAGAATGCATTTTTTGAGTTTGCGGCTGGCACATCAGCCAGCCTGCCACCGCCGGATATGCCGGAAATCGTTTTTTCCGGCCGTTCTAACGTTGGGAAATCCTCAATGATTAACAAGTTGCTAAACCGAAAAGCGCTGGCTCGCACCAGTTCTTCTCCGGGCAAAACGGCTACCATTAATTTTTACCATGTTGACTGCTGCCGCTTCGCAGATCTTCCCGGTTACGGCTATGCTAAAGTTTCCCCGGCAGAAAAACAGCGCTGGGCCGAATTGGTACAGGGTTATTTTGCCGCTAAGCGGAAAATTCGTTTGGTTGTTCAAATTATTGATATGCGGCGAGCCCCAACGGAAGACGACATGGATATGGTTAGATTTTTACAGAATAGTGGTTTTCCATTCCTGGTAGCAGCTTCTAAAAGTGATAAGCTGAACACATCACAGCGCAGGGACCAGGTTGCGCAAATGGAAAAATTGTTTACGGCAAACGGAATTAAATATCTTCCCTTTTCCGCTTCAACCGGTGAGGGCGTTGAGCTGCTTCATAGGCGGATTGCCGCCAGCATCAAGTAAATATTGCTAGATACCGCTGCTTTATGCAGCGGTATCTTTGTGCTACACAGTTAATTTATCTAAATTTATTAACATTAATATTGTCTTATTATTGAAAACAATCAATATAATTCGAAAAATTGCTGAAAGTTTCTTTACTTTTACACTTTTTCGTGCTAAAATAGCAGAGCGTGTGAAAGGAGTACCCTATGAACTTAAATTCAAAGATTAAAGACCCGAGTGTTGACTTTCTTTTTGATGCGATACTTACCCTGAAGACCAGAGAAGATTGTTATGCCTTTTTTGAGGATCTCTGCACAGTACCGGAAATTAAAGCCATGTCACAGCGCCTTCTGGTTGCGCATATGCTTAGTATCAAAAAGGTCTACAGCGATATTGTTGCCGAAACCGGTGCGTCCACTGCCACAATCAGTCGCGTAAACCGTTCGCTGCATTATGGATGCGATGGGTATGAGCTGGCCTTCAAACGTTTGGACGGCAGTACAAAAGGATGAGCTATTCAGCTTTTGCAAAGTATTATGACAGCCTGACGCGGAATGTGAATTATTCCGGCCGCGCCGAGTACCTCTGCAGGATCCTGAAGCATTTAAACCATCCTGCCGGCCTTACAATCGACCTCGCCTGTGGAACAGGAAGTCTGACTCTTGAGCTTGCAAAACGCGGTTTTGACGTTTATGGTTTGGACGCATCGCCGGAAATGCTTTCTGTGGCTCAGCAGAAGGCTGCAGCCATGGGTAATAAAATCCTTTATGTCTGTCAGAAAATGCAGGAGATGGACCTCTACGGCACAGTAGACACAGCCGTCTGTATGCTTGACAGTGTGAATCATCTTCCGTCTGCCGCCGATTTGCAGGAAGCCTTCCGCCGTGTGGCACTTTTTCTGAATCATGGCGGATATTTTATTTTTGATGCGAATACTTTGTATAAACATAGGAATGTTTTGGCGGACAATGTCTTCATTTATGATATGGAGGACGTTTACTGCGTCTGGCAGAACCGCTGCGAAGAAAAGACTGCACGGGTGTCAATTTTTCTTGACTTTTTTGAGAGAAATGGAAAAACATATACCCGCAGTACCGAGCATTTTTACGAGTATGCGTATTCGCCTGAGAAGCTGCAGGCAATGCTGAAACAGGCTGGTCTGCAAACAGAAGGCGTATGGGCGGACGGGGCATTTGACGCGCCAGAAGCGCACACAGAGCGCATGGTTATAGCTGCGGTTAAGCCGTGAAATGAAAACCTTGACAAAAAACATGAAAAAAATGGCGTTTAGTGGTTGACAAACAGCGTGAGATATAGTATCATATAAAACGTCGCTGATGCAAATAACATTTCAGAATATTGACGGGAGCATAGCTCAGCTGGTTAGAGCACCTGCCTTACAAGCAGGGGGTCATAGGTTCGAGTCCTATTGTTCCCACCAAAATATGGCTCGGTAGTTCAGCTGGTTAGAACGCTAGCCTGTCACGCTAGAGGTCGTCGGTTCGATCCCGATCCGAGTCGCCATATTTATTTGCCTCTGTAGCTCAGTCGGTAGAGCAGGGGACTGAAAATCCCCGTGTCGGTGGTTCGATTCCGCCCGGAGGCACCAAATGCGAATGTAGCTCATCTGGTAGAGCGCCACCTTGCCATGGTGGAGGTAGCGAGTTCGAGTCTCGTCGTTCGCTCCATTTTTTAAGGCGTCATAGCCAAGTGGTAAGGCAAGGGTCTGCAAAACCCTCATCCCCAGTCCGAATCTGGGTGACGCCTCCAAAGTAT
>JAEZFF010000032.1 GCA_023417635.1 Bacillota bacterium | reverse complement strand
CATTGGGAATGCTAAGGCTGTCAGTAAGTTATGATCAGAGATTTTGCGAAGTTTTCGCCAGAGCTTATTCGAAGACTTCCCGTGGGATTGATAGACGCGGAACACTGGGAACGCTAAGGCTGTCAGTAAGTTATGATCAGAGATTCTGCGAAGTTTTCGCCAGAGCTTATTCAAAGGCTTCCCGTGGGATTGATAGACGCAGAACACTGGGAATGCTAAGGCTGTCAGTAAGTTATGATCAGAGATTCTGTAAAGTTTTCGCCAAGGCTTTTTAGAGACTTCCCGTGGGATTGCTAGACGCGGAACATTGGGAATGCTAAGGCTGTCAGTAAGTTATGATCAGAGATTTTGCGAAGTTTTCGCCAGAGCTTATTCGAAGACTTCCCGTGGGATTGATAGATGCGGAACATTGGGAATGCTAAGGTCGTTAGTAAGCCGCTATCAGAGATTCTGCGAAGTTTTCGCCAGAGCTTTTTAGAGACTTCCCGTGGGATTGATAGACGCAGAACACTGGGAATGCTAAGGCTGTCAGTAAGTTATGATTAGAGATTCTGTAAAGTTTTCGCCAGGCCTTTTTCAAAAGGCCGCAGGCAAGGGGGAGGAAAAAGACAATGAGCAGGAAAATATCCATTGGCGCGGCAATTTCCATAGCGGCAATTTCGGCGGCTGTTACGGTTACATTGACGTATTCCCTTGCAATGCAGAATTTCAATGCCAAAGTAGCTGATGTAAACGAGCGGCAGGCCATGTACCATAAATTAAGTGAAATTGACCAGAAGGCAAGGCAGGACTTCGTCGGCAAAATTGATGAAAAAAGCCTGACTGACGGTATTTGCGCCGGGTACTTGGCTGGATTGGGCGACGCCCATACCAATTACCTTTCCGCTAAAAAATATAAAGCCTACCGGAATTCCAATGAAGCCCAAAACACAGGCGTCGGTATCCGTACTCTTCAGGATTCCGACGGAAATATGGAAGTCATTGAAGTAATCCCGGGCTCGCCGGCGGAGAAATCCGGCATCCTGAAAGGCGATACCATAACGAACATCGACGGAAAGGAAGTAGCCCGTATTTCTTATGCCGAAGCCGTCAATCAGCTGGACGGCACAGCGGGTTCCAAAGTTACATTTAAAGTTCTGCGCGAACAGCAGCCGTGGAATTCCAGAACCTCCGGGGTTCAATCCATGAACGTTACCGTTTCACGCGGCGAATATACACAGAACACCGTCGGTACATCCATCATAAACGGAAACGTGGCGTATTTTAAAATCAGTCGGTTCGGCGACAATACGGCGGAGGACTTTAATGACCGGCTTTCGGAATGTATCCGCAAAGGCGCCTGTGGCCTTGTAATAGATGTGCGCGGCAATACCGGCGGAAGCATGGCGGCGGCAGCATCCGTGCTGGATACGCTCCTGCCGGCGGGTACAACGGTTTCCAGCCGCGACAAAACCGGAAAAGTTGCTGTGGAGTTTACTTCTAAAGCCAATGGGGTGGCACTGCCCGTAAGCGTTGTAGCAGACGGCCGCACTTCCGGCGCGGCTGAGCTTTTTGCCGCGGATATCCACGACTTTCATAAGGGCCTGTTGGTCGGCCGGAAAACAGCAGGGAATGGAACGAAAGACACAGCCGTTCCTCTTTCGGATGGCTCTGCCATGATTTTAGCTACGGCGGAGTATCTTACAGCCGGGGGCAAGACCTTCGAAGGCACCGGCGTCATGCCGGATATTTCAAAAGACCTTGCGGCGGCACAGCAAACCCTGCTGGAACACAACAGCCTGCCCCCTTCCTCCGACGCGCAGGTGCAGACGGCTGTTACGGCTTTGCAGCGCCAAGGAGCGAATGTACAGCGGGCCCCGGGTTCCGCGCCGAACGGCTCCGCTTCCGAGAGTGCCAAAGATTGACACCATTCGGCTGGAATCCCTTAGCTGCGGTGATTGACATCCTGCCTGCAGTTCATTATAATAGATTTACTGTCCGGAAATTACAGGCCAGCGGCAACGCGGCCTTTCAAAGGTGGTCGTTACAGTGGCAAAGGAAATTTTTCTGACAAAAGAAGGACTCGAAAAACTGGAGAATGAGCTCGACGAGCTGAAAAGCGTCAAGCGAAAAGAAGTAGCTGAAAAAATAAAGGTTGCCCTTTCGTTCGGTGACCTTTCCGAAAACAGCGAATACGATGAAGCAAAAAACGAGCAGGCGATTGTAGAAGCACGAATTGCGGATATTGAGGTTATGCTGAAGCGTGTTAAGGTTATTGACGAAAGCACGCTTAGCGCGGAGAATATCCACATTGGCTCCAAAGTTGAGCTGCGCGTTACAAACCCGGTTACAGGTACAAGCCAGGTCGTCAACTACAAAATTGTCGGCTCCAACGAGGTGGACCCTCTGAACGGCTGCATTTCTGATGCTTCTGCCGTCGGCAAAGCACTGCTGGACCACAAAATCAACGACAAAATTGCGATTGAGGTCCCTGCCGGAACAATGGAGTATGAGGTGCTGACGATTTCCAGGTAACCTTTTGGGCGGGGGAGGCACTTTTGTACCCCTGCCCTTTTGTACGCAGAAGGTGTACAAATATTGGGGAGTTGCAAATAAAATAAACGGATAAGGTATGGGAACTATGAGTGAAGAAAAGAAGACAGCGCAGGGCGCGGAAGAACAGAGCAACGTAAGCGAAAAAGAAATTCGCCGCAAAAAGCTGGCGGATCTTCAGCAGAATGGGCGCGACCCGTTCCAGATTACGACTTGCCCGCGCGACATTACCGCACAGGAAATCCGTGACCGTTTTGAAGAGCTGGAAAACAAGGATGTCTGCATTGCCGGCCGCATTATGAGCTGGCGCGATATGGGCAAGGCCAGCTTTATGGACCTCTACGACCGCAGCGGCCGTATTCAGGTTTACATGAAGATTGACCAGGTGGGTGAAGAAAGTTACACCGACCTGAAAAACTACTGGGATGTCGGCGACATCATCAGCATAAAGGGCTATGTATTTAAAACACGCCGTGGTGAGATTTCGGTTCATGCACGGGAAATTCGCCTGCTTTCGAAGTCTTTGCTTCCATTGCCGGAAAAATTTCACGGCCTGAAAGACACCGACCTCCGCTATCGCCAGCGCTATATTGACCTGATTGTAAACCCGGAAGTCAAGGAAACTTTCATCCGCCGCAGCCATATCATCAAGGCCATCCGTGACCTGCTGGACGGCATGGGTTATATTGAAGTGGAAACCCCGGTGCTCAACACCATTCCGGGCGGCGCTACGGCGCGTCCGTTTATCACACACCATAATACGCTGGATATTGACATGTACCTGCGGATTGCAACTGAACTGCACTTGAAGCGCCTGATTGTAGGCGGCATGGAAAAGGTGTACGAAATTGGCCGTATTTTCCGCAACGAGGGCATGGATGTAAAGCATAACCCGGAGTTCACCACGATTGAAATGTACGAAGCGTACACCGACTATTTCGGCATGATGGACCGCACGGAAGAAATGATACGCACCTGCGCAAAGGCCGCCTGCGGCAGCGAGAAAGTTACTTACCAGGGCGAAGAGATTGACTTTTCCGCACCGTTTACCCGCATGACGATGAACGACGCCATCCTGAAGGAGACGGGCGTAGACTTCCTTTCCTTTAAGGGCGACACCGCAAAAGCTCTGGAAGCCGCGAAGAAACTTGGCCTCCAGCCGAAAAAGGCGGATACCTGGGGCAACATTATGGCACTGGCCTTCGACCAGGAAGTGGAAGACAAGCTTCTGCAGCCAACCTTTATTTATGACTATCCGGTGGAAGTTTCGCCGCTTACCAAACGTAAGCGCGGTACGCCGGAACTTGTGGAGCGCTTTGAATTTTTTGCAGGCCACATGGAGCTTGCAAATGCGTATTCGGAACTGAATGACCCGATTGACCAGCGCGAACGTTTCATGCGCCAGATGGAACTGCGTGCTGGCGGCGACGAGGAAGCCAACATGATTGACGAGGACTTCCTGACGGCTCTGGAGTATGGGATGCCTCCTACCGGCGGCATGGGCATGGGCATTGACCGCCTTGTGATGCTGCTGACCGACAGTGCATCGATCCGCGACGTGCTTCTTTTCCCGACCATGAAGCCGATTGAAAAGGAATAAAAGCGAGAAAGGCCCCGTGCAGGAAAATTCTGCACGGGGCCTTTGCAGTGGATATTGCTAAGCTCAAATTGGAGGTGTGCTTATTATGTACCGCAATATTATATTCGACCTGTACGGAACCTTAATTGACCTAAGGACAGACGAAGAAAAGCCTGCTTTCTGGGAAACGCTGTCGCTTTTCTTCAGCTATAACGGCGCTCCGTATGAAAGCGAGGAGCTGAAGGAACAGTACTGCTGCATGATTGCACAGCGTCTGGCGGAAAACAAACAGACAAAATACCCGGACACCAAAATTATTTTGGCGCTGCAGCAACTGTATGCGCAAAAGGGAGTTTCGGCATCGGATGAACTGCTGAGCCATACGGTCAGGCTGTTCCGCGCCGCCTCGACGGAGTATCTTCGGCTGTACCCAGGTGTAAAGGAACTGCTGCAGGCGCTGCGGGCGGAAGGGAAAAAACTTTATATTCTTTCAAATGGGCAAAGGGAGTTTTCCGTGCCGGAGCTGCAGTACCTTGGGATTTTTGAAAGCTTTCAGACGCTGTACAGCTCGGCGGATTACGGCGTCTGCAAACCGGATGTGCAATTTTACAACTGCCTGCTGAAAAAGGAAATGCTGAAGGCGGAAGACTGCCTTTTTGTTGGCAACGATGATTCTACCGACATTTTGGGCGCAAAGGCGGCGGGGATGGACTCTGTCTATCTCCACAGCAATCAGTCCCGGAAGGTGACGCACACGGAAGCAACCTATGAAATTTGGGACGGCAATGTCAGCAAAGTCCTGCCGTATGCGCTTCGCTGAAAAAACAGGGGGAAAGGCTGCTGAAAAGTCAGAAAAGTCTGCGGTATTTTCCTTTCCCCAAAATTCCAATAAGCATTTATCCCGAAGAAACTGCAGCTCTTGCCGTATTTTGGCATGCACATGATGATTGTTTGGGTGCATTTTTGACAAAATATTATCGAAAGCATAAATTTCTGCTAGCTCAAAATAACTGTGAGATATTTGTTTGACGCAGTCCAGTACATGATTCAGCCAATCACTGCCGGCAAGATTATCTGCTGTGGCTGTGATGGAAGGATCCTGCTTGCAGGTGGTAGAACTGTATGTTAAATGGTCATGATGATTCATCTTTATCACTCCCAAATTCATTACTATAATAATTCCATATTATCACAGGCGGCGCAGATTGTATAGGAAAATCGCATTCCGCCCACGGTTTACACCCCTGGTGCGGTATGCTATACTGGAAACAGAATTTTTAGCTGAGGGTGCGGGAAATCTGGAAGGCGGGAGGGACGCTAATGGCACGCGAAGGATACCTTGTAAATGCAGGGGAAGAGACGATTCATGACTCGGAAGCGGAAAAGCGGGCAGAGCAGAAAAACAGCACGCCGCACGGGAAATGGAACAATTTTTGGTATTACCATAAATTTCATGTGCTTATAGCGCTTATTGCGGCGGCCGTTATAGGTTACCTGGTGTGGAACACGGCACAGACGGTGACGCCGGACTACACCATTGGTCTGATTACTGAAAAAGGCTACCCGCAGCAAGTGTTGGATGGGCTGCAGACGGAAATTGAAAAATATGGGCAAGACCTGAACCACGACGGCAAAGTTGTCGTGAACATTGTGCAGTATTACCCGGAAATACCGCAGAAGGAAAGTAAAGCCCCTTCTTCCGCAGCCGGCAGTTCCCCGAAGCCTTCTGATTTTCGTGACCCGCAGGCTTTAATGGCAAGCCAGACGAAATTTCTTACGGATTTGAGCGAAGGGACAAGCATGATTTTCATCACCGACAGCAAGTCTTTTGCAATGCAGGAACAGGCAGAGGGTGGGATGTTCGCGTACTTTGATGGAACTACGCCGAAGAAGGGTGAGAAAGATTACAGCAAATTGCGCGTTCCGCTTTCCAAATGCCCCAAACTGGCCAATCAGAAGATTACTTTCCAGACGGACAGCGGCGCCAGCGCCACTCAGCGGCTCGGCGACCTGATGAAGGATGAAAGCATCTCCCTGCGCGTCTACTACGGTTCTTCAGCGGAGGGGAAAAACAAAAGTTATTTTGAAGCTTCCAAAACACTTTTCCAGAAGCTTATTTTGCAAAAGTAAAGGCCGGAAACGGTAAGACCGTGGGCGCACGGGAGAATTTTCGTGTGCCCTTTTGCTGCGCCGCGGGAATTTGGCGCCGGGCAGAAGTACGGAAACCGGGATTCGGCTTTGCTTTTTATGTGGAAATGCGGTAAAATCAGAGCGAATGAATCTGTTCAAAGGCGGGTTCAGGCTTTTATGCCCAGAAGGGATTCAGCATTTTCAAAAGAAGATTTAAAGAATATTCATAACTTGGTTTTACAATTCGGTATAATTTAACTTAAAATAAATTGGAATGATAATACGGTGCTGAACTTTGAAGGAGCCGGCAAAAGGAGGAAGACGAAGATGGCAAATGCAAAAATCATGGTCGTTGATGATGACCAGAATATCTGTGAACTGCTGCGGCTGTATCTTGAAAAAGAAGGCTACATGGTTGTTTTGGCAAACGACGGAAAAAAAGCGCTGGAAGTTTTTGAAAAAGAGAACCCGGATCTGATGCTGCTGGATATTATGCTGCCTGGTCTGGACGGCTGGCAGGTCTGCCGTGAAATACGCAAAAAGAGCCAGTGCCCCATTATAATGCTCACAGCTAAAGGCGAAGTGTTCGACAAAGTGCTTGGCCTGGAGCTTGGCGCGGATGATTATGTGGTAAAACCGTTTGAAACAAAAGAAGTGGTGGCGCGCATTAAGGCTGTGCTGCGCCGGATTGGCAAAAATGGGGAAGACCCCGTGAAAGAAGTTAAGTACGACAAGCTTTCCATTAACCTGACAAACTATGAGCTGAAGGTCAACGGCAAGCAGATTGATACCCCACCGAAGGAAATGGAACTGATTTACCACCTTGCCAGCAACCCGAACCGCGTTTTTACGCGCGACCAGCTTTTGGATGAGGTGTGGGGCTTTGACTATTACGGCGACAGCCGCACCGTGGACGTCCATGTGAAGCGTCTGCGCGAGAAGCTCGAAGGCGTTTCCGACCAGTGGACCCTGAAAACCGTTTGGGGTGTGGGCTACAAGTTCGAAGTAAAAGATAAGAAGGGCTCTGCGGAGCCAAGAGGATAAGAGAATAGGAGCCACCGTCTGAGGTGAAACTGAAATGAGGAAAACCCTCTTTAAAAAATATCTGGGAATTACAACAGCAGTCATCCTTTTAAGCTTTATCATCATCAGCGCCGCCATTCTGCTTTTCGTTACAAACTACTGGAAAACCGAAAAGCGGAATATGCTGCAGCAAAGCGCCGAGAACGTGGCGGCGCTGGCTTCGGATTCGGTTATGGAAAGCGGGCCGAACACTTATGCGCTGAATATTGACAGCATGAAAAATTTTGCGCGTATTTTTGCGAGGAACATTGAGTCCGATATTTTTCTGACGGACACCAAAGGCAGATCCCTGCTGATTGTTTACGGCGGCAGGGACGGCAGTGTAGACGCCACGAAGCCCGTGGATGAAGAAATCATGAAAAAAGCCCTGGGCGGGCGTTACAGCGCTGAGGGTACTATGAATGGCTTTTACCAGAAGCCTTACTATATTGTAGGGGTTCCCATTACGCTGGAAAGCCCTTTCCACGGGAAAACGGTGATAGGCGCCGTTTTCGCCGCCTATAATGCGGAAACATTCAACGCATTTCGGTGGACGATTGTCAAGGTGCTGCTTTGGGCGCTGCTGGCGGCTTTCGCCGTTTCGTTTGCGCTGGTGTGGATTTTCACTTACCGCCTTGTGCAGCCTTTGCATAAAATGGCTTTTGCAGCGAAGAGCTTTGGCGAAGGGAACTTCGCCGTGCGCGTTCCTGTTACAAGCGACGATGAAATCGGTCAGCTTTCGGCAGCGTTCAACAACATGGCGGATTCCCTTGCCGCAAGTGAGACTTCAAGCCGAAGTTTCATTGCAAATGTTTCGCATGAGCTGAAAACGCCGATGACCACAATCGCCGGGTTTATCGACGGGATTCTTGACGGGACGATTCCGCCGGAAAAAGAAAAGTACTACCTTGGTATTGTTTCGCAGGAAGTCAAGCGCCTTTCGCGCCTTGTGCGGACCATGCTGGACCTTTCCCGCATAGACAGCGGTGCCCTGAAACTGCGCCCCACGCGCTTTGACCTGACGAACACCATCTGTGTTGCGCTGCTTTCCTTTGAGCAGAAAATTGAAGAAAAGAAAATCGAAGTGCAGGGCCTTGAAAATGCCGAGAGCCTTTCTGTGGAAGGCGACCCCGATATGCTGCACCAGGTGGTTTACAACCTGATTGACAATGCCGTCAAGTTTACCAATGAGGGCGGCTGCCTGAAAATCGAGATTGCGCACGGTGCGGGCCGCACCACGGTCGGCATAGAAAACAGCGGGCCGGGCATTGCCCCCGACGAACTGCCTATGGTCTTTGAACGGTTCTATAAAACAGACAAATCCCGCAGCCGTGACAAGAACGGCATGGGCTTAGGCCTTTACATTGTGCGCACCATTATTCGGCTGCACGGCGGCGAAATCACCGCAAGCAGCGAACCGGGAAAATTTACGCGTTTTGAGTTTTGGATTCCAGACAAAGTAGTGGAGAAGCAGCACGGTGAACCGCAGGCTATGATTGAAACCACAGCCGACACGCCAGCTGACGATGACAAGCCCGAAAAAGGATGAGGGCAGCAGGGAGATTATAATGGACGATATGGAAAAGCAACCTTGGGAGAACAATTCGAGTGACAGCAAGCCCGAGCAAAACCCGGCTCCTTCGGAACAGCCTTCACAGGGAAATGAGGAAGTTTCGGGTACGGAAACTCCATCTTATGAAGATACCGGCAGTGCAGACAGCAAGGAAGCACCGCAGCAGCCTTCACAGTCAGAAGCCCCGGCTGCTGAGCCGGAGCAGCCTTCACAGGCAGAAGTTCCGTCCGCTGAGCCGGAGCAGCCTTCGCAGGAGGAAACTCCGTCTGCTGAGCCGGAGCAGCCTTCACAGGCGGAAGCCCCGTCTGCCGAATCGGAGCAGCCTTCGCAGGAGGAAGCCCCGGCTGCCGACCCGGAGCAGCCTTCGCAGGAGGAAGCGCCGTCTTCTGAGCCGGAGCAGCCTTCACAGGAGGAAGCCCCGCCTGCCGAACCGGAGCAGCCTTCACAGGAGGAAGCCCCGTCTGCCGAATCGGAACAGCCCACGCAGGAAGGAAACCCATACGCTGGCGGGCAGCAATCTCCGCAGGCAGGGTACCCATATGGTGGGCAGTACCAAAACCCACAGGCGGGGTACCCGTACAGTGGACAGCAGCAAGCACCGCAGGGCGGCCCAGCTTGCCAAGATTCCGGCAGGCAGAACCCATATTACAATAAGTTCGACAATCCGTATGCTCCGCCGCAGGGGCAGCAGCCTTATGGCAATTATTATGGCCAGCCCATGCAGCAGCCGCCGCACAATAAAATGGGCATCGGGTTGAAAGTCTTTCTCTGGATTCTCGGCGCAGTTGCCGTCGTGCTTTTGGCAGCGCTGATTTTCTTTTCCGTAAACCTCAGCAATTCCCAAAAGAATTCAAGCTCTTCCCTTCCGTCGGGCAGTTCGTCCGGCATTGAAGGAACCCTGCCGAAAAACCCGGATTCTTCCGGTTCTTCCAGTGAAATCATCGGCGGCGTACAGGGTGACGGCACCGACCAGAACTCTGCGGGAATTAAAATACAGAAAAAGCCTTCCGGCCCTGAATTTTCGGCCAAAGACGTCTATAAAAAAGTCATACAGAGCGTTGTAGGTGTTGAAACAACAACAACCGGAACCACAGAAGAAGAAGGCGAAACCGGCGTAGGCACCGGAATCGTTGCAACAAGTGACGGATATATCCTTACGAACGCACATGTTGTGGACTATTCACGCGGCAATTCCGTTAAAGTAATCCTTCATAATAATAAGGAATACAAGGCGACGGTTGTCGGGTTCGACAAAAGTTCGGACCTTGCGGTGCTGAAAATAAACGCCACAGGCCTTTCCCCGGCAACTTTCGGCAACGCAGACGATTACGAAATTGGCGACCATGTACTTGCTATCGGCAATCCGGGCGGCCTGAACTATGCCGGTTCGCTTACGGGCGGCATGATTTCTGCGCTGAACCGCACTATCGAAAGCCACAGCGACAACGGCATGACTTATATCCAGACGGATGCCGCCATTAACCCCGGTAACTCCGGCGGCCCGCTCGTCAATATGTATGCACAGGTGATTGGCATCAATTCCAACAAGATTGCCGCAACCGGATTTGAGGGCATGGGTTTTGCTATTCCTGTCAGCAAGGCGCAGCCGATTATTAACCAGTTGATTCAGCACGGTTATGTTACCGGCCGGTGCCGTCTTGGCATTACGGCGCAGACTGCCGGCACACAGTCCGGCCTCTTCAGCACGGCGCAGGGAGTGGTTATCCGCCGGATTGATTCCGACAGTGACATGAGCGGCAAGGCGGAAGTCGGCGACATCATTCTGGAGGCCGGCGGAGAAAAAATTGCTTCGCTCGACGACCTGTATGCTATGCTGAATTCGCATAAGCCGGGAGATACGATTTCCATGAAGATTTATACGACCAGCGGTTCTACTAAAACAATCCAAGTAAAGCTTTTGGAAGACAAAGGCGAAACCCAAAAATAATTATGATTCGGTAAAAAGCACCCCGTTGAAAGCGGGGTGCTTTTTTTGTTTGCTTGTTAGTACTCCTAAAGTGTACAAAATATTATTAAAAATAACTTTTAGTTAACTTATCCCCAATTATTGACGATATAAAGATTGTAACAACCTTTACCAACCACCTTCCATCTCATCATTTCATTATATTTACGAAAGAGGGAACACACATTTGAAAAACAAACATTCAATTAAGAAAACGCTGCTGACAGGTATGATTGTTCTGGCAGCAGCCATCACCGTCCTCTGCGGCCTCACGAACGCAATTCTCCTTTACGACAGTTCCGTCAATCATATAAACTCACGCTTGAATGACAATGTTACCGCGTACAACTACTCCGTTCAGAATGCGATTACAGTTTACAAGACGAAAATTGAAGCAATCGCAGAAGACCCTACCATCACGGACCCTAAAAAGACAGCAACAGAACGCGGCGACAGACTGAATGCACTTGCCCAAAAGTACGGGTTTGATTCTGTCGTATTAGCCGATACCAACGGAAAAACCACAAATGGTGCACAGGTTGCCAACCGAGATTATTTCAAACAGGCTATGGCGGGAAAAACCAATTTCTCCTCAACGCTTGTAGGCTCAGTGACCCACAAGACACTGCTGATTGTTGCAGCAAGGGAAGATACCAACCACTTTAACGGCGTTGTTTATGGTATGCTGTCAAGCGACATATTCAGCAAAATGGTCCGTGACGTTTCCGTCGGCAAGTCAGGTTACGGTTTTATTGTGGATAAAACCGGTAAAATTATCGCACATAAAGACCAAAAGGTTGTGACAGCCTTTACCAACTATATAGAAAAGGCAAAAAAAGACAGTTCCTATGCCGGAACGGCATCCATTATTCAAAACATGATTTCCGGAAAGAGCGGCGTTGAAACTGCTAAATTTAACGGAAAAGACCAGACCGTCAGCTACGCGAAAATCCCGGATACGGACGGATGGTCCATTGGTGTTACCGCAAACATGTCAGAGATGATGGGCAAGTTTTACCAGTCAATCGGTTTTACTGTTGCTTTGGCGGTTGTGTTTATCCTTTTGGCAATTTTTATTGCCTTCCGCATTGCCAAACCGATTGCCGACCCGATTACCGCCCTTGCAGCCAGAATTGAAAAGCTTTCGAAAGGTGATATCCATTCTGCAGTGCCGCAAATAAATTCTTCGAATGAAATCGGCACACTTTCAAAGAGCTTTACAAAGACGGTCAATACGCTGCAAGATTATGTCGGTGAAATTTCCGATGTGCTTTCTGCCCTTCAGAAAGGCGACTGTACAGTGGAAACGAAGCAGGACTATCAGGGCGATTTTGTGACGATTAAAGTTTCGCTTCAGGGAATCATCGACAACCTGAACAATATGTTCTCTAAAGCCAGAACATCCGCAGAGCAGGTTTCGGGCGGCGCGGAACAGGTTTCGAACGCCGCGCAGTCGCTGTCGCAGGGAGCAACGGAACAGGCCAGCTCCGTTGAAGAGCTTTCCGCATCCATTACCGAAATCAACACAAAAATCGGAACAAATGCCGACAATTCTACAAATGCAAATACGCTTTCAACGAAAACATGGGGACTTATGGATCAAGGCAGGAAACAGATGCAGCAGATGATTTCAGCTATGAAAAACATCAGCGATTCTTCCGCGAAAATTCAGAAAATCATCAAGACAATTCAGGACATCGCCTTCCAGACCAACATCCTTTCGCTGAACGCTGCAGTGGAAGCCGCGCGCGCAGGGGAAGCGGGCAAAGGCTTTGCCGTCGTTGCAGATGAAGTCCGTAACCTTGCAGGAAAGAGTGCTTCGGCAGCAAAAGACACTTCGGAGCTGATCGAAAATTCACTGGTCGCCGTGAAAAACGGCAACACCATTGCGCAGGAAACAGAAAAATCGTTTCAGGGTATTCTGGAAGCTTCAGAAAAGATTGAAAAACTGATTGGCGATATTTCCAGCGACTCGAACAAACAGGCCGCCACAGTTAGCCAAATCACGCAGGGCGTGGAGCAGATTTCTGAAGTTGTGCAGACAAACTCCGCAACCAGCGAGGAATGTGCTGCCGCGAGCGAGGAATTGAGCAGTCAGGCCCGGCTGCTGAAGGAAACCCTTGCATTTTTGAAGTTGAAGTGATTTTGCACGTGTTTTGAAACACTTGGTGCGGGTGAAAGCCGCCCGTACCGGCTTTCTTCTAAGCCCTGCATAAAAATTCGATACCGGAGTGGTATTATTAAGGCGGAAAACAAAAAGCGGCGCAGCCTTGGTTGCGCTTTCTTGGCGGATATTAGGAAGGAAAATTTTTGTGAAAAAAATGGATGACATAAAGTTTCTGGCATTTGCAGTATTGTTTTCGGTTTCGTTCCTCATCGGAATTGTCTGTGGACTGAACAAAAAAAACAGTGAGCTGAGCAGGCAGAATGATTCTCAGTCTGTTTCCATCACGGAAGTTTCCTAAAGGGACGGAATTTTTGCAGATAGATTTTCAGCATTGACAGGAAAAAATAGAGCGCAGGGCTGTGAAAAAAGCTAAAAATGTAAAAAAAGTTCTTGCAATTCGCCTGGGGCAGTGATATTATAATGAAGTACGACTGCGACAGATATGCGTTGAAGCGGGAGGTTGCGGCACAAATGTGTCGGTTTTTCCGTGGAGTATGTCCGATTTTAAACCGGGCGACAGATATTTTTGAGCGTACAGCGGTTTGGCTTATGCTATAACTGCCTTTGTATACTCAGACGTTTTTTGAGCCTTACACCCGGATTTTCGCTTTCAGGGGAAATCCGGGTTTTTCGTGCAAAGGGAAGAAACACCCGGCACGGTGTTAGGATTTGAAGAACGTCGCCCGCCAACTACAATAAGGAGGCGATCCAAAGTGGCAGTCAAAGAAAAAATCAGGATCAGAATCAAAGGGTACGACCACCAGCTGGTAGACCAGTCGGCGGAAAAAATCGTTGAAACCGCAAAGCGTACGGGCGCAAGAGTTTCCGGCCCCGTTCCGCTCCCGACGGAAAAGCAGATCATCACAATCCTTCGTGCTGTTCATAAGTACAAGGACAGCCGTGAGCAGTTTGAGATGAGAACCCACAAGAGACTGATCGACATTCTCAGGCCTTCCAACAAAACAGTTGAGTCATTAATGGGCCTGGAACTCCCCGCAGGTGTTGAAGTAGAGATTAAACTCTGATGTTCAACCTACCAGCGGCTGGGGTCATGTTGGCCGAAAGAGCCAACCAATAACCTGTCAAGGAGGTAAATCATGAAAAAAGGCATTATCGGCAAGAAAGTCGGCATGACGCAGATTTTCGACGAAAAAGGCAGAGCCATTCCCGTTACGGTAATTGAAGCCGGTCCCTGCGCAGTAACGCAGATGAAAACGGTTGAAAACGATGGCTATGCCGGAGTGCAGCTGGGCTTTGGCGATGTTAAGGCTCAGAGAGTTTCAAAACCAATGAAAGGCCATTTCGACAAAGCGGGTACCGCTCCGAAGAAGGCCCTTCATGAGTTCCGCTTCGATGACACGGCACCCTACAAAGTGGGCGACCTTGTAAAAGCGGATGTGTTCGCAGCGGGCGACCATGTGGACGTGCAGGGCACCAGTAAAGGTAAAGGCTGGGCCGGCGTTATAAAGCGCTGGAACTTCAGCCGCCTGAAGGAATCCCACGGCACCGGACCGGTTGGACGTATGGGCGGTTCCACAGGCTGCTGTTCCGACCCTTCACGTGTATTCCCGGGTAAACATCGTTCCGGCCATATGGGCGCGGTAACAAGCACCGTGCAGAACCTGACCGTTGCGAAAGTTGACGCAGAAAATAACCTTATCGCTATTCGCGGCGCAGTTCCGGGCCCGAACGGCGGCATCGTAGTCATCCATGACAGCGTTAAAGCTGCCAAGGCGTGAGGGAAGGAGGAACAGAAATGCCTACAGTAACAGTACTAGATATGGCCGGTAAAGAAATCGAAAAGATGGATTTAGCCGATACCGTATTCGGGATTGAGCCGAACAAACCGGCAATGCATGACGCGGTTATTGCACATCTGGCAAATATGCGCCAGGGCACGCAGTCCGCTCTTACCCGCTCGGAGGTTTCCGGCGGTGGCAAAAAGCCGTGGAGACAGAAGGGCACAGGCCATGCAAGGCAGGGTTCCATCCGCGCACCGCAGTGGAGACACGGCGGCATCGTGTTTGCCCCTAAGCCGCGTGACTACAGCATGACGCTGAACAAAAAAGAAAAGCGCCTTGCTATAAAATCCGCGCTCTCCAGCAAAGTTCAGGACAACGAGATTGTTGTCGTTGACAAGATTGCGCTGGATTCTTACAAAACGAAGGAGATTGCCGCTATGCTGAAAGCGGTCGGCTCCGAAAAGAAAGCTCTCATCGTTCTTCCACAGAAGGATGAAAAGGTGATTGCTTCCGCAGCCAACATCCCGGGCGTTAAAACCGCCACTGTCAATATGCTGAACGTGTACGACATCCTGAATGCCGACAAGTTCATCGTTGCGAAGGATGCTGTGGCTTGCATCGAGGAGGTGTACGCTTAAATGGCAGCACAGGATATTATTGTCCGCCCAATCATTACCGAAAAAACGATGCAGGGCGTCGGCACCAAAAAGTATACATTCGAAGTTGCTCCCAAAGCGACAAAGATTGATATTGCCAAGGCCTGTGAAGAGCTTTTCGGCGTAAAAGTTTCCAAAGTGAACACCCTGCATGTACGCGGCCACTTTCGCCGCCAGGGTAAGACGGCTGGTTACACCAGAGCGTGGAAAAAAGCAGTTGTCACTTTGAAGCCCGACAGCAAGACGATTGAATTTTTTGACAGCATGATGTAATTCCGCTTCGTGCGGAGGCATGGATGGGGATTTTGGCAGGTCCCCGCAAAGCCGTCATGAGGAGTGTGAAAAATGCCAACTATAAACTTTAAGCCTACAACGGCTTCCCGGCGCAATATGTCCGTTATGGATTACAGCGGACTGACCAAGAAAGCACCGGAAAAGAGCCTGCTGGCTACAAAGCAGAAAAATTCCGGCCGCAACAATTACGGCCGCATTACCGTCCGCCACCGCGGCGGCGGCAACCGTAAAAAATATCGTATTATTGATTTTAAGCGCCGTAAGTTTGATGCACCTGCAAAGGTTATGAGCATTGAATACGACCCGAACCGCAGCGCTTTCATCGCCCTGATTCAGTATGAAGACGGCGACAAGAGCTACATTATTGCGCCGGATGGCCTTAAAGTCGGCGACACAGTTGTTTCGGGTACCGCAGCAGATATTAAGCCGGGCAATGCCCTTCCGCTTGAAAATATCCCGGTCGGCACTTTTATCCACAACGTTGAGCTTTACCCGGGCAAAGGTGCTCAGCTGGCCCGTGCGGCTGGCATTATGGCTCAGCTTATGGCTAAGGAAAACGGCCTCGCGCTGCTTCGCCTGCCTTCTGGTGAACTGCGCAACGTTCCTATCGACTGCATGGCAACGATTGGCCAGGTCAGCAACATTGACCACGAGAACATGAAAGTCGGCAAAGCTGGCCGTAAGCGTCACATGGGCTGGCGCCCGACCGTCCGTGGTTCTGTTATGAACCCGAACGACCACCCGCACGGCGGCGGCGAAGGCAAAGCGCCGGTAGGCCGCCCCGGACCGGTTACCCCGTGGGGCAAGCCGACTCTGGGTTACAAGACACGTTCGCATCATAACCGCTCTGACCGCTTCATTGTGAAGCGCAGGAACGGCAAATAACATGCGGAAAGGAGCTTGCAGATTATGGGAAGAAGCATAAAAAAGGGTCCTTATGTTCAGCCGGTGCTGCTCAAAAGGATTCAAGACATGAATAAGGCCGGTGAAAAGAAAATCATCAAAACCTGGAGCAGATCCTCCACGATTTTCCCGGATTTTGTCGGTCATACCATCGCGGTCCATGACGGCCGCAAACATGTTCCCGTCTATATTACAGAAGACATGGTTGGCCACCGCCTCGGCGAGTTCGCACCGACCAGAACATTCCGCGGGCATTCCGGTGCCAAAACAACAGCGCCAGCGTCCGGCAGCGCACCGGCTGCGGGCAGCAGCAAGAACGGCTGAAAGGAGTGAATAGCATGGAAGAAAGCATGGAGTCCAGGGCTTACCTGAGGTACGCCCGTATTTCCCCCCGTAAAGTCGAAATTGTGCTGAACCTTATCCGCAACAAGCCGGCAAACGTGGCCATGGCTATTTTGAAGAATACCCCAAAGGCCGCAAGCGAACCGGTTTCAAAACTGCTGAAGTCGGCCGTTGCGAATGCTGAAAACAACAAGAGCATGGATCCTTCGAAGCTCTACGTTGCACAGTGCTTCGTAAGCCCGGGACCGATCCTCAAGCGCATTCGTCCCAGAGCCCAGGGCCGCGCGTTCCGTATTCTGAAAAGAACGTCGCACGTCACCATGGTGCTCAAAGAGAAGGAATAAGTGAAGAGGAGGTAAATTATGGGCCAGAAAGTCAATCCGCACGGCTTCCGTGTGGGCGTTATTAAAGATTGGGACTCTCGCTGGTTCGCGAAAGACGCAGACTTCGGCGACACACTCGTTGAAGATTACAAGCTGCGCAAAATGCTTCTGAAGCAGCTCGCACCGGCCGGTGTTCCGAAAATTGAAATTGAACGCGATGCCTCGAAAGTGCGCCTTCATATTCATTGCGCAAAGCCTGGTATCGTAATTGGCAGAGGCGGGTCGGAGATTGAAAAGCTTCGCCTGCAGTGCCAGAAGTTCCTGAACAAGCCTGTGACGATCAATATTGTTGAGGTCAAGGCACCGGACACGAACGCTCAGCTCGTTGCCCAGAACATTGCAGAACAGCTCGAAAAGAGAATTTCTTTTCGCCGCGCTATGAAGCAGTGCATCGGCCGCGCTATGAAGATGGGCGTCAAGGGAATAAAAACCCAGTGCTCTGGCCGTTTGGGCGGTGCTGAAATCGCAAGACGTGAATCTTACCACGATGGTACGATTCCGCTTCAGACAATTCGTGCCGACATCGACTATGGCTTTGCTGAAGCTGCGACCACATATGGCCGCATCGGCGTAAAGGTATGGATTTATAAGGGCGAAGTTCTGCATGACAGCCATAAGCAGCAGCAGGCTCCGCAGCAATTCAGAACTCGTAGAGAAGGAGGCGGCAAATAATGCTGATGCCTAAACGCGTGAAATACCGCAAAGTGCAGCGCGGACGCATGACTGGCAAATGTATGCGCGGCAATAAAGTAGATTACGGCGAATACGGCCTTCAGGCGCTGGAACCGGCATGGATTACCGCCAACCAGATTGAGGCCGCCCGTGTGGCGATGACACGTTACACAAAGAGATTTGGCCAGGTCTGGATTAAGATTTTCCCGGATAAGCCGGTTACGAAGAAACCTGCCGAAGTCCGCATGGGTTCCGGTAAAGGCGCGCCCGAGTACTGGGTAGCCGTCGTAAAACCAGGCCGCGTTATGTTCGAGATGGGCGGAATCCCGGAAGAAACAGCGAGAGAAGCTCTCCGCCTTGCTTCCAACAAACTGCCGATTAAATGCAAGATCGTGACCAAGGAAGAAACGGATGGTGAGCAGTCATGAAGGCCTCAGAAGTTAGAGATATGAGCACGGAAGAACTGGAAAGCAAACTTAAGGATTTAAAGGCTGAGCTTTTCAACCTCCGCTTCCAGCTTACCATTAATCAGCTCGACAATCCAATGCGGATTCAGGCCGTCAAGAGAGACATTGCCCGCATTAAGACCATTTTACGTGAAAACGAGCTGAAAGACAGCGCTGAAGCGTAAGGGAAGGGAGGAAGCACCGTGAGCGACAGAAATATTAGGAAAACCGAAGTCGGCAAAGTCGTAAGTGATAAGATGGATAAAACCATTGTAGTCGCCGTGGAAGACAGTGTTAAGCACCCGATTTACAAGAAG
This sequence comes from Bacillota bacterium, assembly GCA_023417635.1. Classification (GTDB taxonomy): domain Bacteria; phylum Bacillota; class Clostridia; order Oscillospirales; family Acutalibacteraceae; genus Thermocaproicibacter. Next base: position 40,652 of record JAEZFF010000032.1, on the reverse strand, counting down.
ATTATTAAGCGTACCGTTAAGCTGAAAGCGCATGACGAGAACAACGAGTGTTCAATCGGCGATCGCGTGCGTGTGATGGAGACCCGTCCCCTGAGCAAGGATAAAAGATGGCGTCTTGTCAAAATATTAGAGAAGGCCAAGTAGTCTTGGCTCCGTGCAAAGGAGGAACGCACCGTGATACAACAGCAGACTTGCCTTAATGTTGCCGACAACACCGGCGCGAAGCAGATTATGTGCATTCGCGTTTTGGGCGGCTCGGGCAGAAGGTATGCAAATATCGGCGACGTTATCGTCGCCTCGGTTAAAAAAGCGGCCCCCGGCGGCACCGTGAAAAAGGGCGACGTTGTAAAGGCTGTAGTCGTACGCTCCGCTTCGGGCGTTCGGCGTGAGGACGGAACGTATATTCGCTTCGACGAGAATGCGGCCGTACTTATTAAGGATGATAAAAACCCGCAGGGAACGCGTATTTTTGGGCCAGTGGCTCGTGAACTGCGCGACAAGGATTATGTCAAGATTCTGAGCCTTGCCCCGGAAGTTCTGTGATGGGAGGTGCACTGTAATGAAGAATAAAATTCATGTAAAAACAGGCGACACCGTCGTTGTTCTGAACGGAAAGGACCGCGGCAAGAAGGGCAAGGTCCTTCAGGTAAGCCCCAAAGAGGGTAAGGTCATCGTTGAGGGAATTAACATGGTTTCTAAGCATGTAAAACCCCGCAAGATGGGCGAAGAGGGCGGAATTGTCAAAGCCGAAGGCGCTATGTACGCCAGCAAGGTACAGATCGTTTGTCCCCGCTGCGGTAAACCTACCCGTGTCGGCCACAAGATTTATGAGGACGGCACGAAAGAACGCATTTGCAAAAAATGCGGCGAAGCGCTGTAAGGAGGATAAACATGGCAGCAAGACTGAAAGAGTACTATCAGAAAGAAGCCGCACCGGCTCTGATGAAAAAGTTTACCTATAAGAGCGTCATGCAGATCCCGAAGCTGGATAAGATCGTAGTCAACGTCGGTGCAGGCGAAGCCAAGGAAAATTCCAAGGTGATTGACTCGGTTATCAGCGATCTTTCCATCATCACCGGCCAGAAGCCGATGATCTGCACAGCGAAGAAATCCGTCGCAAACTTTAAAGTCCGCGCAGGCATGAAGATTGGCGCGAAGGTTACACTCCGCGGCGACCGTATGTATGAGTTTATGGACCGCCTCTTTAATGTGGCGCTTCCGCGTGTCCGCGATTTCCGCGGCATTAACCCGAACTCATTTGATGGACGCGGCAATTATAACATGGGTATCAAAGAGCAGCTTATTTTCCCGGAGATTGAGTACGACAAGGTCGACAAGGTCCGCGGCATGGATATCTGCTTTGTGACTACCGCAAAGACCGACGAGGAATCCCGTGAGCTGCTGAAGCTGATGGGTGCCCCGTTCGCGAAATAAGGAGGGTTACCTGTGGCCAAGACTTCAATGAAAGTAAAACAAAGCCGTCCAGCAAAATATTCGACGCGCGCTTACAACAGATGTAAAATCTGCGGCAGGCCGCACGCCTACCTTCGCAAGTTCGGCGTGTGCCGTATTTGTTTCAGAGAACTTGCCTATAAAGGCGAGATCCCGGGTGTAAGAAAGGCAAGCTGGTAAAGGCTTAGCAAAGGAGGTAACGGCATGCAAATCACAGATACAATCGCTGATCTGCTTACCCGTATCCGCAATGCGAGTTCCGCAAAGCACGACACGGTTGAGATTCCTTCTTCCAACATGAAGAAAGCCATTGTGCAGATTCTTGCGGATGAAGGCTATATCAAAAGCTTTACGGTCGCCGATGACGGCAAGCAGGGCATGATTAAAGTGACTTTGAAATATGGCGAAGGCAAAACCGCTGCAATCAACGGTCTGCAGCGGGTCTCCAAGCCTGGCCTTCGCATTTACCGCAATGCGGAAGAGCTGCCGAAGGTCATGAAAGGCCTCGGCATTGCAATCGTTTCCACATCCAATGGAATTATGACGGACCGTGAGGCCCGTAAACAGAACGTAGGCGGCGAAGTTCTCGCGTTCGTTTGGTAAAAAAGGGGGTGCAGCAATGTCGCGAATTGGAAGAAAACCCATAAATATTCCCGCCGGCGTCACCGTTTCGGTTGACGGCAGCGTTGTTAACGTTAAAGGGCCGAAAGGCAACCTTACCACGAAAGTTCACCCGAACATGACGGTAGCGGTTGAGGGCAGCGAAATCCATGTAACCCGCCCCAATGACGAAAAAGAAAACAAATCTCTGCACGGCATGACACGCTCTATCATCAGCAATATGGTGCAGGGCGTTACGGAAGGCTTCCAGAAGGAGCTTGAAATTAACGGTGTCGGTTACCGTGCTCAGAAACAGGGCAAGAACCTTGTGATGAATCTTGGCTATTCCCATCAGGTGATAGTTCCGGAAATTCCGGGCATTACCATTGAGTGCCAAACGGCGAACAAAATCGTCATTAAAGGCCCAGACAAGCAGCAGGTAGGACAGTTTGCCGCGGAAGTCCGCGAGAAACGCCCGCCGGAGCCGTACAAGGGCAAGGGCATTAAGTATGTGGATGAGCACATTCGCCGCAAGGAAGGTAAAGCCGGCAAAGGCGCTAAGAAGTAAGGAGTGAATCGCATATGGTGAAAATGGCTGATTTAAATAAAGCCAGACTGCACCGCCACACAAGAGTGCGCGGCAAAATTTCCGGTACGGGCGAATGCCCGCGCCTGAATGTTTTTCGCTCTGCCAAGAACATTTACGCCCAGGTTATTGACGATGTCAAGGGTGTAACGCTTGCTTCGGCTTCTACGCTGGACAAAGAGTTTACCGGCAACGGCGGAAACACAGAAGCGGCTCATAAGGTTGGCGAACTGATTGCCAAACGTGCCGCTGAAAAGGGAATCGAAAAGGTCGTATTTGACCGCGGCGGATACCTGTACCACGGCCGCGTCAAAGAGCTGGCCGAAGGCGCCCGCGAGGGCGGCCTCAAGTTCTAAAAGGAGGAGGAAAGACTTTGGCTAGATATGACGCAAGAGACTCGGAATACAAGGAACATGTTGTTGCTATCAACCGTGTTTCCAAAACCGTAAAAGGCGGCCGTATTTTCAAGTTTGCTGCACTGGTCGTCGTTGGTGACGGCAAGGGCACAGTAGGCTTTGGTATCGGCAAGGCCGGCGAAGTTCCGGACGCTATCCGCAAAGGTATTGAAGATGCGAAGAAGAACCTGATTAAGGTTTCGCTGCGCGGCACAACAATCCCACACGAGATTATCGGCGAGTATGGCGCAGGCAGAGTTCTTTTGAAGCCCGCTGCCCCTGGTACCGGCGTTATCGCCGGCGGCCCGGTTCGTGCAGTGGTGGAAGCTACGGGAATCCGTGACATCCGTACAAAGGCTCTTCGCTCCAACAACCCGTGCAATGTTGTACGTGCTACACTGGATGGCTTGAAGAAACTGCGCAGTGCACAGCAGGTCGCTGACACACGCGGTAAATCGGTTAAAGAAATTTTTGCATAAGGAGGGCTGAGCAATATGGCACAGATTAAAATTACGCTGGCCAAAAGCTTGATCGGCGCGAAAAAAGACCAGATTGCAACCGCCCGCGCTCTTGGTCTTACCAAAATTGGGAATTCTTCGGTTCAGCCCGACAATGCCCAGACCAAAGGCAAGGTGGCCAAGATTATCCACCTCATCGAGGTAAGCAACGCGTAAGCAAGGAGGTGTGAATCCATGAAGTTAAATGATCTGACAACAGTACCAGGCTCCAGAAAAGGGCCGAAGCGCATTGGCAGAGGCTATGGTTCCGGCTGGGGCAAAACTTCCGGCAAGGGCCACAAAGGCCAGAAAGCAAGGTCCGGCGGTTCTATCCGTCCGGGTTTTGAAGGCGGCCAGATGCCTCTGCAAAGACGTATCCCGAAGCGCGGATTTGTCAATAAGTTTGCAAAAGATATTCAGGCGGTGAACATTGGCACACTTGACAGATTTGAAGACGGAGCGGCAGTTGATGTGAAAGCACTGATTGACGCAGGTATCGTTAAGGTTTGCGGTGATGGGGTGAAAATCCTTGGCAACGGCAAACTGACGAAGAAACTGACGGTGAAAGCAAATGCTTTCTCTGCTTCCGCCAAGCAAAAGATCGAGGCTGCCGGCGGGAAGGCAGAGGTGATCTGATTTGTTCAAGACAATCAAGAACGCCTGGGCTATGCCTGACCTTCGCAGAAAGATGCTGTTTACGCTTTTTATAATTGTTGTGTTCCGTTTCGGTTCCGCAATTCCGGTACCGTTCCTCGACACAACAGCCCTGAAGGGCGTTATGGCGCAGGTGGCGCAGTCCGGGACTGCTCTGAGCTACCTGGATACACTCTCCGGCGGCGCGTTTGCGCAGGCGACGCTGTTTGCTATGAGCGTAACGCCATATATTAACAGCTCCATTGTTATTGAACTTCTCACTGTAGCAATCCCTGCACTGGAACGAATGGCCAAAGAGGGCGAAGAGGGACGGAAACGTCTCGGCGCCATTACCCGCTATGTGGCGGTAGGCCTTGCAGTCGTGCAGGCAATCTTCTACTATTTCTACCTGCGCAACAGCGCTTACAACGGTGCTTACATTGTAAAGTACCGTGATGGTGGATACGGCGTATTTACGGCGTTTGTCATTATTTTGACGTTCACCGCGGGCGCAGCGCTGATGATGTGGCTGGGCGAGCAAGTCAACCAGCACGGTGTGGGCAACGGAATTTCAATTCTGCTGTTCGCCGGCATCGTTTCCAGAATGCCGCATGTGTTTAACACACTGGGCAATTTCTTGCAGTCCGCAAACCAGGATCCTTCCAGCTACGGCAAGTACTATTTCCTCGTTCCGCTGTTTGTGATTCTGTTTATTGTGATGATGTGGGTTATCGTATTCATGTACGATTCCGAACGCCGCATTCCGGTCCAGTACGCAAAGCGCGTTGTCGGCCGCAAAATGTATGGCGGGCAGAGCACTCATATTCCGATTAAAGTCGGTCTTTCCGGTGTTATGCCGATCATCTTCGCAAGTTCAATTTTGATTCTTCCTTCAACGATTCAGTTCTTCATGGGCAAGAATGCCCCGAAGGAAGGTTTCTGGAAAGGCTTCTTTGATGCTTTCTCCACAACAGGCTGGATCTATTCCATCCTTTATTTCTTCTTGATTATTGCATTTGCCTATTTCTATATGACAATTCAGTATAATCCGATTGAGATGGCCAATAATCTTCGTCAGAATAACGGCACGATTCCGGGCATCCGCCCAGGCAAACCGACTTCCGACTTTATTACGAAAGTCCTTTCAAAAGTGACTTTCATTGGTTCTCTCTTCCTCGGGTTTATCGCCCTTATGCCAATTATCTTCGGTGCTTCCACCGGCATGAGCAACCTTTCCATTGGCGGCACTTCGCTGCTGATTCTTGCAGGTGTTGCGTTGGAAACAGTGAAGCAGATGGAATCCCAGATGATGATGAGGCACTACAAGGGTTTCCTTGACTGAGAAGGAGTGTAAAGATGGGACATAATTTAATTTTTCTTGGCGCTCCAGGCGCTGGGAAAGGCACTCATGCCGAAATCCTTTCCAAGGATCTCGGCATCCCGCAAATTTCAACCGGCAATATAATTCGTGAAGCGCTGAAAAACGGCACGGAGATGGGCCTTAAAGCGAAAAGCTACATTGAGGCCGGCGACCTTGTTCCGGATGAAGTCGTGATTGGTATTATCCGCGAGCGCCTTGCAAAAGGCGACTGCAAAGACGGCTATATCCTGGACGGGTTTCCGCGCACCATCCCTCAGGCCGAGGCGCTGGACAAAATGGTTCACATCGACTGCGTAATCGACATTGAAGTTCCGGAGTCGCTGATTATGAGCCGCTTGTCCGGCCGCCGTGTCTGCGGCAGCTGCGGAGCCTCCTACAATGTAAACTCCAGAAAATCAAAAGTAGAAGGTATCTGCGATGCATGCGGCGGCACCCTTGTTCAGCGCAAGGATGACCAGCCGGAAACCGTGCAAGCGCGGCTCAAGGTGTATCATGAACAGACGGAGCCCCTCACCGGTTATTACAAAAAGCAGGGGAAGCTCCGCGTCATACACGGCACCGACGATGCGGTTGCCACACATCTTGCCATTAAAAAGGCACTCGAGGCGTGATCTAAATGATAGTTCTTAAAACAAGCAGAGAGTTAAAGATCATGCGCGAAGCGGGCAGAATAGCCGCCAACGCATTAAAACTTGCCGGTGCGGCCGTACACCCAGGTGTTTCCACCTGGGAGATTGACCGCGTGGCCCGACGCTATATTGAGGAGAAGGGCGCAAAGCCTACCTTCCTCGGTTACGGCGGATTCCCGGCCAGCGCATGTGTTTCCGTTAACAATGTGATTATCCATGGCATACCAAGCAAAGACCATATCATCAAAGAGGGCGACATTGTCAGCATTGATGTGGGCGCTACTTATGAGGGTTATGTAGGCGACAACGCCTGGACTTTCCCCTGTGGGGAAGTAAGCCCTGAAGCACAAGCGCTGATGGATGCAACAAAGGAAAGCCTTTTTGAAGGAATTAAAGCTGCCGTTCCGGGTGGAAGACTCGGCGATGTTGGCAGCGCGGTTCAGCAGTATGCCGAAGCTCGCGGTTACTCGGTGGTACGCGATTATGTCGGCCACGGAGTAGGCGCGAAGATGCATGAAGACCCCAGTGTTCCCAATTACGGCACACCCGGTAGGGGTGTGCGCCTGTTGCCTGGCATGACCATCGCTATTGAACCGATGATCAATCAGGGTGTAAAGGAAGTTAAGACCCTTGCGGATGGCTGGACGACAGTTACCGCTGACGGCAAACTTTCAGCACACTTTGAGAAGAGCATTGCAATTACCCCGAACGGCCCGATTATCCTTACGGACCCGGACTAAAGGGGTGAACGATGGATTTCGTTAGAGGGAGCGTAGTCAGGTCACGCGCAGGGCACGACGGCGGAGGCTTTTTCGTCGTTCTCCAATCGGAGGGAAGTTCTGCCGTTATCTGTGACGGGAAGCGCCGCAGCCTTGAGCATCCGAAGAAAAAGAACCGGAAGCATTTAGCCGCGACCGCTTCCGTACTTCCCGAAAACCTAATGCAGACAAACCGCGGGATTCGCCGGGCTTTGGTACCTTTTCAGGGAACCGAGCCGCTTTCCAAACGAGGAGGCTGATTCAATGTCGAAACAGGACGTAATTGAAACCGAGGGTGTCGTTACAGAAGCTTTGCCGAACGCTATGTTTATGGTAGAGCTTTCGAACCACCACACAATACTCGCACATATTTCCGGTAAACTGCGGATGAATTTCATTCGTATTCTGCCGGGCGACAAGGTCACCATTGAACTTTCACCATATGACCTTACGCGCGGACGTATTACGTGGCGTTCTAAATAAACGAACACAAGCAATGCCTAGAAAAAGGGAGGGCATACACCATGAAAGTTAGACCTTCTGTAAAAAAAATGTGCGAAAAGTGCAAGATTGTTAAGCGTAAGGGTAAAGTCATGGTTATCTGTGAAAACCCGAAGCATAAACAGCGCCAGGGTTAATGGCGTAAATGATTGATTTGGAGGTGCAACCACTATGGCGCGTATAGCAGGCATCGATTTGCCGCGTGATAAGCGCATCGAGATTGCTCTTACTTATATCTTTGGAATCGGCCGCAACACTGCAGAAACCATCTGCAAACAAACGGGCGTAAATCCGGATATCCGCGTAAGAGATCTGACCGAAGATGATACGGCAAAATTGAGAGAATATATTGACCATAACTGCCGCGTTGAAGGCGACCTTCGCCGCGACAATGCATTTGACATTAAGCGGCTGGTAGAAATCGGCTGCTACCGTGGAGTCCGGCACCGTAAGGGCCTGCCGGTCAGAGGCCAACGCACAAAGACCAATGCTCGTACCTGCAAAGGCCCGAAAAAGACGATGGCCAACAAGAAGAAGTAATCTGGGAGGGATTCATACATGGCAGTTCAAAAAACAGCGGGCAAAGCCTCATCTACCCGCAAACGCCGTGAGCGCAAGAATATCGACCGCGGCTCCGCCCATATCCAGTCCACTTTTAATAATACCATCGTGACGATTACGGATATGCAGGGCAATGCAGTTTCCTGGGCTAGTTCCGGCGAGCTGGGTTTCCGCGGTTCCAGAAAATCTACTCCGTTTGCAGCACAGACAGCCGCAGAGACTGCTGCTAAAGCCGCTATGGAGCATGGCATGAAAACAGTTGAAGTTTATGTTAAAGGCCCGGGTTCCGGCCGTGAAGCCGCAATCCGCGCACTGCAGGGCGCAGGCCTTGAAGTCAGTATGATAAAGGACGTAACGCCGATTCCGCATAACGGCTGCCGCCCGCCGAAGAGAAGACGCGTATAGAGTTAACAGGAGGTGTAAGCAAAAGATGGCAAGATACACGGAATCCGTATGCAAACAGTGCCGCCGCGAGGGGCAGAAGCTGTTCCTGAAGGGGCAAAGATGCTACACGGAAAAGTGCGCAGTAGGTCGCAGAGCTTATGCGCCTGGCCAGCATGGCCAGGGTCGCCATAAGACCTCTGAGTACGGCCTTCAGATGCGTGCTAAACAGATGACAAGGCGTTATTACGGGGTTCTGGAATCCCAGTTCCGTAAATATTACGCTATGGCTGAACGGAAGCAGGGCAAGACTGGTGAAGAAATGCTCGTTCTTCTTGAACGCCGCCTTGACAATGTGGTTTACCGCCTCGGCTGGGCAAGCTCCCGTCCGGAAGCACGCCAGCTGGTTACGCATGGCCATATTTCCGTTAATGGCAAACGTGTGGACATTCCTTCGTACCTCGTAAGTGTAGGCGAAGTAATTTCCATCATGGAAAAGAGCCGCAAGAACGACATGATTAAGGGCCTGCTGGAAGCAAACGCTTCCCACCCGGTGTCGAAGTGGCTTGATGAAAACCGCGCTATTCCGGAAGCAAAAGTCGTTGAGCTGCCGAAGCGCGAAGAAATCGACCTTCCTGTTGATGAGACTCTCATTGTTGAGTTTTACTCCAAGTAATGTCATCCCCCTTTTCAGGGGGACTGCATGGCAGATTTATTCATCCGCTATATGACAAGGAGGGTCGCGTATGATCGAGTTTGAGAAGCCTAAGATTGATATAAATGAGTTGTCGGATGACGGCACTTACGGTAAGTTCATCGTAGAGCCGCTGGAGCGTGGTTTCGGCACAACGCTGGGCAACAGCCTGCGGCGTGTGCTGCTTTCTTCGCTGCAGGGCGTTGCGGCGACTTCGGTCAAGATTGACGGTGTTCTTCATGAGTTTTCCACAATCCCCGGCGTAAAAGAGGATGTAACAGAAATCATCCTCAACATTAAAGGGCTAACGGCAAAACTGCACTGTGACGGTCCCAAAACAGTTGAAATCTGCGCAGAGGGCCCGTGTGAAGTAACAGCCGACTCAATCAAGTGCGACAGCGAGGTGGAAATCCTCAATCCGGAAATGCACATTGCCACTTTGGGTGACGGCGCAAAACTGTTTATGGAACTGACTCTGGATAAAGGCCGCGGCTATATTTCCGCCGAACGCAACAAGCAGAATATGCCTGCAAGCGTAATAGGCGTGCTTCCCGTGGATTCCATCTACACTCCGGTTTACAAGGTCAACTACAATGTTGAACCAACCCGAGTCGGGCAGAGCATCGACTATGACAAGCTGACGCTGGAAGTTTGGACAAACGGCGTTATTGGCGCGCAGGAAGCGGTTTCTTTGGCAGCAAAAGTGCTTACAGAGCACCTGAACCTGTTTGTCAACCTGTCCGACAAGGGCAGCAGCACGGAAGTTATGGTTGAAAAGGACGACAAGAGCAAGGAAAAGGTCCTTGACATGACGATTGAGGAACTTGACCTTTCCGTCCGCTCATTTAACTGCCTGAAACGTGCCGGTATCAATACAGTTGGGGACATCATCAACAAGTCTGAAGAAGATATGATGAAAGTCCGCAACCTCGGACGCAAATCACTTGAGGAGGTTGTCTGGAAGATGGCCTCTCTCGGTTTTAATCTCCGCAAGGATGACGAATAGTCATCCGCAAACCAAGGTAAAGGAGTGAAATTCGATGCCAGGAACCAGAAAGCTTGGAAGAACCACCGACCACAGAACTGCAATGCTGCGCGGCATGGTTACTTTCCTTTTAGAGAACGGGAAGATTGAAACAACCGTAACCCGCGCCAAGGAAGTCCGCTCAATGGCCGAAAAAATGATTACGATTGCAAGGGAAGACAGTCTCGCTAACAAGCGTATTGCGTACGGCTTTGTGACAAAAGAAGCTGTTGTGCATAAGCTGTTTACTGAAATTGCCCCGAAGTATGCCGACCGTAACGGCGGCTATACCCGCATTACTAAAATTGGACCCCGCCGCGGTGACGCAGCGGAAATGGCAGTGATTGAGCTGGTGTAAAAACCTGCTTTTTCAGCCAGTGTTTAAAAGCCGGTATCCTTTTCGGATGCCGGCTTTTTGTATAGTTCCCTATGCCTGCATTACTGGACAATGGCACGAAAACACATTATAATATTGGAAGCAAATGAAATTCACGGAAATATACTGCCTCACGCATTTTGCGTTTTATTCGCTTTTCGTTACAAAAGCTGAAGATGAAGAAAGGAATGAGAGCAAAAATGAGCAACTATAAAATTATTACCGACTCTACCAGCGACCTTACACAGGAAATGGTAGACGAGCTCGGCGTAGACGTTATCCCCATGGACGTTACCATCGGTTCGTTTGCCTTCAAAGATTACCCGGATGAGCGTGATATTTCATCGCACGACTTTTACAAGCGCATTGCGGATGGCGAGCCTTCCGGCACAAACCAGATCAGCCCAATCCTTTTCACGGAAACATTTGAGCCTTACCTGAAAGAAGGCACAGATGTGCTGTATATAGGCTTTTCATCCGGCTTGAGCGGCACCTATAACAACTCGGTGCTGGCCGCGAAGGAACTGGCAGAAAAGTACCCGGAGCGTAAAATTTACGCAGTGGATTCCCTGTGCGCTTCCCTGGGTCATGGCTTGTTGGTTTGGGATGCCGTACAAAAGCAGAAGAGCGGCGCATCCATTGACGAGGTGAAGCAGTGGCTGGAGGAAAACCGTGAGCACTTGCACCACTGGTTCACAGTAAATGACCTGAACCACTTAAAACGCGGCGGCCGCCTTTCTGCTACTGCTGCCCTAGTTGGCACAATGCTCGGCATTAAGCCGGTGCTGCAGGTGAATGTGAAAGGCTGCCTTACCGTAGTTGACAAAATCCGCGGGCGCAAGCAGGCACTGGATGACCTTGTGGCACATATGACAAAAAGCTGTCATGATGCGGACCAGATGGTTTTTATCAGCCACACCGACTATGAAGAAGGCGCGGAATATGTGAAGGAGCAGGTCGAACAGAAGCTTGGCGTGAAGCAAATAAAAATTGGTTCCATGGGCCCGGTCATAGGTGCGCATACCGGCATCGGCACCGTTGCACTGTTTTTCCTCGGCGATGAACGTACCGAGTAATGCGTTCTGCTGATTTCAGAGGAGTTTTTTCAAAAGTGGCTTCCTACTTTTAAACGTGTTATTATTATTGCTCTTAGTCGTTTTAGCACATAAAAAGACACTGAATTCAGACTTTATTGCGGAAAAGGGAATATAACATGAGAACGAAAAAATTGCTTGTAAAAATTCTTGTATTAATTGGCATACCCGTCGTTATTGTTTTTACCATAGCAGCTGCATTGATTCTTCAAACAGTTCAAAATTCCGACTCCACCTTAATTTCAAATCAACTGATGGCAAAGTCAAAAGCGGCATCCTATGAAGTGAACTCGTATTTTTCTACCTATACGACGATTGTACAGCAGATGACCGAAAATGACCTGCTGCATCAGTACTTTGCCGAAACTGCGCAGCAGAAAAAGAGCGGTGGAAAAGATGGGTATGGCGGCGTAAAAAATACGCTGAATAGTATTGCGGAAGCAGATCCGGAAAGTATCTCTTCCGTCTGGATTGGTGACAGTGCTACGAACACGATGCTTCTGAGCAACCAAGACAAACCGTGCAGCGTGCAGTTAGCCGAACGGCCGTGGTATAAGCCTGCAATGGAAAAGCGGGGGCTGCTATTTATTGAGCCGTATACGGATTTTTCAACGAAGAAAACCGTTATGAGCGTTGTGCAGCCAATTTACCAGCATGACTCCGGCGAACTTGTCGGGTTTGCGGGGGTTGATATTACGCTGGACCGCCTGCATGATGTGATGAAAGGCTATAAGCTTGGCAACACCGGTTATTACATATTGGCGAGTGCGCAGAACCAGCTGATTTATTACCCGGATGCATCCATGCAGAACAAGAACCTGATGGAATCCAAAATGTCGAAGAATGTCATTGAGGCAATTCAGTCGAAAAAAGAGCAGCTCATTGACTTTACAGCCCGCGGCACGAAGAACCACGGCTACATTTCAACCATTGGGACCACGCAGTGGACGGTTACAAGCGTCATGCCGGATGCGGAATATTTCGCGCCCTTTTATGCGGCACTTCAGACGATGCTGATTGTATTTGGGGTGGCGCTGGTCATTCTCTTTACGCTGATTGTCCTTGTTTCCAAAGGAATTGTGAAACCTCTTGGCAAGCTGAAAAAAGTAGCAAACGAAGTTGCAGACGGCAACCTGAACGTTACGCTCGACGTGACCTCTTCCGATGAAATTGGCCAGGTGGCTGCGGCGTTCAAGAGGACGGTTGTCCGGCTGAAAGACTACATTGCGTATATTAATGAAATTACAGCTACCTTAAACCAGATTGCTTCCGGTGACCTGACTTTCACATTGAAGTGCAAATACACTGGTGAGTTTGCGAAGCTGAAAGAGTCCTTGACGAATATCAAGATCAGCCTGACTAAGCTGCTTCAAGAGATTGACTGCGCGGCAAATCAGGTCACAAGTGGCTCCAAACAAGTTTCAAACGCTTCGCAGGCACTGGCTCAGGGCGCAACGGAGCAGGCAAGTTCCATTGAGGAGCTTTCCGCTACTGTAACGGATATTTCGCAGCATGTGTCGCGCAATGCGAAAAATGCTGCAACGGCCAACGAAGTTTCACAGCAGACTTCCACCGAAATTCAGTTCAGCGGCAAGCTGATGAATCAGATGACGGATGCCATGGCAGCGGTTAAAAATTCATCTGACCAAATTAGCAGCATTGTAAAGACCATAGAGGACATTGCATTCCAGACGAATATCCTTGCCTTGAATGCGGCTGTTGAAGCAGCGCGCGCCGGGGAAGCCGGCAAAGGCTTTGCCGTTGTTGCCGAAGAAGTGCGCAACCTTGCGAGCCGCAGCGCAGAAGCAGCCAAGAGCACGACGGCGCTGATCCAGGAAGAGGCGCAGTCAGTGCAGAACGGCACCGATATTACGGCAGAAACAGCAAAGTCCCTGCAAAAGATTGTGGCGACTTCACAGAAATCTTCTGAGCTGATTGCTGCGATTGCAGAAGCCTGTGAAAAACAGTCCATCTCTATTGGGCAGGTAACACAGGGCTTGGAACAGATTTCCGCAGTTGTTCAGAACAACTCGGCTACATCGGAAGAAAGCGCCGCATCCAGTGAAGAACTGAACGGCCAGGCACAGGAGCTGAAGATGCAGATTCAGAAGTTTAAGACTGAACAGCAGGATTCATAACCGGCAGTACAGCATATAGAAAAGGCTCCCGGAACCGTTTTTCATGGCGGTTCCGGGAGCCTCTTTCTGTGCTGCAAAAAAAGTTAAGCGTTGGGGTGATTTCTGCGCCACGCAAGGTAGTCCTGCAAAATGACAGTGGCGGCAACCGCGTCAATCACGGCTTTTCGCTTTTTGCCGCGCGTGTCAGTATCGTTCAGGTAATTGTGGGCTGTAATGGTCGTGCCGCGCTCATCCTGCATGGCAACGGGTATGGAAACGAGCGTACGCAGCGATTCCGCAAAGGCGCGGGCGCTCTGTGCGCTGTCTCCTTCTGAGCCATCCATATTTTTTGGAAGGCCAACTACAATTTGTTCCGCGCCAAGCTTTTCCGATTCTTCCGCTACATCCCGCAGCAGCTTTTCGCGGTTCCATTCCGAAATGACTCCGGCGGGTGTGGCGAGGACTTCGCCCTCGTCGCATATGGCAAGGCCGGTGCGAGCTTTGCCCAGATCAACGGCCAGTATTTTCATGCTTTGCCTCCAACAACGCTGTGGTGGGTAATGTCGAGTGAAATAGAGCTTGTTCCGCGCCGGTAGACCGAAAGTTCCGGCGGAATATGAGAAGCATCATTCATGCTGATAACGCGCGCCTTTCCGTTTTCAAATTCAAGAACACTGATGGCGGTGTTGTCGCACCACGGAATGTCGTTCAGTTCGGAAAGCGGTTTCCCAAGAGCACGGCAGAGCAGGGAGCGGATGGCACACCCGTGGGAAACGGCACAGACGGTTTTGCCTTCGTTGGCGCGGGCAATGTCACTGGCGGCCTGCCACATGCGCTCGGTGACTTGTGCAAGGGATTCCCCGCCGGGAGCTTGAAATTTACCCGGTGTTTCGTTCCAGACTTTCAGTTCATCCGGACATTTTTCCTGCACTTCCGTCCACGAATGGCCTTCCCAGTCGCCCATGTCGATTTCAATTAGGCGCGGGTCTTTCTGTATTGTAAGGTTATGGTAGCGGTTAATGGCCTGTGCAGTTTTATAGGCGCGTTTGAGCGGGCTGGAGTAAAAAGCTTCAAACGGTTCATTGCGCAGGCGCAGGCTAACAAGTTCCAGCTGTTTGCCGCTGCTGCCGCTGATTTCGCTGTCGTAGCGACCCTGAAGCAGGCCATTCGTGTTACCCTCGGCTTCACAGTGTCTTACGAAAAATATTTTTGTCATTCGTTTTTTCCTTCTTTCCGAATTCGCTCACAGTGCGGGGGCTTGCCCCGCTTTTCGTGATAACTTCTGCATTCGTCGCATTTTCCATGGCGGGGACAAAAAAAGTGGGAACATGGGCAGGCAGGATTCTGCTTTACCATGGTTTTACCGCCCCCGTTAGTTCTGTGATGGCTTCCATATGATTTTCTTCGAGGTATTTTTCAAGGCCTTCCACAATTTTTACCGGTGTGTATGGGTCTTGAAACAGCGCTGTGCCAATCTGCACGGCAGAGGCCCCGGCGAGCATCAGTTCCACAGCGTCGCGCCAAGTGCTTACGCCGCCAATGCCGACGATAGGGATTTTTACTTTTTGGTGTGCCTGCCAGACCATACGCACGGCAACAGGGAAGACAGCCGGGCCGGAAAGCCCGCCGGTGTTGTTGTGCAGCACCGGGCGGCGGGTGTGAATATCAATGCGCATGCCGGTCAAGGTGTTTATCATGGAAAGGGCATCCGCTCCGGAGCTTTCCGCCGCCGCTGCTATTTCGCCGATATTGGCCACATTGGGCGAAAGTTTTACGATAAGCGGCTTCCGGCAAAACTTCCGCACAGCGGCTGTAATGCCTTCAACTCCCGCGCAGCTGGTGCCAAACTGGACGCCGCCCTGCTTTACGTTTGGGCAGGAAATATTCAGCTCAATCATGTCCACATCGGTTTCGGAAAGACGCTCTGCCATACGGCAGTAGTCGTCCGGCGTATTGCCTGCAATGTTGGCAATTACAACGGTGCCCTGCTGCTTCAGCCACGGAAGGTCATCCTGAATGAAATGCTCCACACCGGGGTTTTGCAGCCCGACGGAGTTGAGCATCCCGCCCGGTGTTTCCGCAATGCGCGGCGGTGGGTTGCCGGGGCGTTCCTGCAGCGTGATGCCTTTGCAGGAAATACCGCCGAAAACTGAAAGCGGGTAAAACTCTGAAAATTCTCTTCCGAAGCCAAAGGTCCCGGAAGCAGCAATGACGGGGTTTTGAAATTCCACTCCCGCAATGTTCACTTTCATGTTTGCCATATTTGCACCCCTGACGCCCGGCCCTTTTTATAAGGCTGGGCGAAAACTTTATGAAATCCCCAAAAGAAACAGACTTTTGTACTTTACCTGATGCTCCTTCAGGTTTCCGTCAGCCTAAAAATTTTGATTTTTTTATAAGATTGCCGCAGTTCTGATAGCCAAGTTTCCCATAAAAATGGCTGTGCATTTCATCGTTTACGGAGTCAAGCTGAATCAGCAGGGCTCCCATCTGCTTTACTCTGCGCTCCAGTTCTTGCATGAAGGCCGTTCCGGTACCTTTGCCCTGGTATTCCTTTGCAAGAACGATTTCCACAAGGTCATAAGCCTGCCCGTCATCGTATTGCTCAAAATAGCCCATGGCGAATCCCGCTGCTTCGGCGCCGTCCCACAGAACAAGGCCGTAAGAGTCTTCGCGTGTCATTACTTGATGAATGCGCTTGGCAGCGGTTTTTTCCGTCCATGCGCCGTTTTCGTACTGATTGTAATAGCGGATAAACAGTGGAACAATTTTTGAAAGATCGGATTCTTTTAAAACGGTGTAGTTCAATGTAATTCTCCTTTGCAGGCTATCCTGCTGTTATAAATCTGCGATTTGCCGGGAATCAAAAACCGGGCCGTCTTTACAGACGTGACCGTAGTAAACGGTGCCGTCCTCTTTGCAGAGCGGCACGGCACAGCCAAGGCACGCGCCGATTCCACAGGCCATGCGCTCTTCCAGGGAAACCTGGCACGGCACGCCGCGCTGCTTCGCAGTCGTGCAGACCGACCGCAGCATTGGCGCAGGGCCGCAGGCGAAAACTACATCAAAAGCGAGGCCATCCAACAATTCGGTCACAAGTCCCTGGTGGCCGAAAGAGCCGTCATCCGTCGCAATCAGGACTTTACAGCCGGATGCTTCAAAGTCTTTTTTCAGGATAACGGCGTCTTTGCTGCGGAATCCCGCAGCAAGCACCGCATTTGGCCCAAATGCTTTTGCCGCGCCGAGCAGGGGAGGAATCCCAATGCCGCCGCCTACAAAAAGGGCTTTTCGGGAAGTGCTGCCAAGGTCAAATCCGTTCCCGAGCGGCGCGAGAAGGTCAAGCGCCTGCCCCGGCTCAAATCCGGCAAGAATTGCCGTGCCTTCGCCGCGCACCTGGAAAACGAACCGGAAAGTCTTTTCCTTCCGGTTCACTTCACAGATGGAAATTGGGCGGCGCAGCGTTTTTCCCGGCACGGCGATCTGCGCGAACTGCCCCGGCTTCGCATGGTCGGCCAGCTCACCCGCGTCAGCGGTCATGTCGAAAATATCGCTGGTCAGCTGCTTCTTACTCCGAATTCTGCAGGAGCGCACATCGTACTTTTTCACAGCCGAATCTCCCCAATGCGCTGCATGATTTCACCGCGCATCCGCAGAGCTTCGCTACGCGCACAGGCGGCGTAATCTTCCTGCGAAGCGCCTTGCTTTTTCCAAGCGCACAGAATGGAGCGCGAAGCGTTCACAATAGCGCCGCACCCGTTTTTGTCGAACGCTGGGGCAACATCATCCGCGCCGCCGCCCTGTGCGCCGTAACCGGGCACAAGGAAAAACGTGTGCGGCAGGCTTGCCCGCAGCTCCGTCAGCTGCGCCGGCCACGTTGCGCCTACCACAGCGCCGACGCCGCTGTAGCCGTATTTGCCCGGCAGGTTTTGGCCCCATTCTTCGCAGAAGCGTCCCATAGCTTCGTACAGCATTTCGCCGCCTTCAAATGCCTGGTTCTGCAGCTCATCCGAAGAGGGATTGGAGGTTTTCACCAGAATAAAAATGCCCTTGCCGTATACCTTGCAGACTTCAATCAGGGGCAATATCCCATCGGAGCCGAGGTATCCGTTCACCGTCAGGGCATCTGCGCCGAACGCCGCAGTCTTTTGGCCGCCTACATCTGTTTCGCCCAGATGTGCAGCCGCATAAGCCTGCATGGTGGTGCCAATGTCGTTGCGCTTGCCATCGGTAATAACCAGCATTCCCTTGCTGTGCGCATAGGCAACCGTGTCGTGCAAAGCTTTCATTCCCTGCCAGCCGTACATTTCGTAGTAGGCACACTGCGGCTTCACCGCCGGAACAACATCATACAGCGCGTCGATGATGCCCTTATTAAACTCCAGCACCGCCGCGGCTGCACCTTCCAGCGTTCTGCCATGCTCCGCAAAAGCCGTTTCCCGGATGGATTCCGGGACGTACTCCAGCTTTGGGTCCAGCCCGGCGACCGTGGGGTTCTGCATTTGTGTGATTTTTTCCATCAGTTTGTCGAATGCCATAAACGTTTCTCCTTACTGATTCATTTATCATCACTTTTCCGCGCGGAAAACTGCGGTGCGCGGGAAGAGGATGTGCTTTTCATTCTGCACAGCGGTAAACAATTTTGCCGCGGCAGACGGTCAGCCGTACCCGGCCGGTGAGCCGCTGCCCTTTGAAAACGGCGTTGCGGCTTTTGCCGTGCAGCTTTTCGGGGATGACTTCCCATGTTTCCTCCGGCTCAAACAGGAAAAAGTCGGCATTTTCGCCCGGCTGCAGGGTTCCTGCCGGAAGGTGCAGAATCTTTGCCGGTGAAAGGCTCATCAGCCGCAGAAGCTGCGGAAGGGTAAGGTACCCCGGTTTTACAAGATAGGTCATGCCGGCGGCAAAGCTTGTTTCCATGCCGACGGCACCGTTCGGAGCCGTAAGAAAATCCGCCTTTTCCTGCGGTGTGTGCGGTGCATGGTCGGTCGCAATCGCGTCAAGAGTGCCGTCACGCAGGCCCTCTATTACGGCCAGACGGTCTTCTTCGGTGCGCAGCGGCGGGCTCATGCGGAAATCCGCATCGCGGGAAAGCAGCTCCTTTTCCGTTAGGCTGAAGTAGTGTGGGCAGGTTTCCGCCGTAACGGGAACGCCGCGCTGCTTTGCATCACGCACCATGGCAACGGAATTTTTTGTACTGACGTGGCAAATATGGATGGGTACTCCGTAAGCGGCGGCAAGGGCAATTTCCCGTGCTGTACCGCAGTCTTCGGCGGCGGAAGGTACGCCCTTTACGTCGAGTGCTGCCGAAACCGCGCCCTCATTTAGTTTGCCGCCCGCTGCAAGCGAAAGGTCTTCACAGTGGGCACAGACGGTAAGGCCAAGGCCGGGCGCGGCTTTCATGGCTGCGGCCATCAGCGCGGAACTGAGGACTGGGCGGCCGTCGTCGCTTAGAGCTATGGCGCCGGCTTCTTTCAAAGCCCGCCAGTCGGAAGCTTCTTTTCCCAGAAGTCCCTTGGAGATGCTTCCGGCGGAATAAACGCGCGCATCGGCATTTTTTGCTTTTTCACGGATATAAGCAACGGTTTCCGGCGAGTCTGCGGGCGGCACGGTGTTTGGCATGCAGAGCAGGCTTGTAACGCCGCCTGCCGCAGCCGCGCGGCATCCGGAAAGGATGTCTTCTTTTTGTGTTTGCCCGGGGTCGCGCAGATGGACGTGCATATCTACAAGGCCGGGCGCAGCGCAAAGGCCGTGCGCGTCGATTACTTCTGCCCCTGGAACAGGCGCACAGCCGCCCACAGAAACAATTTTTCCGTTTTCAGCAAGAAGATCGCCCACAAAGTCGGATTCAGAAGCCGAGGCGAAAATGCGTGCGGAACGGATTAGCAGCCGGTTCATTTTTTCATCTCCCGTTTCATATGATTCTGTATGCGGCAGGTGTTATTTCGGCATCACTAAATATTTTGTCAGTGCTAAGACTTCCCGTGACCAGCAGGAAGAGAAAATGAACCACGGCGTGCGTGTAGGTACGGCATAAGCTTTAATGCCGAGCGAACGCGCAATAGAGCAGGCGCGGAATTCATGGTAGTCATCTGTTATAATGGCGAGCGGCGCGCTGATGCCGTTTTGCTTCATGATGGCAAGGGAACGCCGCAGGTTTTCTTTTGTGTTGACGGAAGATTCCTCCAGCAAAATCCGCTGCGGGTCGATGCCGGAAGCAACAAGCGATTTTTTTATGGCAGAAGCCTCAGTAACGGCCTCACGATGACCGCGTCCGCCGCTTGCAATGCATTTTGCACCAGGATGTTCCTTCAAATAAACCGCTGCACAGTTAATGCGGCCGCGCAGGTCGGCGCTCGGCTCGGTGCCATCAACAAGGCTGCCCAGAACGACAGCGGCAGCATTTTCAGGCGGCTTTGCAGCAGCTGCTGAAAACATACAGCACGTCATGGCAAGGCTCCAGAGCGCACCCAGGCAGAAAAGGGCTCCTACTGGAAGAAAAACGCGGCGCAGAGTTTTCGACTTCTGGCACGCTGTGCGTATTTTGCTAAAGAAAAGGGAGCCGAGAAGCAGCAGAAGACACACCGCAAGGCCGCATACACTGCCAAGATTCACGACCTGCCACACCAAAGGAATCAGGAACCAGATAAGACCGGCGGCAGCAATCAGAAACACGGCGGCGCGGAATATACGTTCACACTTTTTCATCATCTAATATCACCTGAGGCCTATTATAACATAATTAGGCGGAAAGCAAAACGGCTGTTTTGGCGCAAAATAAATGCTTTGAAGCAGGGCTTTCAAAAATAAGGAAGAAAAAACAATGGGGAAAGAAAGCCGAAAGTATACTAAATTTGTAAAGTTCAGCGATTGACAAGGTTAAATCATGACAGTATAATGAATCTAACGCAAACCAAAAATTCACAATTTGGAGGAACATCATGAAACGCGTTTACAACTTTTCCGCAGGCCCTTCCATGCTGCCGGAACCGGTACTTCGCCGCGCAGCCGATGAAATGCTGGACTACAACGGCAGCGGTCAGTCCGTCATGGAGATGTCGCATCGATCAAAAATCTACGAGGGCATCATTCATTCTGCGGAGAGTTTACTCCGTGAAGTGATGAGCATCCCGGAAAATTATAAAGTCCTGTTTTTACAGGGCGGCGCTTCCTCACAGTTTGCCATGATCCCGCTGAACCTGATGACAGGGAGCAACAAGGCGGATTTTGTTCTGACCGGCCAGTGGGCCACAAAAGCTTACAAAGAGGCTGCCCGCTACGGTGATGCCCATGTTGTGGCTTCTTCCAAAGATAAGACCTTTACATACATTCCAAAGCTTGACCCCAGCACATTTACGAAAGATGCAGATTACTTTCACATCTGCATGAACAACACCATTTATGGCACCGTTTACCACGAACTGCCGCAGACGGGGAAAGTTCCGCTTGTAGCCGATATTTCTTCCTGCGTCCTGAGCCAGCCGATTGACGTTTCCAAGTTCGGCGTGCTGTTTGCCGGCGCGCAGAAGAACATGGGCCCGGCGGGCCTTACCGTTGTGATTATCCGGGAAGACCTCATAGGCCATGCCATGGAAAAAACACCTACCATGTTTAACTACCAGACTCATGCCGAGCATGACTCCATGTTCAACACACCGCCGTGCTATGCTATTTACATCTGCGGCCTTGTGCTGGATTGGCTGAAAAATACCGTTGGCGGCCTGAAAGAGATGGAAAAAATCAATCAGAAAAAGGCCGGCATGATTTACGATTTTCTTGACAATTCCAAACTGTTCCACGGCACGGTTGTAAAAGAAGACCGTTCCCTGATGAACATCCCATTTGTAACAGGCAGCACCGAAATGGATGCAAAGTTTGTTGCCGCTGCGGCAGAGCGCGACTTTGTAAACCTGAAGGGCCACCGCACCGTAGGCGGTATGCGTGCTTCCATCTACAACGCCATGCCGGTTGAGGGTGTGGAAAAACTTGTCGATTTCATGGGGAAATTCGAAAAAGAGAACGGTTAAGCGCTCCCACAGATAAACGGAGAAATGGGGTAACGAAGAACAATGTATCGAATTAAATGCCTGAATAAAATATCCCCGGCCGGCACAGGCCGCTTCGGGGAAAATTATACCGTTGGCGAAGATGTGGAAAACCCGGATGCCATACTGGTGCGCTCCGCTTCCATGCACGATGCGGAACTGCCCAAAAACCTGCTTGCCATAGCGCGTGCGGGTGCCGGGGTGAACAACATTCCGCTTGACCGGTGCAGCGAAAATGGCATTGCCGTATTCAACACGCCTGGCGCGAATGCCAACGCGGTGAAAGAGCTTGTGATTGCGGCGCTGCTGCTTTCTTCCCGCAGAATTGTTCCTGCCGTAGAGTGGGCAAAAACCCTGAAGGGCAAGGGTAACGAAGTCGGAAAACTGATTGAAAAGGGCAAGAGCCAGTTTGTAGGGCCGGAAATCTACGGAAAGACCCTTGGTGTTATTGGCCTTGGCGCTATCGGCATCCTTGTGGCGAATGCTGCGCATTCGCTCGGCATGGATGTATACGGCTATGATCCGTATCTTTCTGTGGATGCAGCATGGGGGCTTTCCCGCTCCATTCACCATGCCCGTTCGCTGGATGAAATTTTCGAGCACAGCGACTATGTGACGATTCATGTACCGCTGCTTCCCGATACGAAAAATATGATTAATGCTGCGGGCATCGCAAAGATGAAAGACGGGGTGCGCCTGCTGAACTTTGCGCGCGGCGGCCTTGTAGACTCTGCGGCAGTGCTGGATGGCCTGAAATCCGGCAAAGTGGCGCGCTATGCAACGGATTTTCCTGACGACAGTATGCTCGGTGTGGAAAATGTGATTGCCGTGCCGCACCTTGGTGCTTCTACGCCGGAGTCGGAAGACAACTGCGCCCGCATGGCGGCAAATGAACTGATAGAATACCTTCAGAACGGCAACATCCGCAACTCGGTGAATATGCCGGCGGTTTCCATGCCTCGCGGCGGATTTACACGGATTTGCCTGTTCCATCGCAATGTGCCCAATACCATCAGCAAGCTTTCGGGTGCGCTGGCCGGAGCAGGTATCAACATTGAAAATATGCAGAGCAAGGCAAAAAAGGACTATGCCTATACCATCCTTGACGTAACAGGTGGTGTGGCCGATACAACGGCTGCCAGCCTGGAAGGCCTGCCGGAAATTGTGCGTGCGCGTGTCATACCGGCGGACTAAAGTTTGCTTAACAGCTGAAAATTGCGCTTTTGGGCTTTTTTAACCCGAAAGCGCAATTATTTTTCATTTCTTTATGGAAATGTTCATAAAAATGTCGTACAATAACCGGGAGGTGAAGAAAGAATTCCAGATGGTGGGCTATAATTTTTAACCTGCGGATTTTAAAATTAGGGTGAATTGTATTGAATATTTGGAGTACATTTTTCGGTAAACTGCTGATGACGTTTCTGATTTCCATGGTGCCGATCATCGAGCTGCGCGGCGCAATTCCAATCGGTGTGGCAAACGGACTCAGTATATGGCCGGCGATTCTTGTTTCGATTCTTGGTAATCTGGTTCCGGTGCCATTTATTATTTTGTTTATTAAAAAGATATTTGCCTGGATGCGTACAAAAAGCGTTCGGCTGAACAACCTTGTGGAACGCATGGAAAAACGTGCCGCGGGCAAGACGGAGACCGTACAGAAATATGCTTTTTGGGGGCTTTTCGTCCTTGTGGCAATTCCGCTTCCCGGCACTGGCGCGTGGACGGGTGCGCTTGTTGCCGCTATGCTGGAAATGCCGATGAAGAAGGCATTTCCTTCCATTGCCCTCGGTGTAGCCGCGGCCGGGGCCATTGTGGCGTTTGTCACATACGGTGCGGGAACGCTGTTTGCGTAAAAGCGGAACCTTTAGCCGGAGCGTTTGCTCCGGCCTTTTTGCTGCCAAGAAGTATTTGCGCGTTATTCGTTTTCCTTAATTTTTGAAAGTCATCCTTGGATTTTACAAAGAAAAATCAAGGGAAAAACTAAATTTATGAATTATTTTAAATTAATAATGCAAAATTACTAAAGATTTGAAATAAAGAACAATGTGGTAAGAAAAATTAAATGAAATGGAAAGAAACCTAGAACCCCAGTACCAGACTGCACTTTATTAAAATAAGTTTAATCTTTTTGCAAGATAATTCCTTATTTTTTATAGTTTAAAATCCATATGGGCGAATTAATTTTGAAAAATTGAAGCATTGCTATTGCATTTTTAACATGACCAGTGTATACTGGTTAACAGAACAAAGGTGTTCGGGCAGAAATGCCAGAAACACCTTTGTTTTTTTTATCGATCGATCGTGTAAAGCTGCAGCTGATTTTTTAATGTGGAGAGGAAGAATTGCTTATGAAATCCGGACCTGCCCCCAAAAGCGTTTCAAAGGGAAAAACGAGATCTGTTTTTGCCCTCTATACGCTTTCTATTTTAATTATTTTAGCCGGAGCCGCGCTCTGCGTCACAAGCTTGGTTTCAGGAGTCAAGTATACCGTTTTGACTTCACAGGTTCCGGGTGCTGCTTTTGGGCTGGTAATTCTTTTCCTTGGCCTCAGGTACTTTCTTTCTGTTCGGAAGCTGAAAGCCGAGGTTTACAAGCCAAGCTCTGTATTCTCGTGGAGCAACTTTCGAAAGACGGGCAAAACAAATATAAAATAGCAGATACGGGAGATGGTAATTTTGAAAAAGCATAAGAAAGCGCTTGCCATTGTTGGCATCCTGCTGACTTTAATTGTTCTTGGGCTGATGATTGCAAATGATGTTCATACGCAGAATGCAGCAGATCCGACGGGCGCTACCTATGCGGCGGTTAAGAGTGGGGAGACTCTGAACACGGTTGCGGCGACGGCAAACAAAGCTCTGTTAGGTTCCAACTACGTTTGGATTATGATTTGCGCTTTTATGGTGTTTTTCTTCCAGTGCGGCTTTGCAATGGTGGAAACGGGCTTCTGCCGCGCAAAAAATGCGGCGCACACCATGACGATGAATTTCATGGTTTTCCTTGTGGGCGCAGTTGGCTACTTCTTAGTTGGCTTCGCGCTTCAGATGGGCGGTTCCGGCGGTACAGCGACCCTTGGTGCCGGAACATCCGTACTGAACGGCCTTGCAACCATACCGGGCTTCGGCGGAATCTTCGGCTATAAAGGTTTCCTGATGAACGGAACCTATGACGCCGGTGTTTACGCAATGTTTTTCTTCCAAATGGTTTTCATGGACACAACCGTAACCATTCCTACGGGCGCTATGGCAGAGCGTGTGAAATACTCTGCTGTGGTGATTACCTCGTTTTTTATTTCCATGTTCCTGTACCCGCTGTTTGCCAACTGGGTGTGGGGCGGAGGATGGCTTTCCACTTTGGGCAAAAACTTCGGCCTTGGCCATGGCGTGGTGGACTTTGCGGGTTCTGCCGTTGTTCACTCCATGGGCGGGATGCTGGCGCTTGCGGGCGCGATTGTCATTGGCCCAAGAATCGGGAAGTTCAAAAAAGACGGCACTTCGCGTGCTTTTCCGGGGCATGACATTCCAATGGCCATTATTGGCACCATTGTCCTTTTCTTCTGCTGGTTCTCATTCAATGCTGGCTCTACGCTGAACGCTTCCGACTGCCGCCTTTCCGTTGTGGCAACCAACACCATGATAGCCGGTGCTGTAGGAGGCCTAACGGCGATGTTCTACATGTGGGGCAAGTTCGGCAAGCCGGATCCTTCCATGACGGCGAACGGAAGTTTGGCAGGGCTGGTTGCCATTACCGCGCCGTGCGCGTTTGTAGACGGCATCTCCGCTTTTGTGATTGGCCTTATTTCCGGTCTGCTTGTCTGCTTTGCGGTTCCTTTCGTAGAAAACAAGCTGAAACTTGACGACCCTGTGGGTGCCATCTCTGTCCATTGCGTCAACGGCCTTTGGGGTATTATTGCCCTCGGACTGTTTGCAGACGGCAAATACGGCGACGGCATTAACGGTGTTTCCGGCGGCGTACGCGGCTTGTTCTACGGCGATGCCTCACAGTTTGCAGCGCAGCTGATTGCGGTGGCTGTGCTGTTTATCTGGGGCTTTGGCGTATCGTATCTTTTCTTCCGTATCCTGGATAAGACCTGGGGCCTGCGCGTGGATCCGGAAACGGAAATTGAAGGCCTTGACCTTCCGGAGATGGGTGTTCTGGCCTACCCGGACAGCCAGCTGATCCGCTGTGACCTCGACGAAATTTCGAGCGACGACGCGGAGATTAAGCAGCTGGAACGCTTCCAGGATTTCGACATGGCTCAGAAGGCACAGGAAGCAGCCGTACAGGAAGCTGCCATAGAAAAAGCAGTTCCGGTTGTTGACCTTACCGATGATTCTGCGGAAACCGGAAAGGCTGCGAAACTGACCAAAGTTGTTGTGCTGATGAAGCAGAGCCGCTTTGAAGCCTTTAAGGAAGCCATGAACAAACTTGGTGTTATGGGCATGACGGTGACTCAGGTCCTTGGCTGCGGTGCCCAAAAGGGCAAACCGGAGTATTACCGCGGCGTTTCCACAGAAGTTACGCTGCTGCCGAAAGTGCAGGTTGAAATTGTGCTTGCCAAGATTCCGGTGCGCAGAGTGATTGAAACGGCGAAAAAGGTGCTTTACACCGGCCACATCGGCGACGGAAAGATTTTTGTCTACGACGTGGAAAATGTGGTTAAAATCCGTACCGGAGAAGAAGGGTACGAAGCGCTGCAAGGGGACTGAGTACACGGAACCTTTGTAAAAAGAGAAGATTCACAGAAATAAAAAAGCGGCATCCCGGGCTTTCGGCCTTGGGATGCCGCTTCGCTTTAGGTATTCTTATAATAAAAAACGGCAAGCTGTGTACGGTCACGCAGGCCAAGCTTTTCCAGCAAAGAGCTAATGTAGTTGCGCACGGTGCCTTCGCTTAAAAAAAGTTTTTCTGAAATTTCCCGGTTGGAAAGCCCATCGGCAACCTGCGTCAGCAGCTCTGTTTCCCGGCTGGTCAGGCCGAAAGAAGAAAGATTCCCGCTGTGCATGGTTGGCATACGGGAAACTACCTCATCGCCGAAAACACGCTGCCCGGCGCAAACCGCTTTTACCGAAGGGATAATCGCTTCAAAGTTCTGCTTCAGCAGGTAGCCCTTTGCGCCGATTTGCAGGGCCTGCGCAATATATTCGTCGTCGGCGAAAGTGGTGAGAAAAAGGATTTTCGCGTCGGGGAAATCCTTCAGGATTTCTTTTGCTGCTTCCAGGCCCGTCATGCCTTCCATGCGGATATCCATCAATAGGACATCTGGTTTCTGGGCGGCATACTGCGCGGCGGCTTCCCTGCCGCTGTTGAAAGTGCCAACCACCTGGATGCCGCTGTCGGATTCCAAAATTGTTTTCAGCGAGGCAGAAACAAGCCGGTCGTCATCTATGACAAGAACTTTCACTGTTTTGCTTCCCCTTTCGGTATGGAAATAAAAATGCGAAATCCGTTTTCCGCTGTGATGTTCAAAACGCCGCGAAACGTTTCGACCCGTTCGCGGATATTCTGCAGGCCGATGCCATTTTCCGGGCGGTAATCCTCTACAGGCCCGTTATCTTCGAGGATAAACTGGTAAAAGGCCGGGTGTTCACGCAGCAAAAGCGAAGCGGCTGTAGCTTTGGAGTGGCGCACAATATTGGTAAGCCCCTCCTTTGTAATGGCAAGAAAAGCGTATTTTACTTTTGCAGGGGGGTCGGTTTCCAGCTCATAGCGGAAAGCGAGCGGGCAGAATGAAAACGACTTTGTAAGCCGGTACAGCTGCTCATAAAGGTCAACGGATTCGTCGTGCAGGTCATGGACGCTGCGGCGGATACTGTTCATGGCTTCATTCAATGTGTCATGCAGGGTGGAAAGGCCGCCGCGCGTTTTTTCGTCGCGGTTTATGGCGAGCAGTGCGCCAACCTGCAGCAGCGCGCTGGAAAGCAGATGCCCTACACTGTCGTGAATTTCGCGTGCAATGCGTCCACGTTCCTGCAGAGCGGCTGAGCTGATTTCGGCGTCCTGCTTTTCCAGCAGTTCACGGTTCTGGCGCTTTAATTTCATAGAAAGCTCACGGGCACTGTCGCGCAGCTGGTTCCGCTCTGTTTTCAGGTTTTCCAGCAGGCTGGTGCGGCGGCGGAGCCAGCCGCTTAGTACAAGCAGGATACAGAGAAACACGAACGAAGAAACGGAGGCGGTTTTGCTGAAACGAATGAGCGGCACGGCTGCCAACAAGCAAATGGGCCAGCAGGGCGAAAACAGGGCATTATAAAGTACGAGCGGCAAAAAAAACGATGAGGACGGCATCAGCGTACACCACGCAAGGAACAATGTGGTAAGGATGGGTGCTACGGCTTTCTGCGAAAGATAATCCAGCAGGGAAGACACAAGCACAGCGGCAAGAATCGGTGTGACGTCACGGTATGCTTCGGGGGCGGAGAAATAGGCCGCCAGGCAGCAGAAAAACAGAATCAAGCGGTCGCAGAATTCAGCTGTCGGCATTTTCACGGCGTTTCCCCTCCCTTTTTTCCTATTCTACCATTCCAGGCGCCCGGCGGCAATGGCAATTTTGGCAGCGGGAAGGGAAGATTGTGACAAATGTCACCTCAAACTGCTGACGGATTACACTGCCAAAACATCCTGTGCAGTAGTAAACTGTGAAGCAGACGAGAAAGAGAGAGAGGGATTCCAATGGTAATCAGTGTGAAAAACCTGGTAAAACGCTATGGCGACCTTGTGGCGCTTGACCATCTTTCGCTTGAGGTAGACGAAGGCGAAATTCTCGGCCT
Source organism: Bacillota bacterium (assembly GCA_023417635.1). Lineage (GTDB taxonomy): Bacteria > Bacillota > Clostridia > Oscillospirales > Acutalibacteraceae > Thermocaproicibacter. The sequence continues at coordinate 12,170 of JAEZFF010000032.1, read as the reverse complement.
GCTTGGGCCGAACGGTTCCGGAAAAACAACAACCATCAACTGCATCCTTTCGCTTCTGAGCTACGACAAAGGTGAAATTAAAATCTTTGACCAGCCCATGAGGCCGGACGCCTACGACATTAAGCGCAACATCGGCGTGGTTATGCAAAACGTTGCGGTGTTTGATGAACTGACAGTTTATGAAAATATCGATTATTTCTGCGGGCTTTATGTTTCGGATAAGGCAAAGCGAAAAGAACTTGTGGAAGAAGCCATCGACTTTGTCGGCCTGAATGATTTTCGTAAATTCCGCCCGAAGAAGCTTTCAGGCGGCCTGCTGCGCCGCCTGAACATTGCCTGCGGCATTGCGCACAAGCCAAGGCTGATTATCCTTGATGAGCCTACTGTTGCTGTCGACCCACAGAGCCGCAATAATATTCTGGAAGGCATCCAGCGCCTGAATCGAGAAGGCGCAACGGTCGTTTACACTTCCCATTACATGGAGGAAGTGGAGCAGATCTGTTCCCGCATTGTGATTCTCGACAAAGGGCAGGTCATTGCGAACGGAACGAAAGAGAAGCTGAAAAGCATGATTTCGCTTGGCGAAAAAATTACAGTGGAAATGGCAGCGCCAACGGAAGAGCAGCTTATGATGCTGCGTGCGTTGCCGGGTGTAATTTCCGTGGAGTACAGCGGCAAAGAGCTCAGTGTGAAATCAGCCCGCGGGAAAAACAACCTGGAAAACGTGCTGGATTCTTTAAAACAGCATCAGATGGCTTACGGGCATATTTACTCGGAAATGCCAACTCTTAACGACGTTTTCCTCGAAATGACCGGCAAAGAGCTGCGGGATTAAGGGGGGAGGGAACCGAATGTTTGCACATATTTTTACCTACCGGCTGAAATGCCTACTGCGCAACCACATGACGATTTTTTGGACTTTACTATTTCCAATTCTGCTGGCCCTTTTCTTTAGCCTTTCGCTGCGGAATCTTGCCACGGCAGAGAATTTTCACCCGGTGCCGGTTGCTGTTGTGAACGATGCGGCGTACCAAAATGATACGAATTTTCGCACGGCACTGAAAAGCGTCTCCGAAGGGAAAGGTCATATCTTCGCTTTGACGGAAACGACAAAAGAGAATGCCGCAAAGCTGCTGGCGGACGGAAACGTGGACGGCGTGCTTACGGCAGGCGACAAAATCGGTTTAACCGTGAATAAATCCGGCTTAAACGTGAGCATCATTCAGACGTTTGCGGAAAGCTATATGCAGACGAACTCCGCTGTTTCATCTGTACTGAAGGAAAACCCCGCCGCAATGCAGAAACTTGCCGAAAACCTGAAAACGCAGACGGAGTACCTGAAGGAAAAACCAATCAGCGACGCCAAACCGGATAACTCCCTTGCCTATTTTTATTCGCTTGTTGCCATGGCGTGTATGTACGGCTGCTTTTGGGGGATGCGCGAGATTACGGATATTCAGGCCGACCTTTCCCAGCGCGCGGTGCGCGTGAACCTGGCACCCGTGCACAAACTGAAAACCTTTCTTTACAGCATGGCGGCTTCGCTGACTGTGGATTTTGCTGAAATCCTGATTCAGCTTGCATTCCTGCGGTACTGCCTTGGAATCGACTTTGGGCCAAAAACAGGGTTTGTCGTTTTCACATCGTTTGTGGGGTGCCTGGTTGGCCTTTCCGCGGGCGCGTTTATTGGCGCCATTGTGAAAAGCAATGAAAACTTAAAGGTTGGCATTTTGCTGACCTTCTTTATGTCAGGCTGCGTCCTTTCCGGCATGATGTACCAGGGCCTAAAAACCGTTGTGCAGCAAAATGCACCCCTTGTGAACTACCTGAACCCGGTTGCCTTGGTAAGCGATGCGTTCTACTGCCTCTACTACTACAGCGGTTATGAGAGGTATTGGCTGAATATTGGGCTGCTGGGCGCGTTTGCCGTGGTATTCTGCGCGGTGACGTATTTTATCATCAGGAGGCGGAAGTATGCAAGTCTTTAAGCTCTGTATGAAGATTATAAAGAAAAATAAAATCACCATGATGATTTATGTTTTTATTTTTCTGGGCATTGCCATAACAGTTTCCCTGGCTTCCGCGAAAGCGCCGGGAAACAGAGGATATACGGCGGAAAAGACCAGCGTTGCCTTTTACAGCGAAGAAAACACTCCGCTTGTGGCGGGGCTGAAGCAGGAACTTTCCAAGTCGGCGGATTTTGTCAGCATACCGGATACGCTGGAAGCGCGGCAGGATGCACTTTTTTACCGCAATGTGACTTACATTGTGCGTGTGCCGAAGGGCTTTACTAAAAAGTTTTTGAAGGGCGAAAAAGTGAACCTGGAGCGGACATCTGTGCCGGATTCCGTTTACAATGCTTTCCTCAACATGAAAATCGACCGGTACCTCAATACCGCCGCTTTTTATGTGAAAGGCGAGCAAAACATTACACAGGCGGAGCTGGTGGAACACCTGAAAAATGACATGGACAAAACGGTTTCCGTTCAGCTGAATCATCAGCAGCACAAGGCAGATGATACGGAAGAACCTTTCACGTCTTATTATTACAACTACCTGTTCTACTGCCTGACGGCGGTGCTGATTTTCGGTGTGTCTGTTATAATGGAAGTATTTAACGACCATGACCTGCGCAGCCGTACATTTTGTTCCCCCATCCGCCCACGAAATTACAGCGGGCAGTACCTTCTTGCAATTTCCATATTTTCCGTCGCCGTCTGGCTGGTACTCCTTTTACCCTGCATGGTGCTTGACCCCGTGCACTTTTTTACGCGCACGATGCCTTACCAATTACTCAACTCCTTTGCGTGCCTGCTGTCGGTTGTCGGTATCAGCTTCCTTGTCGGCAATCTGGTAAAAGGCAAAGAGGCAATCAGTGCCGTGGCCAATGTGTGTGCCCTTGGCCCAAGTTTCATTTCCGGCGTGTTTATCCCACAGCGTTTTTTAAACGACACGGTACTGAAAGTCGCAAGTTTTACGCCTGCTTACTGGTATGTGAAGGCCAATGAAACGCTCGGAACGATGAAGAATTTCAGCGCTGCAAATCTTGCGCCCGTCATAAACGGTATGCTGATGCAGCTGCTTTTCGCGGCGGCGTTTGTAGCGCTCGGTTTAGTTGCCGGCAAACGCAGGCGCTTGGCCGCATAAAGGCCGTAGCCGGCAAAATGACACAGAGAGAATAAAAAGAAGGACCCCCTTCGGTTTTCACCGAAAGGGGTCCTTTCAATTTTCATGAAAAGCCCGCCTGGCCGTAAGGTGCTGAATAACCTGCTACTGTAAGCAGGTGGGTGCCAGCCCAACGGTTTCGCACTCCCTTCGTCCGGCATAAGCCGGGAGGTCTGAAGTCCGCCGCCGGAGCAAAGCTCCCGATTCAAAATTGTAGGGTTATTTGTACACCGGTCCGCGCACCAGGCAGGATGCCGACTTAGTTTTCGTCTTCGCCGGTTTCGTCGGTTTCATCCTCGTCGCTGTAAAGGCTTTCAAAGCGGCTTTCAAATTCTTTTTCAAGGCGGTCCAGCAAAGCGTCATCTTCTACTTCCGCCAGCTGCTGTTCGCCGTCTTCTTCAATAGCTTCAAAAATATAGTAAGCGCCTTCCGCTTCGACCTGATCCTTTGGATCGTCGAAAGTAGGAAGCAAAGCATAGAAGCATCCGTCGTCATTGTCTATGACATCCAGAACTTCGAATTCATGCTCGTTGCCCTCGTCATCTACCAGGGTCAGCAGATCCTCGCCAAAATCGTCCTGCATACGGAACATCTCCTTGCTGTTTACGTGCTCTTCAAAGGTCTTTGTGGTTCGGTCTTATTTTATCCTGCCATGCTCATAAAGTCAACAGGAAAATGAATACTTTTAAACTTACACTAATATTTTAAAAAATGTTCTAAAAAACTATTGACATATACAACATTCCCCGTTATAATGAAGCCAGAAAACGAAAAGGAAAGATTTGAAAGGGTGCGTGCCACCGGGGAAATCCCCGAAAGCTGGGCCGAAAAGTATCAGAGGCTGGGCAAAAGTGACGCACCGGTAAGAATCCAAACTTTTCAGTGAAAGGAGTGAGTCCAATGGGCGAGGTTAGTCCGTCACAGCAAACAGCTGGTCTGTTGGGCCGGGGCTGTTTCTGAACGGAAAGGGGCTGAGTCCAAAATACAGTTTAATTTCCGTTTCCTTTATTTCACAAAAAGGAGTTTGAGTCCAATGCAGCAGCAAAGAGCTTCAAGTTCCTGTAAGGGGCTGGCGTGAACTGACTTAGCATTGCCGGGTTTGCTTCGATTAGAAGTTCAGCAGCGGTTTACCCGCAGCACAAAGGGCAGCAGCGAGGCAGGCGACACGCGTAAACGGTTCCGAAAAAATGTTTTTAGGTGATTCCTCAGGTGATTCCAATGTACTGAGTACGAAAAAGAAGAGTCCGGAAACAAAATATTTTGTGTATGGTGATTCCAATGTACTAAGTAGTTTTTGGCCTGGTTGAGCAAATATACGGTACCACAGCTGAAAGTTTTGTTACTGCTATGCAAAGCAATCCGGTTTTTACCGTGCGGCCGTACGGCAGACAGACCACAGTTTGGGTGGTATTAAAATAAATCATTCGGGCTCCGGCTTTCGCCGGGGCCTTGTTTTTTCTTTTCACCCGCATTTTATGTTATAATAGTAAAAACGGTTCTTACAGGGGGAGCGCAACATGAACACAGCACAGCGGCGCGAAAAAATTCAAAAGACTTTGGCAGAAAGTGCAGTCCCGGTCAGCGCAGGCACGTTTGCACGCAGCCTCGGTGTAAGCCGCCAGATTATTGTAGGCGATGTGGCACTTTTGCGGGCTTCCGGCGCACCCATAGCAGCGACGCCGCGCGGCTATGTATTGCAGACGGAAGAGCACAAGGGGATTCTGCGCACGGTTGCATGCTGCCATGGACGTGAAAAGATTCTGCCAGAACTTTACGCAGCAGTAGACAACGGCTGCGGTGTGCTTGATGTAACGGTGGAACACGCCGTGTATGGCCAGATTTCCGGCCAGCTGCACATCTTTTCCCGCTATGATGCGGAAAATTTCGTCAGGAAACTCGCACAGAGCAGTTCCCTTCCGCTGTGTGACCTAACCGGAGGAATCCACCTGCACACACTGGTTTGCCCTTCCGAGGACGCATGCCGCCGTGTGCTGGAACGGCTGAAAGAAGAAAAAATTCTTTTCAGCAGGGAAAAAGGCGCAGAAACTAAGCCGGAGAGCAGCCACGAAAAGGACCCCACTTGAAAATCTGCGGAAAAATGAGTATGATTAAATACAGAAATAATTCAGGCAATCTTAACAGCTTTAGATGTCATAATAAATGAAAACAGACGGGTGATTCTTTGTACCTTGCGTGTATATTTGATTTGGATGGAACCCTTGCGAATACGCTGGAGTCCATCGCTTACTTCTCCAATGAAGCCTTAAAGCGGTACGGCTACGCAGCTATACCAACGGCAGACTACAAAACCATAGTGGGTGACGGCGCGGATATGCAGGTTCGCCGAATGCTTGACCGTACAGCCGGTAAAAATGCCTGGTCGGAAGAAGACTTTCAGAAGGTCCGCACGCTTTACGGCGGGCTTTACGGTGCCAGCCCCACTTACCTGCTGAAAAATTATGAGGGCATGCCGCAGGCTTTGGAAGCGCTGAAAAATACGGGCGTTCGCCTGGCTGTACTTTCCAATAAACCGAATGACTGGGTACAGGCGATTATTTCGTTTCTTTTCCCAAAAGGGACTTTTGATGCCTGCTATGGCCAAAGGCCGCAGGTACCGCGTAAGCCGGCGCCGGATGGTGCTTTGCTGATAGCAAAAGAACTGAAAATTCCGCCTGCACAATGCCTTTACATTGGCGACACGAATACCGACATGAAAACCGGCGCGGCAGCCGGCATGGATACTACAGGCGTGCTTTGGGGATTCCGTGGACGCGCTGAACTGGAAGCGAACCATGCGAAATACCTCGCAGAAACGCCTGCACAAATTGTGTGGATTGCGGCCGGTAAGGTTCCGCAGCGCAGAGGTGACTAATGAACCGATTCTTCCAGGAAATCCGTTCTGACCATAGGCTTGGGCTGCGGATTGTTAAAACCGGGCTGGCTGTAACGGTTTGCATCGTGATTTCCAATTTGCTGAAATTGGATGATCCGTTTCTTGCCGTTATTGCAACGGTGCTTTCTATGGGGAAATCTGTAGATATTTCAGTGCGTTCCGCGAAAAACAAACTGATCGGTGTGGCGTTTGGTTCGGCCCTTGGGTGCGGTTTTGCTATGATTTCCGGTGCAAACCCCGGGCTGTGCGGCGTGGGGATTATTATCCTGCTGTACCTGTGCCAGGTATTTCATTTGTTTGGGGCAAGTACGCTTTCCTGTTTTGCATTTGCCGCCGTGATGTTTGCCGCTGCCTCACCAAAACCGTGGCAGTCGGCACTGACCTGTGCAGAAAATGCGCTGATTGGAATTGCCGTGGCAGTGATTGTAAACCTGATTGTTTTTCCGCCAAACTATGCAGAAGAAGTGAAGCGCAGCTATGCGCTGCTGCGGGAAAAAATAGATTTTGCCATGCAGGATGCAGCAGGCAAGCGAACGTTTGACGTGAAAGAAATATCAATTTTAATTAACAGCCTGGCTTCTAATATCCGCCTGTATGTTTCCGAAGCAAAATTGCTGCGCGGTGATGACGACGCTATTTTTGCTATTTCGTGCCAGGTTGCCACTTACCGTATGATACTGGATGAGCTGAAAGTAGTGGACGGTATGGAGCTGGAAGGCAAAGAGCAGATTCCGGAAAGCCTGCAGGTTGTGTATACTTACCACATGGAGCGGATGCGCCGCCTGCATGACGATGTGCTTTTGGCGGAGAAAAAACGGAAGAAAAAGTAATGTCGGCAAAGTTCTAGAATTAATTTGGCATAGAAAAGCGGCGCACCTGAAAGGGCGCGCCGCTTTGTGTATTTAAGCTGTTTCTATTAGAAATTGACATCCTGGCCATAGTAAGCGCAGGTAAGCACTTTTTCCATTGCCTCGGCATCCGTCGGGCGAGGATTGGCTCCCGTGCAGGGGTCAAGTACAGCATTTGCCGCAATCGTCTTTGCATGAGCCTTGAAAGTTTCTTCGCTTACGCCGTTTTCACGGTAGGTTGGGGCAATATTCAGCTTGCGGTTCAGTGTGCGGACTGCTTCCACAAGGGAATCCATCAGCTGTTTGTCGGTACGGCCCGGCAGACCTGCAACCTTAGCGATGTCTGCGTAGCGCTCCATGCAGACGCGGGAGTTGTACTGAATAACATAAGGCAGAAGAATTGCATTGCAGCAGCCGTGCGGAATACCGAACACAGCGCCGGTCTTATGTGCAAGGCTGTGTGAAATGCCAAGCAGAGCATTTGAGAAAGACATACCGGCCAAGCACTGCGCATAATGCATCTTTTCGCGCGCTTCTTTGTCGCCGTTGTAGGAATCGATAAGGCTGTCGAAAATGTCAGAAATGGCCTGCAGTGCAAGCGGGTCAGAGAATGGCGAGCGGTTGCAGGCAACATAAGCTTCAATCGCGTGAGTCAGAGCATCCATACCGGTGTGTGCGACGAGCTTCTGCGGCATCGTCTGTGCAATGTCAGTGTCCAGTACGGCAACATCCGGGGTGATTTCAAAGTCGGCCAGAGGATACTTAATTTCGGTCTTTTCATCTGTAATGACGGAGAAGGAAGTCACTTCGGAGGCTGTCCCGCTTGTGGACGGAATGGCAACGAAGATGGCCTTCTGGCGCAGCTTCGGGATAGTAAACGGATTTTTAATATCTTCAAAAGTTGTTTCGGGGTGTTCATAAAAGACCCACATGGCTTTAGCCGCGTCCATAGGGGAACCGCCGCCGATGGCAACGATTACATCCGGCTGAAATTCAAGCATGGCCTTTGCGCCGGTGTTTACGCATTCAATGGTAGGGTCTGGCTTAATGCCGTCGTAAATTTTTGTTTCCAAGCCAGCGGCTTTCAGGGCATCTTCTGTTTTCTGCAGAAATCCCGTTGCGCGCATGGAATGCCCACCGGTCACAATAAATGCTTTCTTGTGGCCTTTCAAGTCTTTCAGTTCACTGATGGCCCCAGGCCCAAAATAGATGTCGCGCGGTAAAGTAAAACGTGCCATTTACAAAGTCCCCCTTAGTAAAATTTGTCAAAATATTGTTAAATGTTAAACAATGTTTGGCTATATTTTATCACAGAGATTTTTGGTATGATTCTGAAGCAGAAAAAATAATGCCAAAATTTTTTTCCATTCTCGCTGTTTATCTGCCGCACTTATTATTGCGTCGTTGAACAATACAAGCAGATCAAAAAAATGAAAGCCCTAAAAACGACGGGATCGTTTTCGGTCGTTTATAAGGCTTCCACACAAAATTCTATTTTTTTTCATCTTGCCGAATCATATATCCTACACCGCGCACCGTGTGAATCAGCTCAAAATTAAAGCGATAATCCAGTTTGTTGCGCAGGTACCGGATATAAACATCGACGAGATTGGTCCCGCTGCTGAAATCATAGCCCCACACGTTCTGCATCAGCTGGCTGCGGGAACAGACAATGTCATGGCTTTTCAGCAGATACCAAAGAAGGTCAAATTCCCGGTTGGTCAGCGACACCGGAACATCGCCGTACGCAGTAGAATGCGCGCTTCGGCATACGGTCAGCTGGCCGCGGGTAAGGAGGTCAATATTCCTGTCCCGTTGCACCCGGATTTTCCGGCCTTTCAGTACAGCGCGCATACGCGCTAAAAGCTCTTCCACTGCGAAAGGCTTCGTCAGATAATCATCCGCGCCGCTGTTCAGCCCGTTCACTTTGTCGTACAAAGAATCTTTTTCGGTCAATATAATGACTGGTACGTCGGAAACAGCGCGCAGGCGATGCAGAAAATTCATCCCATCCAGCACGGGCAGCACGAGATTGAGAAGAACAAGGTCGAATTTTTTGCTTAGAGCCAGCTTCAGCGCGCTCTCACCATCGTATGCTTTTTCTACCCGGTAGCCCTTATAATTAAGCTCCAGCCCCAGAAACCGGACACTGCGCTGGTCGCCGTCGACAATCAATACTCTTTCACCGGCCATAGTACAGCCTCTCTTCCGGAGAAATCATCTTTTCTGCCTTTTGTGGCAGCTTTCGTGCAATCCTCTTCAAACGGATATTGTTTTGTCCTTTTGGAAGCCGCCTGCCGCTGTGTCAAAAATATTCTGCTCCAGCTTCTGCACAAGCATCTGTGCAAATAGCTGGTAATCCTCCAGACTGAACGGCAGGCTGTCTGCTAAGTAGGTTCCTGCCTGATCCTGTGCAGAAGGGAAAGAAACTGCGCTGTCAGCGAAAATCCCATCGGAAGAAAGACCGGATTCTCCGGAAAACAGCTTTGCTGGGACGGAAATATCATCGCCTGCATAGCCGAGCACTTTTTTTACATAGTTCTGTGTTTCTGCATAAGGAGGCACGCCGCCGTATGCACGCACAGCCCCGCCGCCTGCATTATAGGCCGCCACGGCAAGCTTTTCACTGCCGCCGAATGAGTGCAGAAGCTGACCAAGGTACTTTGCACCGCCCATAATGTTCTGCTGGGGGTCAAATGAATTCGTTACCCCGAGGGATCGTGCCGTAGAAGGCATTAACTGCATAATGCCCTGTGCGCCGCAGCACGAAACCGCATCGGCCTGGAAGCCGGATTCCGCTTTTGCGACAGCTTTCAGCAGATTAACAGGCACACCGTACTTTTCGGAAGCCTCGCTGAAAATTTCGTCGAGGCTCTTTTTGCCGGAAGGCCTTACAGCCTTCTGAAACGCTGCGGAAAAGCCGGAAGCTTTCTGTACAGAAGCGGAGCCTGCATGGCTCGGGCTTTGTGCCGCAGCAATAGAAGAAATTCCTGAAACCAATTTGTTCACCGCCTATTTCATTTTCATATTATTAAATTAATTGTATAACTTTTTGGCGACAAATTCAATAAAGTGTGAATATTTTGCCAGTCACTCTTTTTGCGAGGCCCTCATAGGCTGTTAAAAAAAGAAAGGCTGACCTGTTATGTCTTTTGGGATAGCTCTTGCAGGAGGGGGCGTGCGCGGCGCGGCGCACGCGGGGGTGCTCCTTGCGCTGGAGGAAGGTGGGCTGAGGCCGTCATCTATTGCTGGAACAAGTGCGGGCGGTATGATTGCCGGGCTGTATGCCTGCGGCGTTTCCGCGCAGAAGCTGTGTGCCGTTGTGCGCGACATGGCAGCGCATGGCGCGAAACTGGCCGACTTGGACGAAAAGGGGATTCTTGCCGCTGCTCCGACTCTGCTTTTGCGCCGGCCATGCGCCTTTTCCGGCCTCTTAAAAGGAAACAAGATGGAAAACTGGCTTGAAAAAGCCACTGGAAGCTTGCGGATGCGTGACCTGAAAATGCGAACGGTCATCCCTGCCGTGAACCTTTACACCGGGCACACGATTGCGTTTACAAATACGCTTTTTGGAGTAAAACCGGTAGCCAACACGAAGTGGGTTACGCAAGGTAAAGTCAGTGAGGCCATGCGGGCGACTTCTGCCCTGCCGGTTGCTTTTCAGCCAAAGAAGCTGAACGGTATGTGCCTGGTTGACGGCGGCATAGCTGACGTACTTCCGGTTGACCTGCTGGCTGCGGCGGGGGAGCCGAACATCCTTGCCGTTGACGTTTCGGCAGACTACACAGTGCCGAAGTCTGTTGACGCGATGGCGGTTGCAACACATTCTCTGTGCATTATGGAAACACGCCTGCGGGAGTGTGTTACGCGTGGGGAAAAATATCTTCTGAACCCCGAACTTCCCAAAACGGAAGGAGTGCTGAACCTTCCGCAAATGGTGGAATGTATGGAAGCAGGGTATACCTCCGCTAAAAAAGCCTTGCCGGAACTGCGAAAAATTTTCAGGGCATAAGCATGAAACCCAAGTTTGGAAAGGCACAGCGGAAAAGAGCGAAAAGGCTCTCTGTGAAGGAATTCACAGGGAGCCTGCTTATTTTATTCCAAAGAAGATTCCGCATCTTCCGCCGTGCCGCCGAACTCGTCGAGGGCAAGGCCTTTGTTATGCTCCAGTGCCCAGTTGATGCTCCATTCACTCGTGAAAAGAAGCAGGCTGTGGCCGCGAAAATCCTGAACCAGCTTGGTGTCGGATGTAAGGTCAAGGTTTTTCAGGTCGAGGCCGGTGTCTTTTACCCAGCGTATTTCTTCAAAGGGCAGCGTTGTCATGCGAATGTCAACGTGATACTCGTTTTTCAGGCGGTACTCCAGCACATCAAACTGCAGAACGCCTACAACGCCGACTACCACTTCTTCCATGCCGGAATCCGGCTCATGGAAAATCTGAATGGCGCCTTCCTGCGCAATCTGCGTCATGCCTTTCACGAACTGTTTGCGTTTCATGGTGTCCACTTGCTCCACACGGGAGAAATGCTCCGGAGCGAAAGTCGGGATGCCGCCGAACTGAAACGGCTTTGGGGCAGCACACAAGGTATCGCCAATGGAAAAAATGCCGGGGTCAAACAGGCCGATGATGTCGCCTGCGTAAGCTTCTTCTATGATTTCGCGGTCCTGCGCCATTAAATGCTGCGGCTGAGCCAGCTTCACTTTTCGGCCGCCCTGCACATGGTAGACTTCCATGCCCTTTTCAAACTTGCCGGAGCAAATGCGGATAAACGCAATGCGGTCGCGGTGAGCTTTGTTCATGTTGGCTTGAATTTTGAACACAAATGCCGAAAAATCCGGACTGAAAGGGTCAACGGTTCCCTGGTCAGATTCCCGCGGCAAGGGCGGCGTTGTCATGCGAAGAAATTCTTTCAGAAAAGGTTCAACGCCAAAGTTCGTCAGTGCCGATCCGAAGAAGACCGGTGAAAGCTTGCCGTTTCGCACGGCTTCCATGTCGAGCCCATCCCCCGCGCCGTCCAGCAGTTCCACGTCGCCTGCCAGTTTGGCGTCAAATTCTTCGCCAATCAGTTCTTTTGCCAAGGGGTCATCAATGGAGACAGCGGTTGACTTGACTTCTTTCTGTTCAAAGACCGCGTCGCTGTTCGCATGGAAGGCGAGAATTTTTTTGCTTGTGCGGTCGTACACGCCTTTAAACTCCTTGCCGGAGCCGATTGGCCAGTTCATCGGGCAGGTGTGTATGCCCAGAACGTTTTCAATTTCTTCCA